>SKQO01000054.1 GCA_007118975.1 Halobacteriales archaeon | reverse complement strand
CTCGGCTCCAGTCCTCTCCGTGCGCTCCAAGGATTATCACGTCGTAGTTCTCGGCGCGGTCGAGAATATTCCGAGCCGGGTGGCCGATACCGACGAGCGTGTCGATCTCTCGAGCACGCTCGTCGGCAATTTGACGGGCACGTTCGAACACGGGAGCAGCGCGTTTGGCAGCGGCTTCACTGATGTCGTCTTCGAGCGTGAGTGCGACCGCCTCCCCCATCATCATCGACGGGACACCGACAATGTGGACGACGGTGATCTCAGCTTCGGGGTGATTCTCGAGGGCGTACTCAAGCGCCTTACTGGCATGGTCGGAGTCGTCCATCGGTACGAGAACCCGTGAAACCATGGCACAAGAGAGGCCGACCAGTTACCTAAATCTCCCGTCAGGCGACACCGGGGATGAGGAGAAAAAACCCGTAGGCCAAGCCCGTCGACATCGACGGGCCGATAATCCACATCGAGACGTACTTGATGACCGCCTGGGGATTAAAGAGATCCCCCGCGTTGAGTACTGCTTCGGGTTCTTCTTCCCCGATCGGAGCTGCGGATTCACCTTCCATCTCCTGCGCGGTAATCGCACCCGGGACGATTTCGGCGGCCTCGACGTCACGTGTGACTGCCTCGTGGAACGTGATTGGACGGGTTGCACGGCCCCAGCCGATCCCGACGATCGTCATCACCGTCGCCATCACGAGGCTAATCGGGATGCCCATCCAGGAGAGTAGGGTCGTGATGGTCGATGCGGTCACCATGACGAACAGGGCCGCGAGCAGTGGAATCTCACTCAATTCACCGCCGACCGACGCCATCGTACGACGAGCGATGGTAAATCCGCCGAGGCTGATTGCGAGCGTGGCAACGATGATGGCGGTGTCGGCAGAGAGTCCACCCGCGTCACCAACCAGCGGTGCGGCGGCGTTCGGCACGTTGCTCGCTCCGGCGCTAAACGCCATGTAACAGCCGATCACGATCACGACAGCCGTGCTGACGACTTCCGATCGCGTCGTGTTCGCGCCGAACGCTGGCATCGGCAACGGTCCGCGACGATCAAGAACGAGCAACGGTCCATCGGACTTCTCGATCCGGACTCGTCGATTGACCTCGGGGTACATGTAGCGTCCGATAACCCCGCCAATCCAGAATCCGATGATCGGCGTCACGATCCACCATGAAATGATTCTCGTTAGTGTCTCGTAGTTGAGGGTACCAGTTGCAAGGCCGAGCCCCGCGATCGCCCCGACGGTCGTCATCGACGTCGGGACGGGGACGCCGAAGATGTTGGCGACGAGAATTCCTACTCCGATGAAAAAGAGGACGGCAACACCGGCTGTCAAGGTAAGATCGATGGTGATAATATCCTCACTGAGTGTTCCCATCACGTTCCTGCCGACGGTCCAGCCACCGAGAAACACGAAAACCGTCATGATGGCTGCTGCGGTCGTCTTCTTCGCAATCCCCGCACCGACCGGGGGTCCCCACGTGATGCCGGTGGATGACCCGCCGATATTGAATCCGACGAAGATTGAGGCAATGATCCCGATGAGAAGAATGGCATCGATCATCGGCGGACCATTCGGGGGAGATCCTGATATCTATGGGGTGGGGCCGAGCGCAGCAGACACGTCGCACCCAGCACGAGGACCGGTTTACAACCGAGGAGTGACGTGATGGGGTGTTCAGGTGGCACCATGGCCTCGGAGCGCAATGGGAACGTCTTGTCGAACATACACAATCTGGTAACCTGGCGTGAGGGTCAGAACTACATGCTAAACGGCTGTATGCAATACCTCATGGAGTGTCTGGGGATGGATGAAGCCTATGACTACTGGTTTTTCTCCGGCGTAACCGGGGACAACTTCGTGCAGGTCCACGGGCCCCATCACGACGAGTTCTATCACTGTCTGTCTCACGTGATCTTTGACCGGGAATTCGCCCGGAACATCTTCGACGCCTGCGGTTACGAAGTCGACTATATCGATCGAGCCGAAATAAACGCTGACCGACCAGCTGCAGTTGAAAAGGTCGTTGAATCAATCGATGCCGGGGTCCCGGTGATCTCGAAAAGCCGCGAGGGATCAAAAGAATTCACCGCGATTTGTGGGTACGAGGATGACGGCGAATCGCTGTTGATCCTGGAAGGCGATAATACGGAACCCACCCGCTACGATGCAAGCGGTCACATAGCGGCGGACTTTATTTTTGCTGGCGAGAAGAAGGAGACACCACCACTCGCTGAAGTGTACCGTGAGGCAGTCATGGATATTCCGTCGCTGCTGAACCGACCCCCGATGGACGGTATCACGTTCGGCGAACAGGCGTTCACAGACTGGGCGGACAGCTTTCTTGATGGCCGATTTGATGAGGTCCCGGCGGACGAACTGAAAACCTGGAACGTTCATGGATCCTATCTTTGTATAGCCGCCACGAATGGCGGTTGTCGGGAATTCCTGACGAGGGCTGCCGAATTGAATCCAGACATGGACTTCATCGACGAATTGGATGCGATCTATGTCAGACAGGACGAGCTCTTCAAGAACATCGAAGCCATGGGTGCCGGGTTCGACCTTTCACCTGCCAAACTCACGGACAGAGAATTCATGGGTCGCGTGAGTGAGACGATTCGCGAGTTCGAAACGTGCTGTGATGAAGTTCTCGACGTGTTTTCCGCGTTGGACTGATCGTTTCGGCCTCGTGACGGCGTCTCGGTGGCACGAGCGTCAGCCAAGAACGAATCGTTCCACACCTGTAGCGGGACTGTTTGCAGAACGACGTGTTCTCATTCAGGCAGATACCTGCAAATGCACGGACGACGGTCCGGTGACGCAAATGGATCTCCGTACCCTTGTTCAAAGCCTTACAGGATTGTCACGCCGTTTGAATTGATCCGGGTTCCATCCACCACGGAGGGATCCGTACGCTCAATCCCGCTACTTTCGTTCTCCCGTTTCTGGAGCCTGGCACTGTTCGATTCGATTCAGTCGACGAGGTAGACCGCTACTCTCGAGCAACAGTCGCCGAGGAAGTACGTGGCTCCATCGTCCTGGAGTGTATCCCAGGTCGGGCGGTAATGTTCTCGTAATCGCTGCACCCGTTCGGGATGGGTTTCTCCCGCCACACACCGGAGGTCCGGGCGGTATTCGTAATGTGAGGCGACATCAACGGTGTTCCCGAGTTCGAAGAGATGCACGTGCCATTGCCAGCGGGGATGTGCTGGATCGACGCGCCGGTACGATCCAGAATCAGGTGCCCCCTTTTCCCAATGGTACTTGAGTGCGGATAAATAGCCAAACTCGTATCCCAGTTCTACGAGGTGTTGACGGACCTGAACAACTGACTGGTCCACTGATCCAACGTGTTCTCGCGCCGGCAGTTCGTACGCACGGTATTTGTTGATGGTGGCTCTCGCCACGTTGTCAACGGGTGGATACAGTTGTTGTCTCACGCGAACGAACCGCCGGTCTACCCGCGCCGTCATCCCCGAACAGAAGCCCGGATTGTCGTTATGCGATCCATATTATCCTCCAACTTCAGTGGCTCACCGTATCAACACTGTACCTAATCGGCGGGCCCGATCACTCCTGAGAAAACTCAAGTACATTGATGTGTGGAGTTTGGTGAAGGCGAAAAGGCTGACCTGTGGAATAGCACCCGAACACATTCGCAGGGAGCGACTTGCGACCGAAACACGAAATCGATCCCATGGCAGCGATTCCAGGGGGCATCGACCCGGATGCGGGGCCGCCGATGATGATTCCGTTGCGGCATTTTCTGCTCGCGCTCGCGTTCCTGGTGGCCGCGTTTTCCGTGGCTGTCGCAGACGCCGCTGGCCTGATCGTCGATCTCGGGTCGATCGGCTTCATCCACCTGTTCTTGGTGGGCTGGGTGTGCGTGACGATTATGGGGGCGATGACCCAGTTCGTCCCCGTCTGGTCCGGAACGCCGTTGCACTCCCAACGGCTCGCAGGGGCACAGTTGTGGCTCGTCGTCGTCGGCGTGAGCCTGTACGGGATCGCCTGGATCGGCCAGTGGGGGTGGCTCCTGGCGATGGGGGGATCCCTGCTGCTGTTCGGTTTCTGGGTCTTCGTCTACAACATCGCGCGAAGCCTGCTCCCCGCCCGCCCCTGGGACATCACCGAGCGGCACTTCGCGATCGCGCTCGGGTACTTTTTCCTGCTGACGATCCTGGGGTTCCTCCTCGCCCTGACCGTCGCCGAGATCAACGTGATCGGCGAGCTCCCGGTGGGTTACGGGCCGATTCGAAGCGCCCACCTCACGCTTGCTGTATTCGGGGCGATTCTCACCACAATCTATGGCGCACTGTATCAACTGTCCACGATGTTCACACAGTCCGAGGTTACGCGAATCGATACGATCCTCCAGCACGTCGAGGAGGGGACGTATCCGATCGGGGTGTTCCTGCTCGCGATCGGTCGACTCCTCGATGCCTGGGCCGTCGCGATGATCGGTGGAGTACTCGTGATCGTCGGGACACTTGCAGCCGGCACGTTCCTGGCTCGGCGACTGATCGGTGCCCGCGTTGCGTGGACTCCGATGTTGTCACGGTACGTGGTCGTCGTCCTTGCGCTCGGCATCTGGCTGCTCGGAACGGCTCCGGCATGGGCGGTCGAGCCGTTGGGTCACACGGCGAGGTTGGGGGTCCCCGGGAGTGTGTCCACCGTGGCCATCGGCGTGATCGGGTTCGTCGTCTTCGGGACGCTTTATCACGTCATTCCGTTCATCGTCTGGGTACACCGGTATAGCGACGAGTTGGGCCTGACGGAGGTCCCGATGATCGACGACCTCTACGACGATCGCATCGCACGTGCAGATTTCATCTTCCTCGTGGCCGGGACGGGGACAGTGATGACCGCCGAGGTCATGGCGATGGAATCAATCGTGACCCTCGCCGGCCTCACGGGTCTTCTGATCGGTGCGGTCCTGTTCGTTGCGAACATGGGGTTGGTACTGCGCCGGCACAGCCCCCACTCGGTCGGGAGCCTCGTGATCGGTCGGCCGAGCACCTGACTCCCCGCGTAGATTGCATACTGAACAGTCGTTGTCCAGCGGCAGTGGCACAGGTGATCGGGTAGGATTTCCGGATCAGCCATGCTCCCGGCATCAGGTCACGGACCGGTTGTTTCGATCGTGTCCTGCTCCAGACCGCTCTTTGGCGGCACGGCGACCCGGTTCCGTGAGTTTGTCGTAGATAACAACATCCAACCCCTAGACGGCGCATCTCTTCGAAACGCCCACTGGGCTGACTACTATCGCATTGCCGACCCCGACGGTCGGACACCTCATCGCCACGGGTGCCAAGCTGTGTATGCTCCGCAGGCAGCCGCTCAATACCGATCGACGCACGCTGGCCTTGATTGCAATGATAGCCTGCACTAGCGTGCTCCCCGTAACTCTGGGGAAACACCAGATTGGTTCTTCCTGGTCGCGGGTATGCTCGTTCCCCTTCACGTCATCAAATCACGCGATTGACGGGATCTTCCCCAGCCCGAACCCGGTCGATACTTTCCCGGACGATGCTCGCGACGTGTCCAGCGTAATCTCGGGTGAACGCAGCACAATGTGGCGAGATGATCACGTCATCGATGTCCCACAGTGGCGAGGATTCGGGGAGCGGTTCGGTCTCGAAGACATCCACCGCGGCACCGGCAATGAGGCCGTCCTGAAGTGCTTCAACGAGTGCATCCTGGTCGACCACGGGTCCCCTGGCGACGTTGATCAGATACGCATCCTGGCGCATCTCGTCCAACATCGCTGTATCAACTAGTCCCCTCGTGTCGTCCGTCAGCGGGACCGCGAGTACGACGAATCTGGCGTCCGTGATTGCCTCGAGGAAATCATCGCTCGGATACACGCGATCGACGCCCGGTTCGGGAACGGGCGTTCGACGAACGCCGACGACGTCGAGACCGAGCCCGGTCAGTCGATCGACGATCCCCCGTCCAAGGCTACCCAAGCCAACAACGCAGGCCTGTTCCCCCGCGACGGTCCAGGCATCGTCCCATTGCGGTTGGCTCCATGTTCGTCGCTGTTGGTTCGCGATGTGATCGTGGAGCCGTCGTGAAAGCGCGAGGACGTATCCAGCCACCGTTTCCCCGACGGCATCTCCATGGATTCCCGTACTACTCGTGAGCACGACCCCGTTCGATCGGAACCGATCACGTGGAAACCGGTCAACGCCAGCCTGAATGGAATGCACCCACGAGAGTTCGAGGAACGCCTCGCGGTGGGCAAGCGTTATTACAGCCTGCTGGCCAGCGAGGGATTCGATGGTTCCGTCCACTCGGTCGACCTCCACGGGCGTCTTGGAGAGACATTCGATCAATGTTTCCGGCGGAAATACGGCCGACACCGACTCGTCGACGGCGATTCGGTCCAGATCCAGGCTCATGTGGCCTGCTTCCCGCCCGTCTTCGATAGTGGTTGTGCCGAATGACGAGAGCTCGCCATCCAGATGAATCCGGACGGTGCGGATTCGAGATAAGGAGGACAACGTTACCGGAATCCGGGATGGAGGCTCGATCGCTCGGTCCGACCCGACGAAAAATTCACATCCGAACATGTCCCCTTCCTTTTCACACTCTGTCCAAGAACCGGTGTGAATTGGCGTCCTCGATCGCCGCTGCATTCTCCGTGACGCGAATTCGGATACGGCTGGACCGGGAGGTTGCGACCAGGAGCTACGACATGAGTCAGAAACGACCCGTTCCCTCATCGACTCGACGACGCACCCTCATCGGTACTGCTGGGGCTTTCGGCATCGGTGGTTTGGCCGGCTGCTTGGGCATCCTCGAGGACGGATCGGATGTGGGCGAAGAGCCAAGGACAGAAGACGACGAGCGCCAAAGCCAACCTGCGTATGAGATCTGGGCGCTCGATCAAGGAACTGACGTCGGGTACGTGTACGAACCGACATCAGAAGGTTTCGTCCAACGTGCGGCCATCGACTTCGCCTCGGCCGTGAATGAGGGCGATCACGACCATGGCCACCAGCACGATCACGGCCACGATCACGAACTGGGCGATCCGACATCGACTGTCGCGGTATCGATGGAAACCCACGAAGACGGTACCCATCACTTCGTTCCCCACGTCGTCCATATCGAGGTCGGGGGAACGGTTCGGTGGGTCAACGACAGCGGGAGTCACGACACAACCGCGTATCATCCGGATACGTTCGGCGAGATCCGGCGAATCCCATCGAATACCGAGCCGTGGGAGAGCGGGCTCCTGAACGAGCCGGGCGAGACGTTTGAACAAACCTTCGAGACGGAAGGAGTCTACGACTACGTATGCACGCCCCACGAGGGTGGCGGCATGGTCGGCACGGTGGTCGTCGGTTGGCCCGATCCCGAGGACCAACCGGGACTCGAACCGGTCGCCGCCGATCGACCGGCCAGTGCGAAGGAGGGGATGGAACGGTACAACGACCGGGTCCGGCAGCTACTCGAGGCGGGCGAGGACTACGAACCAGACGGACACGATCACGACCATGGCGGATTGGCACCACACATGATCGACTTCTCAGCTGACTTCGCGTACGCGGTGGTCGCCCTCCATCACGGGGATGGAATCGCGATCGTGCGCACCCACGACCGCGAGGTGGTCGCGTCGGTTCCGACGGGTGGCCATTCGCATTTCGCCGGGTTCGCACCGGACGATAACTACATCACCGTCGACGTGGTCGACGACAACGCGGTCAAGAAGGTCGCTGCCGACCTCGAAACCGAGGAGTTCGAAATCGTCGAAGAGATCGTCATCGCCGACGAAGCAGGCGAGGAATTTGTGGATCGCGATCCAACCTGCCATTATTTCACCGGCACGGGGTATACGTACCACACGCTCGGGCCGAGTTACCACGACGGCGGTCTCGCGATCGTCGACCAGGAGAACTTCGAACTCGTCGAAGCCTACACCATCGAAGAGGTCGCCGCGAATTGCGGCGTTTTTCCACACCCCACACAGGACGTGGTGTATCTCACCGCGGGGCTTCCATCGGATCCCGAAACCGGGAAAGCGGGCATCGGCGAGTACTTCGTGATCGATGCCCACACCCATGAAGTCATTCACAATGATGCCACTCGCGGCGTCGACGCCCACGGGTTGTGGATCACACCAGATGGCGAGGAACTGTGGATCACCAACCGCGAAACCAACGACGGCGTTATCGTCGACACTGATTCCCACGAGATCGTCGAGGAAATCGACCGTTTCGGCCCGGAAACAGGTGAGGCTCCCGAAAAGAGCGATGCACCGGACATCCTCGCTGCTTCCCCCGACGGGGAATACATGTTCGCCACCGCCCGCGGACCGAATCCAGTGACAGCGGATCCACAGGCGTCGACCGGGGTCACGCCGGGCGTCTTCGTCATCGACGTCGAATCCCGCCAACACATCGACACCATCCGGCCCGATCCGAACGATCCCGAGAGCGACTTTCACGGCATCGGCGTCCGTCCGCTCGGGGAATTCGATGGATATGTCGGGCCATCCGTTTAGCTGGCAGTTCGAGGAGCCTGGTGGCCGTCAGGCGACGAGGGTCTGGGAGGAAGAAATATCTGTCCCGAACCGCTCATGTGTGGTCGTCGACGTGGTCCCGGCAAACGGGGGCAGGGGGGTCTCCCATCCCGAAGATCATCGGGAGTACGATCGACAGAAAGCCCACCAGCGCATGAACGGTCGTCGACATCCCCCCGCAGGTGCCCGATCGGAAGGAGCACCTTGTCCAGGGCGATCGCCACGACGAAGGACCGCGTCCACCAGCCGGTGCCTTAATTGTTTACCATTCGAAACGCCCGTCCCGCATTGGTGCTGGGTCGATTGGCTCACTAGAAAGTCACTAGGTGACCGCCGTCGGCCCGGGGCTCGTCTCAGTGAGCGGGCTCGCGTTCGCTCCCCGTCTTGAGCCCGGCCCCACAGTCGGGACATTCTTCGGTATTCGGGGAGACTTGATAGTCACAGGCATGACAGAATGTCAGGTGACATGCTGGGTCGCCCATATCGCGCCGTTCGAGTCTGGATCGGATAACGTTTCGTGAACCCGTGAAATCCGAGTTCCAGACGTCGTGGGGTCATCTCAACGTGTGGTCGATCCCCGCAGTCGGTGCAGGGCCGCGTCGGTTTCGCGCTCGAGTCGCTCGATTGACTCCCCAATCCGTTCGCGTTTTCCCTCGTCTTCTAGGAGTTCACGGTTCGCGGCTGCCACTGTCCGGGCACCCGACCCTGCACCATGGATGAGCCACAGGCCGCAGATCGCATCCGTCATTACCAGTTCCCGGCTCGATGTGACGAGTTCGCCGCCGATCTGAAGCAGGTCGACACAGATCTCACCGATCGACAGCGGAACCGTGATCAGGCGGCGATCCTTGACCGGTGATTCGGACGGGGTTCCCCCGAAGAGGTCGTCGACGACTTCTGCATCGGCTTCGGCGAGATCGAGCAGTTGCTCCCGTCGCTCCGCGAATTCCCCCGCAGGTTCAGACCACGACCGCACACTATCGTCGGATGGTTGCGCTCGTTCCAGATGAATACAGGCCATCTCACACAGGGCAGCTCCCATGGCGGCGGCGATCGCGAGGCTGCTCCCGCCGGCCGGTGTGACACTGGAGGAGGCGGTCGCATCGAGGAATGCGGCGATCGACTGGTGACGTACAGGAGTCATGATGGGTCACTATCCCTCACATCGAACTGACGGAATACGTGTTTATGGCGTTCGCCCGGTCATCCGTAATAGACTCGGGTGACGTGGCCCCCACATCCACATTGATCGATGTATTCCCACTCGACGTCGCCGTCCCATGCTTCGAGTGCCGGCCACAGGAATTCCTCCGGATGACCCAATTCGGCATGAGTCACGAGGTTCACGTGGTAGCCCGGAGTGGTGTGTTCGATAGCCTCGATGGCGTGTTGAATCGCCAGTTCGGGATGTTCCGCGTACATCGGCTTTTCCAGGTTCGCGGACCAAGAGTTGTCATGTATTTCGTCGGTGATCGATCCAAACTCGCTGCCGGTCCCAACGTCAGTACTCATGATGGGAGGTCGTTCGATGGTCGACGGAAAAGGAACATCCCCGAATCGATTCGAGAGACGGTTTCGGCGCCCGTGACTACCCGAGCTTGAGTCAAATCGGTGTCTCCAGCGGTCAAACCGAATAGGGGGAGCTCGCGAATCTATGATGCGGTCGAGCTGGATGGCACGTCCCTACCCTCGATCACGGCGGGCCGGGCAGGCGCGAACCGACATGTGCCGATCACGGCTGTTAGAAGGAGATGAAGTGGATCTCCGCCGTCCAGGTGCTGCCGACGCCCCATGCAGATCGAGAGACGGCCCGGAACATCGTATCGACGCGAGTAGGGCCGGACGTAATCGAGAGGTCCCCCCAGCACGCTGCGCGAATATGTTCGGACGTGGAGTCATCGGGCCGGAGATCGAAGGACCATCTACAACTCCGAGTGACCTCATGAGTACGACACACATCGACGACCAACGAGAAGTCGGGCAGATCGTGCGGGATCATCCGTCAGTAGGCTCGGTGTTCGAAACCTTCGGGATCGATTACTGTTGCAATGGCGATCGGTCGCTTCGGGAGGCCGCGACGGCCGAAGGGGTCGACCCGACTCAGCTGATCCGGGAACTCGAATCGTCGACGGCCGAAGAAGAGACTCCAGAAAAATGGGATTCGCTCGAGGAACTCATCGAGCATGTCGAATCGACTCATCACGACCATCTTCGCGGTGAGCTTCCCTCGCTCAGCGAGCTCGTCGCCAAGGTTCGGGTCGTCCACGCCGACGACCACCCGGAATTGGCGGCCGTCCATCGTACTTTCAATGACCTGGCGGACGAAATGTTAACCCACATTCGGGAAGAGGAAGTGAATGCATTCCCCATCATCGTCAAGGTCGATCGTGGCGAACCATTGAATGAGGACGAACAACGGCGCCTCCAGGAGGAGCTCCGAGGGTTGGAAGAAGACCACGAGGATACCGCCGCCAACTTAGACCGATTGGATGAGTTGACGGAGGGCTTTACCGTCCCAGACGGAGCCTGTCCGAGTTACGAGCTCATGCTCGAACGATTGGCCGGTCTCAAGAGCTATACTCACCAGCACGTCCACAAGGAGAACAACGTGCTCTTTCGGGACGTCGAATCACAACTTGCGTGATTTCCGGTGCGGATTTTGAATCGACCAGGCCCACGCCCACTCTAACCCCGCAACCGCTCCAGAACTCATGCCCGAAATCCACGAATTCCCACTCGATCGAGAAGTCCTGGACTGCGAGCTGTGTGAGAACACCATCGTCACCGTCCTGCAGCAAACCGAAGGGGCAACCACGGTGGAAATCGACAAATCGACCGCCAGTGCAGTGGTCGAATACGATCCGGCCTGCACTGATCCCGATCACATCAGCCAAACGATTCACGAATGGGGATACGCTCGGGATTGAGATCCATACTATGGGATCAATGGGTACGATACTGGCCACTTGTGGTTTCGAAGTGGGATGGCTTATCGGTTCACTCGTCGCCGGTAAGGCATTGAGGTTTCCCGAACGCTCTTTTGGCCGAGGCCATCTCTGCGGCCGATCCAACAGGCCGTCGATTCTCTCTCGGGGATCATGCTGATCGTCGGACAACGCGATCGGAATCGCCGTCCAGTGGCCGGTTGTTCCGCCCAAGACGGGTCGCGTGTCGCTGGGCCTGGGGGGATCTCCTTTTCATTGACGCTCGTGTGAAAATATTCGGGAGAGCCCCGTAGGATCGCGAGCCGGTACTGGTGGATATGGCAATCGTCGAGCATCTCAACTACGAAGTGATCGAGGATCGCGGCTGGGACATCAAGGATCCGGGTCTGTTCGACACGGCAGCGGGGGCCGATCTCGACGACGCCGACTACGGGTTTCTCGACGTCCCCGAGGGTCAATATCTGTTTGAGGCCGCCGGCTATCGGTGGCCATTCTCGTGTCGTGACAGGATTTGTTCGAGCTGTGCAGCGATGTTGATCGATGGCGAGATCGAAATGGACAGCGCCCAGTCCCTCTCTGACGAGGAGATCGTAGAGAAGGGAATCCGGTTGACCTGCGTGGGGAGACCCACCTCGGACTATCTCAGGTTGATTTACAACGCCAAACACCCCGAGTACCTTCAGGATCGAATCATGTGAGACCGTGCTGTTGGTCGCCTCTGATACACGACGTGACGACCACGTCAGAATGGCGACGAGGCCCGTTGATCGGTTGCACTTCCATCGGCCGCGTCCGTATCGTCCATCTTCACGATATCGCCGGTTCCCTCGAATTCCTCCTCGAGTTCGGTCAAGTCGTCGTTGATCGCCTCGCTGTTGTGGTGCATATCGTCAACGCGAACCCGCACCAGTTCGTAGTCGTAGCGTTCCGCGAGACTGTTCCACGCTCGAAAGGAGCCGGTCGCCAGGGTGTGGGCCTGTGGACAAAACGGAGTCGTCGGGGTGAAAGCCGCCCGGACGATCGATGGATCGTCCCGCTCTCGGGCGTACCGATACCCGGCGTTTTGATGACGACGATCCAGGTTGAGGCGGGCGAGGTTGTAGCCGAAGGTCATGTCGTAGACACCTTGCTGCTCTAACACTTCATGGGAGATCGAGTGGAATTCGACGTGGTCATCGTCGTCGAGGACTTCGTGATTTGTCAGGAATCCCCCCGGTTCCGGCAAGTTCTCGGGAACGAACTCGTCGGGCCGATCGAATAACTCGTCCCCTCCCCCACCGCCGAACGGATTGAGCCCTCGCATGCTGGCCCGTCCGACCGTCAACACCTTCGCTTTACGGCCGAAAATGTTCGTCCGCGCCTCACCGCTCAAGGATTTGATAATCGCAATGCGACCTCCGGAATCCCACGGATTCGGGCGAATGCGTTCGGGACAATCGCTTCCCCCGTTTGGCCCTCATAGCATCCATGGATTCGGTCGATGCATTAGTCGAACGAACTGGGGCACCAACCAGCAACCCGCACGAGTTCCTCGACGCGCGGGAGTTACCGCCGCCACAGCCGTTACAGGAAGCCCTCGAACGGCTCGAGGAACTCGATGGTGAGACCGTCTTGGTTCAATTGAACGATCGCGCGCCGCAGTTCCTCTATCCGAAACTCGACGAACGAGGCTACGCCTACGAGACGGTCGAGAAGGACGACGGGATGGTGACGGTTATCTGGAAGGCGTAGAGAAGACGCTCACGTGGGCACCTCTCCTCGAAGCGCGACTGGGAACGTCGATTCCCGAAACCTTCTATCATGGACCTGGATCGGCCCTGGGACCATCGATAACGAGGCAGCTACGGCATCGCATGTTTGTTGGTGTATCGAGTCGCGAGCCCGAGTGGCCGCCTCGCTCGAACGATACCAATCGCCCGGTGTGGTAATCCGGTAGAATCAGCCGTCTTGCTTTGGGAGCTCCGCGACGAACTCGGCCTCGCCTCGTTCTTCGACCGAGTACCGTTCCGCGTCGAACTCCGGTACTTCTGCCTTCATTTCGTAGAACAGCGGTTTTGGTTCGTGATCGTTGACAATCGTCAGCGTTTCGCCGGGGGCAAGATCGTCAAAGGCGTCGTGGATCTTGGGATGGCGCTCCGGCGGCGGGACGTCACGGAGGTCGAGCGTTGTTTCCGACATGTGACCGAAGATGGTCACCCCACTGTGATTTGACTTCACCCGAATCGATTCACCCGTGGCTGATACGGACGTGCCACTCGTCCTCGCCAACCTGTTCGGTTTCGTACACGAATCCCTGGTCCGCGAGGACGGGGTACAGCGGTGCCGGCTCGAATCCGTTGATCAACAGGAGCGTCCGATCTTTCGGGAGGTCGTCCAGTTCACGCATGATCGGATCGAAGGGCGGCTCGTCAAGTCCACGAACGTCGAGGCGCCTTTCCTGATCGACATTGGCCATGTGATGACAAGGAATCCATCCGGCCTAACCGTTCAGCCGAACATATTTCCATCCCCGGCGGGTCCGACCAACACGCTGCACCCGAATATATTCGACAACACCTTTCTACCCGGCGCAGGTTAACCGTCGGAAAAGTCGATGCCTCGAGCCAAATTGCGCGTGAGTTTTCCGGAGGAGGTGTGGATCGGTCGGTTGTCGCGGAACCACCCCGACGCCAATCTGCGGATCCTGGCTGCAACCCCCAGCGGGGCGATCGGGGTCGCATTGGTCGAAATCAACGCTGATTCGCCGGAATCTGTCGTCTCCGAGATGGGGGACTTCGACGAGGTCACCGAACTCGAACTCCTCGAGGAGCAACCGGAGTACTGCCTGGTCCAGTTCGAAACAACGCTCCCGCTCGTCCTCGATGCGGCCCAGGAGGCAGGAGTCCCCATCTCGTTGCCGCTGAGCATCAGAGCTGGAGAAGGGTACTGGGAGGTGACGGCATCGCGGGATCGACTCTCTGACCTCGGGTCACAACTGGAGACGTTCGGGCTTCGGTTCTCGGTCGAATCGATCTACCAGGAGGTCGAAACCGCAGAGGTGCTCTCGGACAACCAGTGGGCATTGATTCAGATGGCGCTACAAATGGGCTATTACGACGTGCCACGGGCGTGTACCCAATACGAACTCGCGGAGGAGAGTGGCCTCGCCAGATCGACCTGCTCTGAAACGCTTCACCGAGCCGAAAGTAAAATCATCCAACAGTTTGCCGAGACTGAGACACCGGCTGTCCAGACAGCGGATCTGTAGGGACCGATATGCGAAGCTGCTCCGGCGAGGTTCCCCCGAAATAGCTCATCTGCCACTGGGTGGGTCGACCAGGAATACATCGCCGTCACCACGAAGATTTCCACGGCAGATAGGGCTGGTTCAGTGGGTTCAGCGTTATAATTTGCAGCGAATCATTCGCCAGAGTGGGCCCGCCCAATCAGAGCTGGGCCCGTTTAGATCTTGAGTCCCATCATTGTTCCCAATCGCAAGTTCGGCGGTGAACCAGCACCTCCCCCAGTATCGCGTATGCTCGGTGGTGACTTGTCTCATCTACTGTGTGGGTGTCGGTTCACCGGAAGGATCTGCCCTCAACGTTGTGACATCATTCATTTGGCCTGATACCAGGAACATTGGCTTAATCTCATAATTGTAATAATTAGGATAGTTTTTCCAATCGGGGTACTGTTGAGTTCGGTGTCGTCCCCGCTGGAACGGCAACCTGAACACGTGGTCACTCCGGCACCCGGGCCACGGTAACTGAAATAGGTGAATTTCGGATCACGCTCTCGGCGACACTGCCGACGAGGATCCGCGAGATACCCGATCGGCCGTGACTTCCCATGACGATGTGATCGATGTCATGTTGTTTCGCGTACTCGACGATTTCATCGGCCGGTTGTCCCGTTTCGACGGCGGTGGCAAACGAGACCCCCTGTTGATCGGCCACCTGCTGGGCCCGCTCGAGTAGTTCCTCGGCTTCTTCTCGTTTTGCCTCGTACCACCCATCCGCGACGCCGCCTTGGACACCGTGACTAGATTCGCCGGTCTCGAGCACGTGCAGGACGATGAGGTCGTCGCTTCTAAACCGCGTCAGCGCTTCTTCGAGCGCCTCCCATGCTGGTTCGGCATCCTCGAATGCAACGAGAATCCGTTCGCTCATGAGTCGGTTACGGAGTCCTGCCAGTTAATGGTCAGCCCCGGTCAACTCGGCGATACAGCGTCCCGGCGAGGGCCCCCCCGATTACACCGAGCCCGAGGTAGACGACGAATCCGGTGGCATACCCCGATACCCCGTAGATATCGACGAAGAGTCCAAGTAACGGCGGAACGACGAATCCACCGAAGGCACCGAGTCCCCCGACCAGCCCCGACGCACCCCCGACAGCTTCGGGAACATAGTGGGGAAGCAACTGAAACACCGCTGCGTTGGCGACACCGATTCCCGTCGCCAACAGCACCACTCCCACTCCTGCCAGATACACATCCCGGGTGAGCATCATGACGATAGCACCTGCACCGACCACGGCGAAGCTCAGGATTGCCGTTTCCTCGCCACCGATGCGGTCGCTCAAGGCGCCGCCGGGAATCCGGATGAACGTCGCCAGCAGGATGAATCCCACCGCCGTCAGCACGCCCGCAACGCGGGTGTCCAGATCGTGTAATGAGGTCCAGTAGGACGGGAGCCAGACGGTCAGGGCGAGAAATCCTCCGAAAGAGGTGAAATACATGGCAACGAGCGCCCACGACCGGGGAAGAGAAGCCGCTTCTTTGATGGAGGCGAACGTGTCCCCGCTGGGGAACAACTCTTGACCGAGTTCCTCGGCGCGCTGGCGTGCTTGCTCAGTACACATTCCGTGCTCTCGCAACTGAAAATAGTACGGATTCACCGCGATAACGGCGTAGATGATCGTTCCGACGATAAGAAACGCCAGCCAGACGAGATACGTCGTCGTCAACCCGATGGCGGCTAACGCTACGGGAATGAGGATCATGAAAATACCCGGGGAACTGTTCCCCAATCCCGCGTAGGCCGCCAGTGCAGTGCCCTGTTTGTCGGCGGGATACCAGTAGGAGGTTTGGGCGTTTCCCACCGAAAACGCCCCGATCCCACACCCGCTGAGCGCACCGAACAGGAAGATCAGGGGATACAACCGGAGTGTCAACCCATCGGGATAAAACAGTAACAGAATCACCGATAGACCGGCCATGCCGAAGATCGAGAGCCCCAGCAAGATGAGAAACGGCTTCTTGGCGCCG
Source organism: Halobacteriales archaeon (assembly GCA_007118975.1). Taxonomy (GTDB): domain Archaea; phylum Halobacteriota; class Halobacteria; order Halobacteriales; family SKNY01; genus SKNY01. The sequence continues at coordinate 1,231 of SKQO01000054.1, read as the reverse complement.
ACATCGTCAGTCCAGGCGCCAAAGGGGATCCGCATCAGCGATCCGATCAGGTTCGGTGCGCCTACGAGCAACCCCAACAGAATACCGGACAGCCCCATCGCCTGCTCGAACTGGTCGGCAGCTGGTGCATAGACAACGACGCCGGCAAACCCGATGAAAAAGCCGAATGTAGCGGCAACGAGACCGCGCCGAGGAGATCCTCCCACAACCCCCTCGTCGCTCATGCAACCGGCTTCACTCAAGAGATACAAAGAGGCCTTTGATGTCCATTACGTTTGTTCGCCGGGGAGAACGGGGCGGAGGATGCGCTCCAATTGCGAGCAACCGGATCGGTAGGTCACGTATCGGGCCCCATCGTACTGTCAACCGGGGACAGTCATGGTCCCGTGTCATTTCCGATACTGTGCGCACACATGTCCAATTCCTTCACGAAACCCGATACGGGGTTTCCAGCCGGTCGCTGATCTGATCTTTTCCGTATCCGCACAGGTGTGGTGTACATACACGTCATCCGGGATCGGATTCTCCACGTACTCTGGCTCGACGGTGGTGCCCAATTCGTCATTGATCGCCTCAACCACGCTGTTAAAGGAGAACGCCTCGCCAGTACCGAGGTTGTAAATTCCATCGAGTGCATGCTCTCCAGCGAGTTCGATGCCACGGACGATGTCGTCGACGTGGGTGAAATCCCTCGTCTGAGTCCCGTCCCCGTACAGTTTCGGTGACCGGCCCGAGGCGACATCGTCGGCAAATTGTGCGATTACGTTTGCATAGGTGCCCTTGTGTTCTTCCGCGCCGCCGTAGCCTTGATAGACGGAGAAGAATCGCAAGCCAGCCATCGCCATGTCGTAGTGGTTGGAAAAGTACTCAGCGTAGCGTTCGCGGGCCAGCTTTGATGCCTCGTACCCAGTGTTGACCGTGACTGGCATGTCCTCCGGCGAGGGCTCGGTTTGACTCCCGTAAATCGACGAGGTCGAGGCGTAGACGACCGTCTGGCATCCATCCGCCTCTGCATGCTCGACGACGTTAACGAACCCCTCGACGTTGATGCGAGCACCGCGCGTGGGATCATCTTCGTGCATGGCATAGGAAGAGAGGGCGGCGAGATGAAACACCACGTCTACGTCGGTCGGGAGGCCATCAGCCATAACCGATTGCTCACGGAATCGAACACCCGAATCGAGGTTCTCCGGCGTGCCCAGATAACAGTCGTCAACGACCGTTACCTCGT
>SKQO01000036.1 GCA_007118975.1 Halobacteriales archaeon | reverse complement strand
CGGTGGCTGGGCGATTGATGTATTCGGCATGGACGGCAAACGCCATCGGATCGACACCGTATTCGGCCCCGACGCGGCCAGCCCGGTCGACCAAGTGCGGCCACCAGATATCGTCCGCATATGTCGCCCCTCGCGGTTCATCTGCAAACCAGTATTCCGGTTCCACTTCATTACCGGTCATCACGCGGGCACGATACGCGTCAGTGCACTCGATGGTGACGACGCCGATATTCAGGTCCTGAAAGGCGGCCTCGTACTCGATGAGTTCGTCAAACTCGCCGTGACAGACCGGACACCAGTCCGCAAATATCCAAATGAGTACGGTCCACTGTGAGGGTGTTGTAAGATCGCTCAGGCTGACTGTGTTGCCATCAGTATCCGGGAGGGTAAACGAGCGTGGTTGATCTCCCTGACGAACGCGGCCGAATTTACTCGGGGTGAGCTCCATGAAACTGGCTGCCAACCGCTCAGTCGCCGGTTGCCCTGTCTCGATCCGGTGGCACGCGAGCGATGCCTGATGGCGCACGTCTCTCGATTCGTCCTCGTCAGCCGCTGTTCGTAGCGGCTCCAGCGACTCGCCAACGCCAATACGTCCAAGCGCGATCGCAGCCTGGGTTCGAACCAGGGGGACAGCATCGTCTCTGAGCAGTCCCTCAAGGGAACTACGAGCGCTTCGTTCGCTCAGCACGCCAGCGGCATTTGCCGTGATCGAACGGACATGGATGTCCTCGGACTCCAGGCCAGGGAGGATGCTTTCCGGAACTGCTGTTCCCGCCCGGACGAGGTCACGAACGGCGAGTAAGCGCACACGCCAATCCCGATCCTCGAGGTCGGCAATCCCGTGCTCTTCCAGTGACCGATCGATCGTGAAGCTGCCGTCCTCGAGCGGATGAAATTCGTGGGTTTCAATCGAGTTCAGGACATCTCGGACGCTCACCTGAGGCTTCGAACTATCCGTCATACGTCAGCGCACGACGATGCACCCCTTGAAAGTTCGTCGACGGGGCACGGGTTCTACCTTAGCGCCGACGACACTATTGATTCGATCCAAACGGGCCCACTATAGAACGACCGGTTCGATACTGATAGGACGCCGTCTCGAATGTTTGTGCTTACTGCGCGACCACCTACCTTCGCCCTCGTCCAATGGATTTCTAGCCATTAGGTCGTATATGGGCTGTATGGGGGCCTCCGCAATCATGGTCGATCGTGCTTCCCGTTCCAGGGTAGGGAAAGGCCAGCTTGTTGATCGGCAATGCACGCCAGAAACTCCGTATCGGTACTTCTCAAGCCTTCAGCGCCAAAGATAGGTCAGCATCGGTTCAACCGCTGTGACTGTGCGTACAAAAACGGCTAAACCGTTCCTCGCGTTACGGGCCGGTGGTAGCGAGAAATGGTCGAAGTCGCCCTGGCCGCTGATTTTGCAATCATCATTGTTGCTGCGACGGTGATTGGCTTGGTAGCCCGGCAACTCGGACAACCGACCATCGTCGCGTATATCCTGACGGGCGTGATCCTCGGGCCGGTGATGCTCGATATCGTAACCGTCGAGGGGCTCGTCGAACATATGGCGGAACTCGGTCTCGGCTTCTTGTTGTTCCTTCTCGGCTTGAAAATGCGATTCGAGGACATCCGAGAGATCCTGGCACCGATCAGCAATATCGCTATCGGACAAACAGTCTTTCAAACAGCTCTTGCCTTCGTTGTCGCCCTACTTCTCGGATTTGAAACGGTCGAAATCCTCGTTATTGCACTGGCTACCGTGTTCGGGGCGACCCCGATCATCGTGAAAATCCTGACGGACAAGGATGAGATCACGTCGTTGCCGGGGAAAATCGACGTCGGCGTACTGATCATCCAGGACATCTATCTCGTCATTGTCCTTGCATTGTTCTCCGCCGATGAGATCGGTGATCCTGGGCAGATCGCCACGACACTAACGATCATTTTCGTGATGATGGGATCGATAGCGCTGTTTTCGCTCGCATCGTCCCGGTATCTCCTGCCGACCCTCTTTCGGCGCATCGCAAACAACAAAGACGTTTTCCTGATCGTGGCGATCGCCTGGGCCTTTCTTTTCATCGCCGTCGCGGAAACCTTCGAGCTGTCGGTAGAAGTCGGTGCCTTTCTGGCGGGATTGAGTCTCGCGCAACTCCCATACAGCAAAGAACTGGAAGATCGAATCACGCCGATCACCGACTTTTTCATCCTCATTTTCTTTGCGAGCATCGGTCTCCAGATCGAAAGCGCGAGCACGTTGCTTGCGTACTGGTGGGAGGCAATCGCGGCGTCGGTCGTGTTGATGATTGGGAATTTCTGGATCATGTTCTATCTGATCGATCGCGAGGATTTCAGCGTTGAGACGTCCTTTCTGGGTTCGATCAATATGGTGCAGGTCAGCGAGTTTTCCCTGGTGGTCGGCGCACTCGCGCTGGGACAGGGGCTCATTGGCGACGATATCCTCGGGTACCTCACCCTGATGGCATTGCTGACGATGACTGTCTCCACGTACATCATTTCCTACAACCACGCGATCTACTCCCGGGTGGAGCCGTGGTTTCGACGATTCGAATCCGAGGACGTCCGGGACGAAACGCTTGACGACTATTCGGATCATGTGGTGGCAATCGGTTACGACGAAGTGACCGAACCTGCACTCCCCCTGCTGGAACAGCGGTTTGGCGAAGTCGTAGTTATCGATCGAAAAACGGAGCACATCGCCGCGCTCGATGCAGAAGGGAAATATGATTTCATCTTTGGCGATTTTCGCCACTCGGAAGTTCGGAAAGCGGCGGGGCTAAAACGCGCGCGATTCGTCCTGAGTTCCACCGTCGAACCCGAGGTGAACAAAGCGCTTCTCGCGGAGGTTCCAGAGGAGGCAGTTGTGTTCGTCGAGGCCCAGACCGTCGATCACGCTCACGAACTGTATGACGCGGGTGCCACCTACGTAATTATGAACACGCACCTCGCAGCCGAGCAGTTTAGCACGTATCTCCAAGCGTACTTCGAGGATCCATCGGCGTTCGAGGCGGCGATCGAGGAGGATATCGAGCGTATCCGCCAGCAAAGTCGACGCGTGGCCGCGGAGGAGACGAGGGGATTCCCGCTGACGGTTGATCCGCGAGAGATCGGGGGTGGTCGTGGTGACTGATTTCATTGTCGCGCTCTCGGTTGTCTTTATCGTCGCTGGGGCGTTGCTGGTCGTTGCGAACCACCTCGGATTTCCCCCGGTGCCGTTTTACATTCTTGCAGGGTTATTGTCGGGTACCGTCATTGCGGACGAGAACTTGCTCGAGCTTGCGCTCTGGGGAATCGCGTTTCTCGTGTTCGTCTTCGGGATTCGTGTCGATTTCGAGCAGATTCGATCCGTGCTACGGGACGGCGAGGTCGCGGCGTTCACACAGTTGGCGATCGTCGCCCCGATAGCCTTCATCGTTGGGTTCCTTTTGGGTGAGTTCTTTGGATTCGAGAACACGTTTCGCAATGCACTCTATTTCAGTGCTGCTGCGACGCTCAGTTCCACTCTTGTCGGCGGTCGAATTCTTCGCGAGGAAATCCGGAACAACCTCGTCCACGGCAGGCTTGCCGCTTCCATCCACTTCTTCGATGACATGGTCGCTATCGGCGCGATCCTGGTTCTCTCCGCGGACGTGCTTACCGATCACCAGCTTGTAACGTCCAAAATTGGGTACGGGGTCCTCTTTATCATTCTCGCGTTGATCATTTATCGACACGGGTACCCGTTGTTGACCCGCGTCGCGGATGGCAGCAATGAGTTGATCCTGATGGGGAGCGTGTCGATCCTGATCGGTTTTATTGCGTTGGCAGAAATCGTCGAAATCTCTATTGTTGTGGGTGCGTTCGCCGCCGGTTTGGCGGTCCGCGGCGATGGTGCAGCCCATCTCGGTGTACGAAACGGCATCGAGTCGATCAAGGATTTCTTTGCTGCGATTTTCTTCGTGACAGTCGGGGCCTTGGTCGCAATTCCGACAATGCAGACGCTCGTGTTGGCGCTCTCCTTGTTCGGCCTCGTGGTCTTTGTGAACCCGTTGATTCATACGATTGCGTTCGTACTCGAGGGCTACGACGGGCGGACTGGGTTTCTGGCGGGGTCGAGTCTGAATCAAGTCAGCGAGCTGGCGCTCGTGGTGGCAATCCAGGCGTGGTTATTGGAGAGTATCGCGCCTGCACTCTTCGATGCCATCATTCTCGCAGCGGCAGTGACTATGATTCTGAGTGCCGTTGCTGGGAGGTTCGAACAGCGAGGGTATGAAATGTTTCTTGCGCCGATCCTCGAAGGTCGGACAGGCTACATCGACGAGAACAGCGCAGTAACCGAAACACTGCAAGATCACGTCATTATCGTGGGGTATGGAAGACAAGGACGACGTATTGCTCGAACACTCGAAACGTTGGAGCGGCCGTACCTCGTCATCGAAAACGATCCGGCGATACAGTCTGATCTGAGCCGAGAATGTGAAAACTTCGTCTTCGGGGACGCGATGGCAGCCTATCCGCTCGAGAAAGCACGGGTGGCGGATGCAAGACTGATTATCTCGACGGTAGATCACGAACCGGTTTCCCGCGTGCTGTTGAACGAAGCAACCGACGCTGATCTGATTCTTAGAGCGGACTCGTCACAGGAGGCTGAGGCATTGCTTGATGCCGGGGCCAGGTTTGTCATCGTCCCGAGTGTCCTTGCTTCCGATCAACTGATTGAGAACCTGGAGCGCGTCCTCGGTGACGAAACGACGTTGGGCGAGATCGAATCCAATCATCGTTCGTTTTTATTTAACATCGAAGAGTTTGAACGAGAGCGTCGGGCGACCCGACGGCACTATTAACGGGACTTATGGTTGTTTCAGATTGGTCCGTCGAATCGCTCGTGGACCAGCAAGATTGCGCCGAGGCCAACGATGAATAGCATCAGGGAAACAACCCAATGAAGCGCAATCGCAGCTGCGAGACCGAGGGCTCCCGTCACGCTGAGCCCCAATCCGAACGCGTAGATGGTTAAGTTGCGGCCGGTCCGGTGGAGATTGACGTTCCACTTCACACACTTGATGTCTACGATCGCCGGCTGATAAGTTGTTGTTGCCGGCTTATCTCTTCTCACTCACCCAGGGCCAAGCCACGCAAAACACCGTAGACAGTGCAGTCATCGTATGCTCCGTCTGGGATTTGAACCCAGGTCTTCGGCTCGAAAGGCCAAAATGATTGGCCGGACTACACCAACGGAGCAGGATCGGTATGATCCACTTGGATTTTGCCAAGGTTTTCGGTTAAATGTTCCGTTCGGGGCGTGCAGCACGATCGCATGGCCCAAAGCGGGTGATTCTGGAATCCGTAGGTCCTTTCTTCCCACTACACGCCGCAGGGTGGCCAGATGTCTCGGGGATAGAGGACAGGCCGCCATTCTACGGGCCAGCTCCTCGGTCCAGTCTTTTCCGAAAGGGGCTTCGAATTACGCAGGGTTCACTGCCAGTCCGAACCTGGCTGTGATATCGGGACATCCCGGTCGATCGCTTCCGACGGTTGGTCTCAGACGCCCTCGAACTCCGGCTCACGATCCTCCAGGAATGCCGTCACCCCTTCCATGAGATCGTCCGTCTGCGTCAGTTGCCCGAACGCGAACGCTTCTAACTCCAACCCGGCGTCGTTGTCCCCCCTTCCGCCGTGCATCACCTGTTTTACGTACCCCTGGGCGATCGGCGGCCCAGTAGCCAGCTCGGCCGCCCAGGCTTCGGCTTCCGCCACTAGGTCATCCCCCTCGACCAATCTGTTGACGAAGCCATAATCTCTCAGATCCTCGGCATCGTAGTGATCGGCGGTGAAGATGACTTCTTTTGCGCGCCCTTCCCCGATAAGTCGCGACAGGCGCTGCGTTCCACCCCAGCCGGGGATCAAGCCGAGATTCAGTTCCGTCTGTCCGAACGTCGATCGACTGGATGCGATCCGAAGGTCGGCTGCTGTCGCGAGTTCCATGCCGCCACCCAGACAATAGCCGTCGATGGCAGCGATTACGAGGAAGTCTGTCTCCTCGAGCCGGCCGAACGCCGCTTGCCCCTGCCGGGAAAGCGCGACTGCGTCCCGTGAATCTCCCCAGACGGACGACATCCCGCTGATGTCGGCACCGACAGAGAATGCGCGGTCCCCTTCCCCCCGCAGCAGTATCACCCGCGTATCCGCGTCCTGCTCGAGTCGTTCGATCGCGGTCGGCAACTCATCCAACATCGTCGGCGTGATGGCGTTCAGGCGGTGCGGTCTGTCGAGAACGATAGTGGCGACGTGCTCGTGTGGGCGTTCGATCCTGAGGTCGTCGAAGGCGGCTGTTTCCTTCTCTTTGTGAGTGCCATGAAATCCTCCGCGTTCGGCCACGTCCACAAGCGATTCGGCCACCCCGTATCGTGGATGATCCACTTCGGCCTGACGTTGTTCGAGCCGTGACACGAGCGCGTCGACACCGTACGTGTCAGCCAGGGCGGCTGGCCCGTCCGGAAACCCGAGCCCGAGTTCCACCGCTCGATCAATTTCGGTGACCGGGGATACCTCCGCAGCTACCAGTTTCGCCGTTTCGTTGGCCATCACCGCCAGCAGCGTCTCTTCTACCTCTTCGGATCCTTCGTTCGCCGGAATCTCCGCGCCTCCGTTGTCGTAGTCGTAGAATCCAACGTTCGTCTTCTGGCCAAGTTCTTCGGCTGCGACTTTCTCTCCCAACAAGGGACATGGCTCGTATGCGTCCCCCAGTTCCTCGTGAATGAACTCCAGAACGTCTAGGCTGACGTCCAGGCCGACGAGATCCGCAAGCTCGAAAGCGCCCATCGGGAGGCCAATGTCAAACTTCGCGGTACTGTCCACTGACTCGATGGTCGCCTCGTCACCGTGGACCAACCACGCCGCCTCGTTCATCAGCGGGATCGCGATCCGATTCACGATGAAGCCGGGGGTATCCTTGCGGACCCGTACTGGGGTCTTCCCAAAGGCACGGGCCAGCTCCTCGGTCGCTTCGAGTGTCTCCTCGGCCGTGTGGTCTCCCGCGATTACCTCGACCAGCTCCATCCGAACCGGTGGATTGAAAAAGTGCATGCCGCAGAATTTTTCGGGTCGATCAGTCGCCTCGGCAAGGCTCGTGATCGGCAGGCTCGATGTGTTGCTCGCAAATATCGTCTCCGTGAGTGCGTACTCGCTTACGGCCTCGTACACGTCCCGTTTGACGTCCAGTCGTTCGGGCACAGCTTCGATCACGTAGTCAGCATCGCGGACCGCAGCCTCGAGGTCAACCGTCGGAGTAATCCGATCGCGGGCCGCGTCCGCTTCCTCTCGGTCCAGTCGCTCGTGTTCGACGAGCTTGTCGAGGCTCCACTCGATCTGTTCGATGCCGTCCTGGACGAACGCCTCCTCGATATCGCGGAACGTCACGTCAAAACCAGCTATGGCTGCGACCTCGGCGATCCCGTGGCCCATCGTCCCCGCCCCGAGCACGGCAATCGTGTCTATATCGGCGATCTTCATGCACGGATCGACGGTTAGCAAGCGGTTGAACGTTTCCCTGACGCCGGATCGGCGGGTTCGCAAGGCCGATGGGCTTTTCTCAATATCGGAAGATGTCGGGCTATGTCGGCGATTGCGACTCCGGAGAACGTGTTGTTGGTGTCAGTCGATCAATTGTCGGCAAAATGGCTCGAGGAGCCCCACAGTGCCATCATTCCGACCCCAACGCTCGATCGATTACGGGCAGCCGGTACGACCTTCACAAACGCCTACACCAGTAACCCGCTGTGTGCGCCGGCTCGAGCGACGCTCGCAACCGGGTTGACGACACGCCAACACGGCGTCTTGATGAACGGGTATCGACTCCGTCCAGATCTGCCGACGTTCATGCACCGTCTCCGTGACGCGGGTTGGCGAACCGGCGGGTTCGGGAAATTTCATTTTACTCCCCAGTTCGTCGAGTCCCATCCGGCGTACGAGTCGTACGGGTTCGACGAGTGTCGGATCACCGAAGACCAGCGGTTGGGGGAGTGGCTGGATTGGATCCGTTCCGAGCATCCCTGGCATTTCAACACTGCGCTTGCGACGATCCCGAACATCGATCTCCCGGCCCTCCGGTCCTACGGCCCGCATGACGAGGACCTGCTCCATCAAGTGGTGACCGCAAAACGTGCGATCGACTGGGATACTCGCCTCGATTGGGAGGAACAGGAGGCCCCGAATCCAGCGGCCTACGCGCTGCCGTTCCCGGAGGAACTGTCCCAAACCAACTGGATTACGGACCACGCCGTTTCCTTCGTCGAGAACGCTACCAGCGGCTGGTGTGCCCATGTCAGTTACGTCCAACCACATCCGCCGAACACGCCGCCGCAGCGGTTTCTCGATAGGGTGGATACGGACGCAATCACCGATCCGATCGAACCCACCTGGCCGGATGATCCCGATCGCCCAGCATGCTTCGATCGCGGTGACCCGAAACGCCACACCGAGCTCGATAATCCGAACGGATACGAACGGCGGCGCTACTATTTTGCCGACATCGCACATCTTGATGCGCAACTCGGGAGGTTGCTCGATGCAGTCGATCTCGAGGAAACCAGTGTCATCTTTCTCTCCGACCACGGCGAACTCCTGTTCGATCACGGCTTCTCCGGGAAGGGGCAGAAACACTACGACGCAAGCATTCGAATCCCGCTCGTGATCGCCGGAGCGGGTGTCCAGCGGGGAGCTGTCATCGATCACTTCGTCCAGCTCGAGGATGTTTGTCCCACCATTCTCGATCTGGCGGACGTTACACCGGAGCCACGCGAAACGCTCCAGGATCGGCTTGAACCGCTTCCAGCGGGCTATCCGGATCGATCGATCGGGAGCGTCGAGGACCTCCCGGAGCATTTTCCCGGTCGATCGCTTCGGCCGTTACTCGCCGGTGAACCACCGACCGACTGGCGGGAATCGGCGTACGTCGAGAGCTTCAACAACATCTACTCGGCCAATCCGGCCCACTGGGCACGTACGATCCGGACCGAACGGTATCGGTACACCCGGTATCCGGCCCATGGTGGCGAACAACTGTTCGACCTGTCATGCGATGCCGAAGAGCGAACCAATCTGGCAGCCGATCCCGAACACGAGGCGGTCCGTGGACGCCTGCGCGATCGGCTGCTCGACCGGATGATTCTTCAAGATCACCCGATCACCCCGCGAGATCTCGTGGCATTCGGGATGCCGTGACGCCATCCTGTCAAACGGCACAACTGTCTTAACCCCGAATGTTCGATGGAGTGGCATGGAATTCGGGTTGACCGACGAGCAGCGCGCCCTCCGGGAGGAGGTGCGTCGATTCGCCGAAAACGAGATCGCCCCCGTCGCAGCGGAGTACGACCGAACGGAAAGCTACCCTTCCGAAGTGATGGACAAGGCGGTCGAGATGGGCCTCGTCGGCGCACATATCCCGATGGAACACGGCGGTGTCGGGTACTCGCCACTCGAGATGGCAATCCTGACCGAGGAACTATTCGCCGTGGATCCCGGTATCGGGCTGTGTATTACTGCCGCCTCGTTTGGCGTGGATGCGATCCTCGAGTTCGGCACCGAGGAGCAGCGAGAGACCTTTTTGGAACCGATCCCGGCCGGTGAGGCCGTCATGGGGGCAGCGATCAGCGAACCCGATTCCGGCTCCGACGTGTCTTCGATTTCGACCACCGCGACCCTCGACGGTGACGAGTGGGTCATCAACGGCCGCAAGATGTGGATCACCAACGGCAGCGTGGGCGATACGTTCGTCGTGATGTGCAAGACGGATCCGGGGATTGAGGACCGATACGCGGGATTTTCCCAGATCATCGTCGAGGCCGACCGTGCCGGCTTCACGGCCGAAAAGATTACCGGCAAGCTCGGGATTCGGGCGAGTGACACGGCAGAGCTCATTCTCGAAGACGTTCGCGTGCCCGAGGAGAACTTGGTCGGGACCCGTGGGATGGGATTTCTCCAGCTGATGCAGTTCTTCGACGAGACGCGCACGATGGTGGGCGCCCAGGGCGTGGGCATCGCGAAGGGGGCCAGTGAGCAGGCACTATCGTACGCACAGGAGCGTGAACAGTTCGGCCGGCCGATCTCGGAGTTTCAGGCGATCCAACATAAGCTCGCCGAGATGCACACCAACACCGAAGCCGCCCGTCAGTTGACCTATAAATCCGCCTGGGCGGTCGAGCATCAGACCGACCAGCTCACCTCGCTCGCATCGATGGCCAAGGAGTTCGCCTCGCGGGTCGCCGTGGAGGTTGCCGACGAGGCCGTCCAGATTCACGGCGGTGCCGGGTACGTCGACGATTTGCCTGCAGAACGGTTCTACCGCGACGCCAAAATCACCCAGATATACGAGGGAACCACGGAGATCCAGAAAAACATTATCGCTCGTGAACTGCTCGGGAAAAGCCTGACGTGAGCCGGGGTCGAAACGGCTATGGGCGCCAGTCGAAGAGTCCGGATATGGAATGGCCGCACGGTCCTGACGGCGAGGCGGGCAGCGAGGGAAAGCGGCTCTACGGACATGCGATCCTGGCAAAAAAGCTCGACGAGGACGAGGACTTTCCCCTTTCGATCGAAACCTTCGCTGAAGAAGTCGGACACCATCCTATCAGGATCGACCACGAACGGGTTGTGCCGGCAGCCGAGATCTTGGATGCGGTCGAGGAGGATGAGGTCGAGGATATCGTGTCCTTTCACCGGGCCGTCGGTCGGGCGATGCGAGCGACCGGAAATTGGAGCTACGAGCTAACGCCATCGTCATCCGGATAGCCAGAAAGCACGATTTATACGAGACGATAGCCAACCCGAACGCGACGTGTCACGCATTCAGCTTACGCTCGTCCAGATCGACAACTACGGTCCGTGGACGGTAACGCCCGCGCCACGGCGGGAGACGGATTTGCAGACGCTCCAATCGCGGTTGTATGCCGACCTCTCGCAGTTCGTGGGTCACTACGACTGCTACATCTTCTTCACCCGTTTTGACAACATGCTGGCGGTGACGAACGGCATGGATCGGGCCGCGCATCGGCGACTCCAGGAAACGGTGCGCAATCGGTATCCGGTGACGGTGAGCCTGAGCACCGCTGCGGCGGAAAGCCCGGTGGACGCACTGGAGACGGCGAGCATTCAGCTCCAGCGGGCCGGCAGTGCCCAAGACCGCGACCGTCGTGAAATCCTGCGCATCGAGGAGACTGCCGACACGGACGATCGCCTGCATATCGCCCATTTCGACGTAAACGACGTGACCGAAGACTACACGGACGAAATTAACGCATTCGACACGTTCATCGAGATCGAACAGGCGTACGCGTCGTTGATGCGATACTTCCGTCACGAATACGACGGCCTGTCGTTCTTCGTCGGCGGAGACAACATCATCGCTGCGTGTCCGGAACTGACCGAAAACGCCTATCGAGATGCGATAGCCCACGTCCGGGGAAGTGTCGACGTCGAGCTCAAGGTCGGCGTGGGCCGTGCCCCCAGGGCCCAGCCGGCGGGGATGGCCGCCAAACACGCCCTCGAAACGTGTCGATCGGACGGATCCATCGTGGAGTTCGCCCGCCCAACGGCGTAACTCGGACGTTTGTACCGCATCTCAAAAAGCCTGATGGAGGTACCTTTTAGGTGCGCACAGAGCAATTTGCAGGTATGCGTGATGACCTCACCGTCCGAGATGTGATGACACGCGCGTACCTCGGGGTGAGCGAGTCGGACCAGCTCCGTGATGTCGCGGAACTTCTCGTCACCGAGGAGGCGTCTGTGATCGCTGTGGTTCGGGGATCGACCCCGCAGGGCATGCTCAACGACCGCCAGCTGCTCGCGTCCCTCCTTGATCCAGACGTTCCCCGGGACACGCCGGTCGCTCGCCGTATGACGCCGAATCCACCGACGATCTCCTCGGACGCCGATCTCGCGGAGGCGGCATCGATCCTGGCCGATGTGTCAACTGACCATCTGTTTATCATTGAGGATGGTGAGCTGGCGGGGGTACTCTCCGAGAATGACCTCCTCACGGCGGTGACGTCGCTCCTGGCCACCCAGTCCGGAAGGGACGAATCCGACCGGGGGGTGGACAACGTGGAGAACCAAGAGTTCGAGGACGAGGAGCTCGAGGACTTCTCGACCCAGAGTGTCTGTGAGTTGTGTGGAACGCTCAAGTCGGATCTGTCGAACTTCAATGGGCAGCTCGTCTGCACCGACTGCCGGTCGGTATGACCGACGATTGCTGGTTCCGGGACGGGAGTCAGACTGTCGACTGTCAGCCGTTCTGAACCGATGTGTGGACGAAATTCCCTGTTTCCACCGGCAAGTGATCTCGAAGCACGCTTCGATGCCACCATGCACTTCGAAACGTACCGCCCCCGGTACAACATCGCGCCGGGCGATCGGCAGCCGGTTGTCACCGGGGAAACACCGGATCGGATCGTCGGTCACGAATGGGGACTTCGACCGCACTGGATGGATGCGAACCAAGGGGGCTTTATTAACGCCCGATCGGAGACCGTCGCGGAGAAGCCATCGTTTGCGGATGCCTGGGTATCGCGACCGTGTCTCGTCCTGAGCTCCGGCTTCTACGAGTGGCAGGAACGTCCCCGCGGTCCGAAGCAACCGTACCGCATCTATCGACCGGATGATCCGGCGTTCGCGTTCGCCGGCATCTGGGAACTCGCACCGAACGGGGAGCAGCCAGACACGGTGACGATTCTCACGACGGAGGCAAACGAGCTGGTCGAGCCGATCCACGAACGGATGCCGGTGATTTTGCCGCGCGATGCTGAAGATCGGTGGCTCAGTGGGGATCCAGCCCAACGTGAGGCGCTCTGTCGCCCGTATCAGGGGGAAGATCTCGACGCCTACACGATCTCTCGCGCCGTCAATCAGCCGAGTAATGACGATCCGTCGATCATCGAACCGACGGACGATCCGCAGACAGGCCTCGATGCGTTTTCGTGACTAGGGATAGGCAGTACGTGGGGTGATCTCGACGTCCTGTGCTTCGACGGTTTCGATCCGCTCGCGCAAGCGCGTTCGTAATGTCGCTGCCCGGTCCCGGTATGCGTGCCGGGCGATCAAGTTCGTCTGTTCGTAGGGATCCCGGTGGAGATCGTAGAGATAGCGCTCCTCGTAGGTGTCGGGTTGCGGGTCGTCGTTCGGGCTCGCCTCGGGTGCGTGAACCCCGTACTTCCATCGCGGTGTCCGGAGGGCCCGTCCGACCTCCGCGCCGCTAATCAGCTGAATGAAGACGTCATCCTTCCAGTCGTCCGCTCCAGGTTCCCCTAGCAGCGGGCGCACGCTCCGGCCTTCCATCTCGTCCGGCGCGCCGAGTCCTGCCGCGTCGAGCAACGTCGGTGGCAGGTCGATGAGACTGACCGGCTCCTCGATCCGGTTACCGCCTTCGAAGCCTGGCCCCCGTAGCACCGCGGGGACCCGAACCGAGGACTCGTGACAGCTCCGTTTGTACTCGCGGTTCCGGGTCCGAAAGTGGCTGCCGTGATCGGATACGAACAACACGATCGTGTTTTCGAGTTCGCCTTCCGCCGCGAGCACGTCGAGCAATCGCCCGTAACACTCGTCCAGGCGCTCGCAAATGCCGTAATATGCCGGGAGTTCCTCGTACCAGTCGCCCGGGACATCCCGGAGGTCGGGCGGGACCCACGGCGAGCGGTGTCGGTACTCATACCCCTCGGGTGGGACGTACCGTTCCATGTCGTTCTGGTGGTGCGGCTCCAGGTGTGAGAGTACGAGGAAGAACGGGTCCTCGCGATCGCGTTCGATGAACTCGATGGCCATGTCGGTGAGCGCATCAACCCGGTAGCCCTCGAAGGACACGGGCTCGTCGTCACCGTCGTAGACTACCCCTTCGTATGGGTGGGAGCTGAACTCCAGGACGTCTGCCACCCGCCAGAAGTCGTTGTAGCCGGCGCGCTCGTCCGCAGGCACGGGCTCGAGCCCGTGGTTCGCGAGGTGCCATTTGCCCACGTAGCCAGTCTCGTAGCCGGCTTCGGCGAACACGCGAGCGATACAGTGGTCGTACTGTGTCAGCGCGTCCGAGTTACGCATCACGCCATGGGTCGTGGCGTGTTGACCGGTCTGGAGACACCCGCGCGTGGGTGCACAGACCGGTTGCGAGGAAATGGCGTGTTCGATCACAGTGCCGGAGGACGCGGCCTCGTCGAGCCGCGGGGTGATGTCCATCGGACTGCCGTAGGCGCCCACTGTGTCCCATCGCTGCTGGTCGGTGAAGTATACGAGAACGTTCGGTCGCTCCCCTGCTGTCATTCCCCGGCACGAGGGCGAGGGGGGACGTAAATCCTCGTGGATTTGTCAGTATTCTATCAGTGCGTTAGTCCGTTTTACCGTCGAGATTCATGTGACCCGGATCGGTGGCGACGAGTGGTGGTCTGACGGCTGGATCGTCGATAACCCCCCGTGCGACCAAGCCCGCCTTTGCCGCCGGCGCGAAGCCGTCACGACGACAGTGTTCGAACAGCGGCAGGATCGTGTCCCGGTGGATCCGGTCGGCGCTGGGTGCCGATGGGTCATCGACGAGTTCTCGATACGCACCGGGAACGACGTTCGACAGGGCGTTCACCCCACCGGCAAACCCCATGCGGAGGGAAGGTAACAACAACGCGTCGTATCCCTGCAGGAGCGGGAGCTCGGGTGCCCGTGCCTGGACGCGGAAACCGTAGCCGAGATCCCCGCTGGAATCTTTGAGACCGATGATCGCATCGTGGTCGGCAAGGTCCCCGACGACGTCCGCAGGAATCGGCTCGCCCACGCAGCTCGGAATATTGTACAGGAGGATCGGGATCGTCGCTTCGTCAGCGATCTCTCGAAAGAAGTGGTACAGGCCGTCAGGCCCGTTCGAGTTGTGAAAATACGGGGCCGTGGCGACCACGGCATCGGCACCGATGTCCGCCGCGTTCTCGATCCACTCGACAGAGGTGGGCACGTCGGCCGTCGTTCCGCCGGCGATCACCGGGGTCGTCGCCGGGACTCGTTCTACCGTTCGTTCGAGCAGACGTCGGCGTTCGCGTGTCGTCAAGCTCGTGAATTCGCCGGTTGTTCCGCAGGCAAACACTGCGTCGACCGGGCCCGCCAAGACGTGTTCGAGGACCGAATCGTACCCAGTCCAGTCGATTTCGCCGTCGTCGAAGGGGGTCACCACCGGCGTCGTGATGCCCGCGAGTTGCTCAGGATCCATGCTAGGCGTATCACGTGAACTGGCACGCTCAAAGCTACCGGTCGAGTCGCACCGTCATGTCGATCCCGAACACCGTTCCCACTCCTCGATGCGAAACCGATCGTATTCCGTTTCCGTGACGAGCCGCCACTCGCGTTCCTCCCACGGGGGATAGGTCGTATCACCGCGGTATCGCCCCGGGACGCGGGTGAGGAACATGCGATCGAGGTGGGGTTGGAACAGTTCGTACACGGCGCCACCACCCAGAACGAACGCCCGGTCGGCATCGGTGGCTTCCGCCAGTGCCACGGCGTCATCGACGGATCGAGCCCAGTAGGCCGAGTCTTCCGCAAACGTACGCTCGGTTCTGCTCATGACGATCTGTACCCGCCCCGGGAGGTCCGCGCGCATCGATTCGAACGTGCGTCGACCGAGAATTACCGGGTCATCACTCACCCGCGCCCGGTACAGCCGGCGGTCGGTCGGGAGGCTCGGCCACGGGATTTCCCCGTCGTCACCGATCACGAGGTTTTCGGCGACCGCCGCCACGGAGGAAAGTTCCATTGCATGTCGATTCCGCCCGCGCCGGTTTAGTTTTCACCCGTTGGCGGCCGAACAAGTCAACGTCGTTCGGTCGTCAGGGAGTCCTGTGTTCCAGCGTGGACGCTCAGATCTCGTCGTCAGGATCGTGACGGTCCGCCATTCGCTGGGCCTCGTTCGCGTACGCGGCTCGTTCCTCCTCGTCCTGGACTGCGCCGAGGTTTCGCGGATCCACTCGCACCGCAGCCGTCGTGTTGCGCTGATCGTCGACAGCAGTCAGGGCTCGCTCTTTTCGGTAGTACTGTTCCCCGTCGGTCGTCGCATACGTCAGAATAATGAGGTTCTGTTCGTCGTCCGAATACGTTCGTTCGACCAGCCACACACGTACTGCACCGCTATTGTCCATGCGATGTAGTGGCGATCCGACAGAGAAGTACGTGCTGGCGTCCCGTGACACGCCTCGACTATGGGTCGTTGACAAGTCGCTTGAACTCCGCCGGGGTCACGAGTTCGCCGGTTTTCCGATCTTCCAGATATTTGGTGCTCTGTGGCCGATCGTGGCGGGCGCATCCACGGCAGGTGAAGACGTTCTCGTGCACCTCCCAGTTGGTATGGCCGTGCGGGCACTGGAACCGCCACCGTTCGACACGATTCATTGCGGGATCATCGCTTGATTCTGTCACCTGTAAACGCCACGCCATGGAAGCACCGCGAAAGTGAAGGTGGGCACCAGCGGCGTCGAGCGGGTCAATCGAACCCGATGCTTTATCCCATAGTGGCGGCATTCCCGGGGCAAGCAGGTACGAAATGCTGTGAGTGAGCCGCCCGACGTCGAAGGGAACCCGGCGAGCGGGGCGGTGTTTTCGCCCTGCCGTACCTATCGGTACCGGCTGTGGCGGCGATGGGACGACGGCCCGTCGGTCGCCTTCCTGATGCTCAACCCGAGCACGGCCGATGCGGTAGAAAGCGATCCGACGATTCGTCGATGCCGGGGCTACGCGGAGGCGTGGGGGTTCGGTGCGTTGCTCGTGGGCAACCTATTCGCGTTACGCTCGCCCGATCCCGCGGCACTCTCCTCGCATCCGGAACCCGTCGGACCGGCGAACGAAGAACATCTCAGGGCGATCGTCACACAAGCGGGGGAAACAGTGGCTGCGTGGGGTCATCGAGGCGGGTTAGGCGATCGTGGTCCCGAGGTGGCGGACATACTCGATACGACGCTTCTTGCCCTTGACACCACCAAGGACGGCCATCCCGTCCATCCGCTGTATCAACCGGCGGGCAAGACGCCGACGAGCTTTGCCTACGAAGGAGACGAGGGGTCCACTCGGTAGTCGGGAAGATCTCATCGGGCCGTCGATCGATGTTCGAAACAACAAATACCGGTATTTCCACAAATTAGAGCCACTTGTGGCAATAGATAGATCGGGGCAATACCATTGGGTTGATGGCTTTCATAGAGTTACCTTTGCGAAATTGCTGGAATTAGATTCGACCCCTGTAAACATACTTCGTAAGCATACCCAGTCGATATGAAGATTAGAACACTGTCTGAACGATTCAGGTAAACACGTAATCCTTCGAGGATGTCGGTGTTGCGTGACACATCAAGGGAAAGAAAATATCCTTTAAATATCGGTCCTACGTATCCTTAAACACGATGGCCGTATCTGGGTATCCGGCCGCTCGTAACGCCGTCCGCTGCTCATGTGGAGTGAGGCGATATGGACGCAACTCGTCTTCGACATCTGCCAGTTGATTTCGTCTATATTGGTGGTTTTCGAGGAAGTCGGCGATCGCGTCGGCCGCGATGTTCTTGAGTTCGCCGCTCAGTAGGGTGCCCTCACGATACTCCCCCGCGAGGCGTTCGACTCGTTCGTCGCTTTCCTCGAAAAAGTAGTACAGGAAGAGATACGAGACATCCTCCTCGGGGTCTCCACCGACCTCCCGATGTTCTTCCACACTCGTTTGTCCACCGGAATACGCGTACTGCTGGATCTTCTCGTGAATCGTCGCACGGTCATCACTGAGGAGAATGTTCGGCACGTCGCCGGAGGAACTCATCTTGCCGGGACCTTCCAAACTCGGCAAAAATTTCGAGAGCAACGCGCCCGGTTTCTTCACCGGATACCGTCGTTTCCCCGCGAGGTCCCGACAGATGCGGACGTGTGGATCCTGATCGACAGCGATGGGGACGAGCGTCGGATGTGCGTCCTCAACCAACTGTGGAAGGAGCAGATGAGTTGCTTGGACGGCCGGGTAAAATGATAACCCGACGTTATCCGGGTCGCCGTAGGTGGCATTTACCGTCGCTTGAGTGAGGTCACGGGCAAATGCCGATGCTATCGGATAGACGACATCGGCATCCGCAGTGTCAATCACGAATCGCGTTCGGTCGGGATCGAAGCCGACAGCGAGTAGATCCAAGAGATTGTCTCGAGTGCTTTGGCTAATCTCCGCTAAACTCAGGTCTTTGGCGAAGCTTTTCTCGTCATCCGAAATCGGGATGTGTACGATGGTACCGCAGTTGTCCTGGAGATATTTGGCGAAGTAAAACGGGAAGACGTGGCCGATATGCATCGGACCCGATGGGCCTCTCCCCGTCACGACGGAATGCGGGTCGCCGTGGTTGGCCGCATCAAGGAACGCGTCAACGTCCCGCTCGGCGTAGAATATCCGACGACGCACGAGGGGATGAACGGGTTTCGGGAAGTTGTCAAGCTGGTCGGTTGTCAGACGATCCGCTCCGAACTGATCGAGCAAGCGCTCGTAATCGAGGTCACCCTCGACTTCGTACGGAGTGACGGTGAAGTCGTTGTGTGCTGGCATTGGTGAGTTTCGGTCGGAACAGTTGGCAAGTCGATACCCGGCAAGAGTGCAGGGAGCATTGCTTACGGGCACCGCAACCGGACCCGAATCACGAAACTATCCACTCACGGAGAATTAGTGCCAACGCCAGCGACCGAGATGAGTGGATGTCGTCACTGTTAGTAAACTTATGTACTCTGTGATGTTAATCATTTTCACTTCAAGCGATACAACATCCAACGGCGGAATATGTCATATAATTTATCGTATGAACTGCTACTGATCGTCTGCTCTCGCAACTTTGCAATCCGGTGGTTTGTATGAGTTGTCTCGTTTCAATCGGGAAGCAGCCAGAAACGCATTGATGAATTGTCAGTTGTGCACATCACATTGGAATAGACGCCAATGATATTGGGTCAAAACGTGTTGGCTACCTTCATCAGGGCAATGCGGTCTTGAGCCACGGCGGGTGTAACCACGAGAATTCGGAACTTTTCGTCACGATTCACGTCTCGAGGGGACCGACGCCCCGAACCGATCGGACGGACGCTGGTTTCCTCGCCTGTTCGTTGTTCGGTGCCGGCAACAGTCCGGCATCGAGACTCCACCCGCACGGGCCGAAAAGACAGCCAATTCGTCATGGCGCAGGCCCACGAGTACCGAGCTGCTGCGACCAAGCTCGAGTAACTCCTCGGTGATCCCGCTGGACCCTTGGCAACCACGGGCTTGGGATCTAATAATCAACGTCTCGCGGACCGCTGGGGGTTCATTCCGCTCGATGTCCAGGCCGACAATGGGCGTGGGAATCCTTGGGGGATCCAAACCCGAAACGATAGCTCACGACCGTTCGTGAGCTGAACAGAAACTTGTCGCGTTCGATGAGTGTCACGTGTGGACGAGTACCTTGATGTCCGTAGGCATCCGCCCGTCCAATACGTCGGAGGTGCCCTGGCCCTCGAAAATCTTGAGCTGTTGGAGGTATGACCTGGTTTGGCCGGAGGCATCCCGCGTCTCTCTTTCGCGTAGCTGTGCCGGCTGCAGATTCCACTCGACCGCGGTTCACTTCTCCTGAGGAGTCTCAGCGTAGTGGTCGGTGACCGCTGTCTAATCGATCGAACTGTACCCGGCGACATGTTGCGATTTCCTGCTTGCCGAGATTAGTGGAACAGGTGACCCCAATGGTCGGTTCATGATAGTCGCCTGGGATGTTGGATCGGGCAGCCTCGACCTGTGAAAGAGACGGGTTACTGCATGATAGTATACAATATTGTCATAATATTGGTAGGAGCCAGGGGTGGGATTTGAACCCACGAACTCCCGATTACAAGTCGGGTGCTTGAACCACCCAAGCTCCCCTGGCCCGTACTCGATCGTTAGGGGCCCTCCGAATTGGATGTGTCGGTTTCCACCGGTTTCTCGAATCGAAGCCGCTCGGGTCGATACCCCCGGTCTCGATAAAACGATTGCGCGGCGGTATTCGCGGGCAGTACCTCAAGTCGTGCGAGGGTGGCGCCGCGCGCTTCCAGTGCCTTTTCCGCATGGTCGAGCAGTCGTGTCCCGATTCCGAGCCCTCGGTATGCGGGCTCGACGTAGAGGTTCTCGATGATTCCAACCTGTTCCGATCGCTCGAACGCATCCCGTTGGAGCGAAAAGGTCGTGAAGCCGACGAACGCGTCCGTTACGACGGCCACCCGGATTCCTTCTTCGACCAACAACCCCATGAGATGGCGGCGAGCAGCTTCTCGGTTGATCGCCGGATCGAGATCCGAGCCGTAGACGCGTTGGCTCGTCACGAGCTGTGACCAGAGTTCTACCAGCGCTTCCAGGTCGCTCATTGTCGGAATGCCGATAGATACGTCCCCCGCTTCGTCCATCCGTACACACCTCCGGCTGTCCGTTCAATTCGTGGCGTCAACCCTAAGCGCACCGGCTCGAGCGTCCCACCCCTTACCTGGGGGGCTGGATCTCCTCCGGTCTCGTGGCGAGCTCGAGGTCGACCGTTTCACGCTCGCCGCCCCGGTGGATGTCGAACGTCACCCGGTCACCCGGGGATGTCTCGAGAGACATGTATGATGCGAAGTGATCCCCCGTGGGGGTTTCCTCCCCGTCGACCGCCAGGATGATGTCGCCGCCAATCTGGAGCGGTTGGCCGTCGATCGTGGCGTCCTCGACCCCGCCACGAAGCACTCCTTCGGCAGGGGTCTCGTCGAGTACATTTGCGACGTAGATACCGCGCGGTGGATCGAGATCGTGTGCCGTCGCGATATCCGGGCTCACATCCCGGTGTTCGATGCCGATGTATCCATGTTCGTAGGTATCACCCGCAGCAAGCGTTGGGACGACACGGCGTGCCAGTTTTGCGGAAATAGCAAGCCCGACGTTCTCTCCGGCCCCGGCGAAAACAACGCCGGTAACCGAACCATCCATTCGGACGAGCGGCCCGCCGCTGCTCCCCGGATTGATGGCGGCGTCGGTTTGAATCGCCGCCGGGATCGCAAATCCAGTCGGACTTGGGAGGGTCCGGTTGACGCCGCTGACGATGCCGGTACTCGCTGATCCCTCAAATCCGAGCGGCGCTCCGATGGCCATGACCTGCTCACCCACGGTCGGCAACTCGTCGCTCAACGAGAGGGTTACGTCCTCCGGCGGATTCGCCGGTTCGATTACTGCGAGGTCGCTGTAAATATCGGACTCGACGACCGACCCTTCCCCCCACTCCAAGTTCTGGTACCTGATGTCCACGGACGGCACATCCATGACGACATGCGCGTTCGTTACGATGGTCTCCTCGTCCACCAGAAAACCCGATCCGCCACCTTCTGCGAACTCCGTCTCGACCGATAGTTCCACCAGGGCCGGTGCCACCGACTCGTACAGTTGCACGAGCTGGTCGGATTCTCCGCCTGTATCGACCGTGATACCTGCCGGATTCTCCCCACCCTCGGCGGGTGCCTCGAGCGCCACACACCCCGCTGTGCCGACAGTTACTGCCGTCATTCCCGTGGCTTGCAGAAACCGTCGCCGCGTCTGGGTCTCGTTCGACATCCTCAGGGAGTTGGTAGATACATTGGGTCGAACGACCAAAGCCTCTTGCATCATTCGTGCCCCGGTGACACTCATCGTTCGCTGATCCTCACCAGTTGGACCAAACACCTGGGTCGGTTGCGCTGGCCACGCTCGTCCCCATGAATCCGGTCCGATCGTCAGGCAACAGGGCTGTCCCGTTCGTGGCAAACATTTAGCGTCCACCCCCCGTATCGCCGCCAATGAGTTATCGAAAGGTCAACTACGAAAACGTCGACCCCGTCGCCGACGCGATGCATTTCCTGCGGGAACCCCTCGACAGCGAACAATTGGGCGTGACGATCGTGCGTTGTAAACCAGGATGGCGGGGACTCGAACACGACCACACCGACAATCGACACGAAGAGGTGTACGTTCTCATCGAAGGTGGGGCGACGGTGGTCGTCGACGACGACCCTGTCGAGATGGCCCCCGGGGACGCCATCTGGATTCCCCCAGAGTCGAACCGTCAGATCAGGAACGGCGATGAGGAGAGTGCGTTCGTCCTGGTGAGCGCGCCGGCGACGATCCAGACCGACGAGCCGGACGAGGAGGGCGGATGGGTGCTTCAGGGTTTCATCGGGTAACGGCCGGCTCGTGGTCCGTCTCTCTTCTTGGGTGCGGAGCTACAGCAACAGGATCACCAGCGGGTACAGCCACACCATTACGGTCGTCACCAGGCTCATCCCGCGGACGGCCGGCCCCGCATCCGATCCCATTCGTCCCGCGACGATCGACCCCGCGACGAACATGCCGAACAGACTCACCCCGATCAACAGATAGCCCGTGAACGGTGGCCACAGCCCTTCGAGGGCACGCAATCCGAACCCGATCGCGAGATACACGAGCAGGAACGTTACGCCAAACAATCCGGCTTCGAGCACGGGATACTGGGGACGCTTCGGCCCCGGTGGCGGCTGGTAAAACAGAATCGTCACCACGACCTGCGCGAGTGCGCCGAACAACGCCACGCCGATCACCACTGGCGTCGATGCCATTTCCGTGCACGTCCCTCCCGGCCGTCCGTGTTAAACGCGCCGTTCCGTTCAGAAGGCCGCCAGGGTCGTGTTCGCCGTCCCCCGGCGGTACCGGTCGAGACGGTTGCGGTCCCACCCCAACGGTGACACGACGCTTTCGGTCGCGCGCAGCAACCGTTCGGCGTAGTAGTCCGCGTCGTAGGTTTCGATCTCTTCGAAGGCGAGACGGACGCGACCCGACGTGCGAGCACCGTCATCGACAACAACGTACTCGACTGACTGGCCCGGCCCTTTTGTGATACCGAGCCGTTCGGCCCGCTCCAGGGCAGCCACCGACAGGGTCGCCTGCGTGTAGGCGTCCTTCGGCTTCGAGACACGCCGGGTGATCACCAGTTCCCGGGGATCGACCGCTTGCTGCTCCAGCTCTCGATGGTATCGTTCCGCCCGATCGACGACGGTCGCGGCGTCCCGGGAGCGGTCAAGCGTCTCAATGAGGTCTCGCTGGGCCTCGGCCACGAAGGCACAGGTGCTGCGCTGTCGGGCCTCGATCCCACGAAGTTTGCACTCGTCTCCATCCACGCGTTTCGCGATGTACCGCGTCAGGGCACCACGGTCGGTCCCGCGGCGGGGGACGAAGGCTACCCAGTCGTAGTGTGCTTCGCACTCCAGCGGAATGTTGACATCCGTTCCGATACGGTCGGCCAGCCCGTCGAGCGGCGTCGGAGCGGACTCAGACGCCGGCGTCACCCAGATACTGTCGACGATGCCGTGCACGACCTGCCAGCCCCCCGCCTCCAGAGTTCGTTTCGAGGAAAGGAAGATGTCACGGGCGACGGCGTTGATCGCCTCGTGGCACTCGATCCGTCCGAATTTCGAGTTTCGATAGCCCTGGTAGCCGAAACACGAGACGAGGATCCATTTTATCGCACCCGAAATTGCCCGCTCGTCCCGACAAGCGTCCTCGTCCGGGGCGGCCGCGATCTTCGACTTTGCCGCTTCACGGCGGTTCAGCAACGGCTGGAGAACGTCGGCGATGAATCCGCTGTCGTCACAAACGTTATAACCGATCGCCGGCACGTCCTCACGGTCGGCGTGGCAGGTACACAGGACCGTATCTGGGCTGATGTTATACTCGCACATGATGGCGGGGTACAGCGAGGAGAAATCGAGCTCGTAGACGTCTTCGTGGAAGCCGACGGCTGGATCCATGATGAACCCACCCCGGTCGGCGGTGTGCAAGGTCGGAACGTCCTTGAACAGCTCCGGTTCCCACTTGTTCCAGGGAACCAGGACGTCTCGCTTGTGGGCTTCGCGGATCTGGATGGACGTCAGGATGTTACCGATACTCCCCCAGGCGGTCTCCTGGAGGGGTTTGTGGGACTGCTCGACCAGATACAACAATCCTGCCAGGCTTGATTCGGGCCACAGAAAGCTGTTCGACGTGTCCAGTATCACCCGGCCGGGGACATTGTACCGCGCCGCCGAGTGACCGACCCGCCCGTAGCTCTCGAAGGTGTTCTCGCCGGCAAGCCGCTCCCAGCCGGGCGCTCGTCCCAGCTCTAGGTCGATACCGGTGGCGAGTGCGCGTTCGGCCAGCAGCGGAATCAAGGATGCGGCGTTGATGACGAGGACATCGGGATCGTGTCGTTTCAGGGCGGTCACCAGCGTCTCCAGGACTGCTTCTTCGCCGCCGTCGACGTGGTCGCCGTCGATCGTTGCGTCGCTGACGTCGCGATCCGCGATCGCCTTTTCGTCCAGCGTCACCGAAAGTGTCGAGAGAGCGGACGGATCGTCGGGTGCCGGATCGGTGCCGGTCTCCAGACAGTAGCGAAACTGCGGAGCGAGGTCGACGTTGTACCACTGGAGCGTGCCGGGGGCATGGGCGTCGTGCTCGATGGCCTGTCTGCACCGGCGAGCCACGGACTGCGGATCGACCGTCGGCCGGATTTCGACGGCGAGGACCGGTTCCCGCGTGTCCGCGCGGAGGTCGCGGTACATTCGCGTCTCCCGGATATCCTCGACTGCATCCGCGGCTTCCAGCCAGGCTTCCGCATCCTCGCGGGCATCGCGTGGTCCTGCCAGATAACACGTGCGCGAATAGGTGGGCACCTGTCTGCGCTGGACGCCCGACGCGGTGCGGCGCCACTCTAGCACGCCGTCGGGGTAGAAATCGATCTTGAAGGCGGCCATCACTCGGGGGTCGACTGCAAGTGGCGGAGTGCCCGCTCCTGGGAGAGCAGAATCGAGAGCAACAGCGCCATCCGGGGGTCGGGGGCATTCTGCAATCCGGCAGCGGAGGCGTGTTCGGCGGCCCGGTCGAACAGCCGGTCGAAATCGGCCTGGTGTTCCTCGCGGAGCGACCGTCGGAACGGCTGCCAGTCGGTCTCGTAGCGCTCCAGCCAGCGACGGTAAGTGGGGTTCGTCCGCCCCATCAGCCACCCCTCCCGCTCGGAAACGATTGTACCATACGAGAAACGGACGGCGGAACGGAAAAAACGGCAGCCAGCGAACCGCGACGAAAGTGAAACTGTAGGATCAGGCGGCCGCCTGGAAGGCGTCCTGAAACTCGTCGGTCGTCTCCTGGATCGCGCGGCTGGCCTCGGCGAGGGCGTCCAGTGGGTCGACACCTGCTTCGGTCTGTACTGTCAACACCGGATCGGTCTGGCCACCGGACTGTTCCGGATTCATGTCGTACATGGCGGTGCTCACGCCCTCGGTATCGAGCAGAGCGCGCTTGAGCACGTTGAGGAAGGTGTGATCCTCTCCGCCGATTTCGAGGCGAAGTTCGTCGTCGGTTTTCGTGATGACCCGGAGCTCCATACCGTTTCTGGCCGTGTGAGGTGGTTAAGGGTTCCGACAGGTCGACGGAAATGCGACCAGCTAACTACCGCGAGCGGCACCGCTCGGTATGGAGCGGTTCGTCGCGTATCTCCCGCCCCTCTTGCCGACGCTCGTCGTCGTGGCGGTGATCGTCTCCTTGCTGGCAGTGACGTGGCTCGGGCGGCGGGACGCCCGGCCGCTCAATCGAATACACCATCGGCTCATCTTCGGCATCCCGTGGGGGACACTGGTGCTCGTGGTATCGTTGCTCGTCTTTTATCTGTTCGTCCAGCAGGGATGGTCCCACTGGGACGCACCCGTTACGTTCCCATTCACGGCCTGGTCGTACCTGTATCCGGCCGGTCACCTGACGGCCGGCTTCGCCCACGCGACGCCCGGCCACCTGCTTTCGAACCTCCTCGGGCTGTTGTTGCTCGGGTCGCTCGCGGAGTACGTATGGGGGCACTATCCCGTTGCAGAGGTGGATCGCCCCCGCGATCCCTGGATCCGTGCACTGGTGTGTTTTCCGCTCGCAGCGGTCGTCGTCGCGCTCGTGTCTGTTCTGTTCGCGTGGAGCCCGGTCATCGGGTTTTCCGGCGTGGTGTTCGCCCTCGCCGGGTTCACGGTCGTTCGGTTCCCGATTGCGACGGTCGTGCTGCTTGCCTTTCAGGGCGTCGTGGGGCTCGTTGCCCGTGCACTGGCCCATCCCACCGTGGTCTGGCAGGTCGAACGGACGCTCGATCCGCCCGGATGGGTAGGGATCGCGGCGCAGGGTCACGCCTTCGGCTTTCTCATCGGGGCGACGATCGGTCTCTGGCTTCTCTACCGCCGGCCAGTATCGCCGCCAGCGCCGTGGCGGCTCTGGCTCGGGATCGTGATAACTGGCTCGTCGATGGGACTCTGGGCCATCTGGGGTGGCGTCGGCGACGATACTTTTGTTCTGCACCGGGCCCTCGGAGTCACGGGCGTGTTCCTCCTGTCAATCGGGTTAACCGCGGCGGCGCATGCGGGGAATGAGGAGTTGGGCCTGTCGATCACACCGCGACACGTGATGATCTGTCTCGTGTGCCTCCCGCTGCTCACCATGGTCGTCGCCGCAGTACCGCTGAACCTCTACACGGTGGCCGACCACGAACCGCCCGATGCGGCAGTCACCGATGGCGGGTACACAGTGTACTACGGAGTGGATGTGGAGATGCGGTGGACGACGCCCGCCGTGTCCTGGTTCGTGGACGAACGCCGCACGACGACCGACGGCGTCATCGTCATCAACGAACGCCAAGAGATGCAGACCCGTCAGGTATCGAGCCAGGAGCTCGCGATCGAGGGTGAAGACGCGGTGACCATCGGCGGGATCGGTTGGCGGAACGAGATCGGAGTCAAACGCGACGGGTGGAGGCCGGTCGGGAACGATACCGTCTATCGCGTTCGCCTCGAACACGATGGAACTGATTACACTTCGTTTGCAGCGGATGATCGCGTCGGGTCGCCCCGAATCGCTGGCTATGCCGTCGGGGTCGCCGTGACTGACGGGGAGTTCGAACTGCTCGTGGTGGGGCCGGATGGGGCAACCCAACCTGTGGCCATGCTCGAAGAGGATGAACGAACAGCTGTCGGCAAGCTAGAGCTCGTCCGCGAGAACGATCGCATCACTGCTCGACACGAGGCGACGAACGTAACGGTGGCGACCAAGGAATGATCACCACTGGATCCGAAACACCTCTGCCTCGATCAGCCGCTCATCCGCGGAATGAAACCCGAACTGAGCCGGCAGCGGCATCGTTGCCAGAAACGCGTCGGTAATGTTACCACCACGATCGGCCGTGAACGCCTCGACGAAGTCGCGACTCCCCTCATTGTGCACCGAGTAGCTGACCGATCCGAGGGAGGCGGCGATTGCAAGGAAGGCACGGTCTGCATGTCGGTTGCCGTGCTGGGCGCCGAAGGGCGGGTTCATGAGCACGGTAGCCTCGTCAGGGGCGGTTACCGGTGGGGTGAGAACGTCCCCTTGAATCAGCGCCAGCACATCCGCCACGGAAAGCCGCTCCGCATTGGCCGCCGCGATACCAAGCGCCGCCCGATCCACGTCGATCCCGCAAACCCGAGCGGCATTTCGCAGGGCCGCGGCGATGCCGAGTCTGCCGGTGCCACAGCCGAGATCGAACACGAATCGCTGGTCGATATCGCCGCGAAGGTCTGCCAGATGAACAATGTCAGCTGCAGTTTCGGGTGGGGTTGCGTACTGCTCGAGGTCGACCCTCGCGTGCTCGAACCCGGCGACGGCTGAGAGCGAACGGGCCAACGAGCGTTTGCTCGTCATGAGAGCACCAGGCGGTCGGGCGCTGTATGTTCCGGGGCCAACAGATCGAGAAACGTGGCTCTCATCCGGATCGGCGCATCACGCGAGTCGCTCGAGCGTGGTCGACGCTACTCGTTTTCGAGCGCGTCGGCGATCCGTTCGAGTTGCTCGTTCGTCGTCTGGAGTTCTTCGCGGAGTCGACCGAGCTGACGGTTGACGGCCTCGGTGTCGAGGTCGCCACCACCCATGCCGCCGGGGCCGCCACCGCCACCCATCATGCCGCCCATCATCTGGGCGAACGGGTTGCCGCCCATGCCACCACCGCCCATTCCCCCAGGCCCACCGCCACCCATCGGATCGGCACCCTCGGGGTCGCCCTCTTCGGCTCGTTGCTGTCTGATCTCTTCGACGCGTTCCCGGAACGACTGCTCCTCCTCGTCGTCCTCCGCTGGATCTTCGCTCATGGCACCGGAGATTTCGGCCGTGGCTCGAAAAAGGGTTGGGTTCGAGAACTGCCCGCTAGGAGAACGCCCCCAGGCCAGATTGCACCGCTCGCGGTGTTGTGTTCTCCTGAATGTGATGGCCCACGAGATCCTGTAAATCGGTGACGAACGTCGATCCGGACCAGCGAAGACACACCAGTCGACCCTTCACGCCGACGATTTCTCCCCGAGCGAGTGTCTCCGCGATCGGCGGCTCTTCGAGGGAAACCGGGTAGGTGAGCACGAGATGTTCCGCGGGACTGAACTGTTCAATATGGTCCACCCAGGTCTCCCGATCGACCCTGGCGGTCAGACTCCGGATTTTCGGGCTCACACCCACCCGATCCGGGATGTCCTCCGCAATCTCAGCCTCGATTTCCCGGGCGATCCGACCGTTTTTCACCCGATGGATCCGCACCCCGCGATCGGCCCCCTGTTCGCGAAGGCGACGGTTCAACCGCCCCGTTCGGGTGACACCGACCTTGATTGTATCCGGTGCAAATGCCGCCAAATAGACGTCGTGGGAGACGTGACAGTCCATCTCGTCTTTGAGACAGTCGCCTCGACACCGTGCACATACCCAGGTGTCTGTATGCGTTTGACAGCGCGGCGTTTCCGCCGCATCACAGCGACGATGCCGATCGCCGAGGACCCTTCCCGCACAGCGGCGCTCGCCGAGCGATAACGCGAGTTCATCGCCCACGGCGAGCGGGCGCCGGCTGACCGTCCCGTCGTCGGCGAGATAGATCGCGGGATCGGGCGTGGAATCGTACTCGACGATTTGCACGCCCGACAATCGAGGAGCGACGCGCTTAGCGGTGTCGGGACGGCCCATCCGCGCGGAGTGCAGAATCGCCGTCGCTGACACTGGTGGCTCCAGGCAATCACGAAACGATAAACGCGTCGCTCCTCGAGTCACGTTTATGGAGCCTACGGGCGAGCTCGTCGTGGTCAGGCTCGGGCACCGCCCGGGACGGGACGATCGGATGACGACCCACGTCGGACTGACGGGCCGGGCACTCGGAGCCGACCGGTTCGTCCTGATCGGTGACCACGATGCGCCCCTCGAGCGGATCGACGACGTGACGAGGCGGTTCGGTGGGCCATACGAGACCGAACGTCGGGACACGTTCGGCCAATTTGTTCGTGGTTGGACGGGCGATCTGCTTCACCTCACGATGTACGGCATCCCGATTCAAAAGCGGGTCGACGAGGTCCGCGCCGCCCGGGACGATCTCGCGATCATCGTCGGCGCCGGGAAGGTATCCTTCGACATCTACGAGGCAGCCGACTGGAACGTGGCGGTGACGAATCAGCCCCACTCGGAGGTGGCCAGCCTGGCTGTCTGTCTCCGCGAAATCGGCGGTCCGGCTTCGCTCGCCCCCTCGTTTGCCGGGGGGACCCACCGTGTTCGACCGCGGGAGTTGGGAAAGTGCCTCGAACGAATCGAGCGGGAAGACGAGGGGTAACAAACCGGTGAGCGGCTCCGCAGGTTTTATGCACTGAACAGGCCGCATGTCAAGTAATGGCTTTTGAGGACCTCCTGGAAGACCCGGTGATCCAGAAATATCTTCACGAACTCGTCGGGCCGACGGGAATGCCGGTGGCCGCTGCACCCCCGGACGGCGAGGTAACCGACGAGGAACTGGCCCAGGAGCTCGGTCTCGAACTCAACGACGTTCGGCGAGCGCTCTTTATCCTCTACGAGAACGATCTCGCCAGCTATCGACGGCTCCGTGACGAGGACTCCGGGTGGCTCACCTACCTCTGGACGTTCGAATACGAGAAGATCCCCGAGAACCTTCAAGAGGAAATGTATCGGCTCCTCGACGCCCTGGAGGAACGGGAAGAGTACGAGCGACTCCACGAGTTTTACCTCTGTGATATCTGTTCGATACGGTTCGAGTTCAGTGAGGCGATGGACTGTGGGTTCGAATGCCCCGAATGCGGCTCGCCGCTTTCCTCCATGGAAAACGACCACCTCGTCGAGGCGATGATTACCCGTATCGACGAGCTCCAGGCCGAACTAAACGTGAATCCCTGATGGTCGTTCTGGCCACCAAGGTCTACGTCCAGGGCGAAGCCAGACGGCGCGCAATGGATTCGCTCGGGAGTATCGTTGCGAATCAGCTGGGTGAACTCGCGGTGACGACGGACGTGGGATTGCGCCACGACGATTTCCCGAGTGTTACCGTCGAGGGACCCGACGCAACCGTCGCCAGGAGTGTGTTGGAAACAGAGTGGGGTGCGATCGTTCCCGATCTCGTCGAAGGTGAGACGTACATTGGGACGCTGGAAGCGTGGGACACCGATGGGTGGACCCTGGACGCAGGACGGGAAGTCCGGATCCCCGTCGCGGAGTTGGGACTCGGTCCCGGTGACGCCACCCAGATCGTCGAACGGTTCGGGATCGTCCAACACCAGCGGTTGGCGTTTACGTGGGGAGACCCGCCCCGGCTGGCGGACGACGAGCGGGATCAACTCTTCGAGTGGCAGCGAGGCACCGATCGGGTCACGGTAAACAGCGTCACCCGGGCGGAGGCAAAACGGGGCGTGGATCGATCGGGTCACGCCCGTGATATTCTCGGTATCGACCGACTCGGGTTGCTGGAACAACAGATCGTGTGTGCGCCGGAAACGGACGGTCCGGGCCTCCTCGCCGCGCTCGGTCCGCGTTTGCCGGGCCAAATGCGCTGTATCGTGACGGGGTGACCCCGTGACTTCCGACCCCGGCTGTCGCAAACAGTTCCGAGGGAGCTTTACTACCGGTCGGCCTAGGATGACCGCCAACTGATGTCGCAGCGCCGTCACTTGTCCCTCGGTGCAGTCCTATTGCTGGTGTTTTTAGCCGGCTGTACCGGTTTCGGCGACGCGACGTCGGAGGAAGGTCTCTTCAAGGAGGCCGAGTACGACTGGGACACCGAGGCTGACGTGACGATCGACCTCGGCTCGAGCGAGTACACGGCCGTCTACGACATCGAGAATCGGTCATCGATGGCGATCTACCAGCGAACCCGGTACGGGAGCGACCGTCCACTCGGTATCGAGGGGGTCAAGTTTCGTCACGAAAACGGGACCGTCGTCAACGCCAGCGACATCGGCGTTTCCGAGTCACGGAATCGGGTGACGGTCGACTTCCCCGCCGATCAGGGGCAGTTCGCGTTCACGGGATCGAAACGCTCGAAGCAGTTTACCCTGACGACGTTCGTGGAGGGGTCCTACGAAGTGGCATTGCCGGAAGACCACCGTGTCGATAATTTTGTTCTCGCGACAGTCCGTCCCCGGGGCTACGAGACGACGATGGAGGACGACCGGGTGCACATTCATTGGGATTCGGTCACGAGCCGGTCGGTCACGGTGAACTACTACCTCCAGCGTGACCTGTACCTCTTCGCCGGGTTGATCGTGATCGCGAGCATCGCGGGCGCCGTCGGGATCGGGTACGTCTGGCATCAGATCAAGGAACTCCGGGTAAAGCGTGAGGAAATGGGGCTAGATCTCGACATCGACGACGATGAGGGGCGGAAGCCACCGCCAGGCATGCGTTGATACACCACGATGCCGTAGGCTTATCTCCTTCGCGGCAGATCCACAGGTGATGAACGTCGCGCTCGTGACAGTGGGAGACGAGTTGCTGCAGGGTGAAACGGTCAACACGAACGCGGCATGGCTCGGTCGTGAGCTCACGACGACGGGAGCCGATGTCGTTCGTGTGCTGGTCGTCCCCGACGAGGAGGACGCTATCATTCGAGCCGTCAGGCGGGCAGCCGAGGCGTGGGATGCAGTGATCGTGACCGGGGGTCTCGGGCCGACTCACGACGACATCACGATGGAAGCGGTCGCCGCCGCCTTCGACCGGCCAATGACGGAAAACCGAATCGCCCTCGAGTGGATCGTCGAGGAGCGAGGATACGATCTGGAGCGTCTCACGGCGGGGACAGCCGATTTACCTGAGGGTGCCGAACCGCTCCACAATGAGGTGGGCGTCGCTCCTGGAGCGAGAATCGAGAACGTGTATGTCCTGCCCGGGGTCCCTGACGAGATGAAGGCGATGTACCGATCCATTGCCAACGAGTTCAGTGGCGACCAGCGGTATCGCGCGAAAATCCCGATCGACGAGCCCGAAAGCCGGCTGGTACCACGACTCGAGGAACTCCGCACGGAGTTTGACGTATCCGTCGGGAGCTATCCGGGCGAGATAGTCGTCGTCCGGCTGATCGGCGAGGATCCCGAGGAGATCGAAACCGCCGCAGGGTGGCTGCGTTCGCGGTCCGAGATCGCGGATCGAGCATCAGCGGAAGAACACGTACAACCAGAGAGCGGTGACGAAGAGGCTTAGCGCCAGCACGACTGCCGCAGACAGCTCCGCCCCTGCGCCGGTGTGGTGGACAGCTGGCACGAACATTGGATGACCGTTCGCCCCGTCTGCGCTTAAGCATGGGCGATTTTATTCCGCCCGGCCCGCTGTGATCGACTAGATGCGTCGAATCGGATTTGTGGTCAACCCGATCGCGGGTATGGGCGGCCGAGTCGGGCTCAAAGGAACCGACGGGATGGTGGCGGAAGCACGGGAGCGAGGTGCTGAACCGCGGGCCCCCGATCGGGGGTTGCGGGCGCTGGAGGCGATCGAGGACACCGGCGAGACCGTCGAGCTGTTGACGTGGGGTGGGGAGATGGGCGCCGGGCTCCTCGATGCGGCCGAGATTGCAGGAACTGTTCTCGGCGAGCCGGACACCGACGAGACATCCGCGACTGATACGGCGGCCGCCGTCAGCTCCTTCATCGCAGCAGACGTGGACGTGATCCTGTTTGTCGGGGGAGATGGCACTGCGGTCGATGTCGCGGAGGCGATTACTGATGGCGGCGCCGAGGTCCCGATGCTCGGGGTCCCGGCGGGGGTAAAAATTTTTTCGGCTGTCTTTGCGGTGACCCCGGAAGCCGCGGGTGAGATCGCGGCGACGTTCGATCGCACCGAAGCACGCGAGGTGGCGGACATCGACGAGGAAGCCTACCGCGAAGGCGAGGTGCGGTCGACTGTCAGAGCCGTTGTTGACGTCCCGGTGCACGAGGGGGTACAGACCAGCAAGCAACTCGCTAGCGGATCGATCGAGGGGCTTATCGAAGGCGTCGTAGAGGACATCTCCCCGGATACAACGTATCTGCTCGGCCCCGGTGGCACCGTCGGGTCGATCAAAGCCGCACTCGGGTTCGACGGCACACCGCTGGGAATCGACGTTTGGCGGGACGGGGAGGTAATCGTACGGGATGCAGCGGAGGATGCGTTACTCGAGGTACTCGACGACGAACCCGTTATTGTCGTCTCGCCGATCGGCGGCCAGGGATTCGTCTTCGGGCGGGGTAACCAGCAGTTTTCGCCCGAGGTGATCCGCGCCTCGGATCTTTGGATCGTGGCGTCGCCGGCCAAAGCCGATGACCTGGGTGTGCTCCGCGTCGATACCGGTGATCGGACGCTCGACGAAGAACTCAGCGGGTGGGTGAAGGTGCGGGTCGGTCGGTTCGAACGCCGAATGATGCGGATCGACTGCTAGGTCGGGGTCTCTTGATCATCGCGAGGTAATTCTCCGATGACTCCCAACCGCGGGCATACATGTATTATTATTGTTAGATAATATGGTAAGGTGATGCATTTAAGGTAATATGGTCGTACCTATCCACATGGATACCCGTAAGGTGCAGCGACTCGGCCCCTCGACGCTGGCGATGACCTTGCCCGCGGACTGGGCGAGCGAACACGGAGTCGAGAAGGGTGACGAGGTGAGTATTCGGCGGGGAAGCAAGGGGACGCTGATGGTCATGTCCCAGCGCGCCAGTTCCCAGGAGACCGAGGCGACGATCCACCCCGATGAACTCGATGCACGTTCGCTGGAGCGGGCAATCGTCGCCCAGTACGTACTGGGCCGACGCATTATTCACGTCAAGCAGGAAACGGGCGTGCTCAAAAGCGCGCACATCAACGCCGTGTACCAGGCCGAGAATCAGCTGATGGGACTCGGAGTGATCGAGGAGACTCCCGAGCGGATCGCGATCCGGTGTTCTGTCGATTCGGAGGATTTCACCCTCGAAAACTTGCTCGAACGCCTCGAATCCACGGGGCGGACGATGCGCCAGGAAGCCATCAAGTCATTGGCGCGGGGAGACCCCGATCTTGCAGAGCGGGCGCTTAACCGCGAGCGACAGGCGAACAAGATTTTCGTCCTCCTGTTGCGGCTCATCTTCACGGCGTTCCAGGACCCGAATCAGGCGCGGGCAGTCGGTCTTACGGAGGGGTTCCCGCTCGTGGGATATCGGTCAATCGCAAAGAACCTCGAGCTCACCGCCGACAACGCCGAAGACATCGCCGAGACCGTTCTCCGCACTGAAGGTCACACGCTTTCTGTCAACGACGGAACGATGCGCCGAATCCGTGCATTTACGGATGCGGTCGATGAGATGACTGGGTTGGCAGTCGAAGCAGCGGTCGATCGAGATTACGACAAGACGATCGAGGTTCGCTCGCAGTTCCACGAGATCGTCGATACGGAACGTGAGATCCTGGCGGACCTGCCGGAAATGGGAAACGACGAACTCCTCGAGGTACGGGAAGTGCTGGTGAGCCTTCAGCAGACAGCCCAGTACGCGATGCGAAATGCGGAGATCGCGGCGAACCTCGCTCTCGATAGCGATTCGGAGTACGTGACGATCTCGTGAGACGAGCCCGTCTGAAGTAGAAGGACCTATTAGGGGAGCCGGGCCGGTTTTCGATATGGCAGGTGCCGCCAGACAGGGTACCGACAAACGCCTCGGGCTTTCGATTACTCTCGGTGCACTGGCGGCCGCAGGGGCCGTTGCGATGCTGATCGCTCCCGGAGAAGTACTGGGGGCATGGGGATTCGCGACCGCAATTCTGACCGGTGTTGCACTGATTGTCACTCTCCAAATCGCCACGTAAGCGCTTCTTTCCGCCGGCACCCACCGGTTGCTCGCGAAAGGAGTTAATAGGAGCAGCTCGTATTTAACGATCAAGATGTGCGAGCTCTCAGCGCAGGATCAGCGGATCGTCCGGTATCTACGGGAGCGCGCCGCGTCGGGCCACGAGTATTTCAGATCCCGACAGATCGCGGACGCCCTTGATCTTTCCGCAAAACAGGTCGGTGCCCGACTCGGTCGGATCGCGGATACGGCCGACGACATCGATATCGAACGCTGGGGGCGCTCGAAGTCGACCACGTGGCGAGTCCGAAGTAGCCACTGAGCAACCGATCGTCCGACAGCCGGCAGCCGTTCAACCGCGAAGTTTTTCCCCTTCCCGCCGTAAGCGTCGATACGCTAGTGCGGGACGCTTTTCTCGTCCTGGCTAGCGAGCCACCGTCGCACAACACTGGCGCCCGGTCCGGGGATTCACCCCGCCGCTCCCCTACCGCCGGCTCGCCCGGCGTTCGATCTCCCCCTTTACGCGTGTTGCATCGAACTCGTGGTCCGGTCGAAGCCGGACAAAGTCGAGCAGTTCCCGAGCGTCGAGTAGCTCGTCCATAGTATAGTACTCGAGTGCCGCGGCCACCGCTTCACGAGCGCCGATCGCAGGTGCGATCGTTGCCAGGGCAGAGGCGATATCGTATGCTCTCGCGTTCTCGATACCGTCCTCGCTCACGCTCGTCACGTCGATGAAAAAGAGTTCGTCGTCGTGGATCAGGACGTTTTCCCCCCGGAGATCGCCGTGTGCCAGCTGGTGATCATGCATCAACCAGAGCGATTCGAATAGCCGGGGTGCCCAGTCGGCCAGTTCCTCGGCAGATTGGTCTTCGAGCGTCTCGAACGCTGGGAGGTATTCGAGCACCAGCACGCCGTACCCATCGACCTGAAACGATTCGACTGGGTCAGGGACGTTCACCCCAATACGTTTGAGTGTACGCGTCGCGGCCAGCTCGTGTCGGGCCATCTCGAACGGGCCGTCGAGGGGTTCGAAGAATCCGTCCCCGCTGCTGGCGAAGGCGCCGAGGTTCCTGGCTCCAGTGAATAGTGCATGCACCAGCGCATTCTGGGGAGAGATAATTTTCACAAACCAGGTGTCGTTTACCACACACGGCGTCGAGAGCCAGTTATCGGCGTCCAGAAATTCCACACGCACTACGCCAAGCTCGTATCTGGAACGGACTTCGTCGCCGATGGTCTCTAGATCCGACCACGGAACCGAGCCACGGACCAGTCGGCGGACGTCCATATCCGGGCAGGTTTGCAGCGGAGGCTATAAAGATGCAAGGAGAATGTCTGCGGCCTTCGTGGCACGAAAAATCTGACGACTCCGCCACAGTCGACCGTCGATGGCAAGGCCGGATATGCCACTGTCACCAGGGAGGCCCTTTATACCCGGACGATAAGTGGTGATACAGCCGTTCCACCAGCGAGGAACTCCAACGCACACAGCGAGCGAACATCCGCAACTTCGCACAGCTAGCGAATTCGCTCGACCTGTACAGGTGGGCGTTCGACGGTTTCACCGCTACTCTCGCATACGAGACGGGAATCGCGGGAATCGACGTCGTATCAGTCCCCCCGCGGGAGACGAGCACGACGTGTTGCGGCTGCGGAAGAGCGAAGGATCAGTCAACGCGTTGCACGTGACTTGTACGCTTACGAGGCGTGTGACACGGCCCTCAACATCGACGTGAACTGGGCGGGAAACCGCCGTCCCGAGCTCAACCAAGAACGTAACTCCGAATCTGTATCCAGATTGGACGAAGATATGCATACGGGCTGGTTGGCACAGTCTGTAGTCCACCTCCACGACCTGTCCCGCAGATTCCAACCGCGTGACCAGGTGGTCACCTGCCACCCGTAATATCCTACGTCAGCGGTACGATGTCGCGGGATTACGCCCCGATCACCCGGAGGTGGCTGTCAACAATCACGCCTGGATGTCACCGGTCGAGAAACGTTCGACCACCGAGGATGACCGAAGGTTTAGGCGCCTCCGGCCGATCGGTTCACCATGATTTCGAGCGCTCGTATGGCGGCCGTCGACCGCAACGCCGAGGCACTCGGCGTTCCTCGCCGGCAACTCATGGAATCGAGTGGAAACGCTGTAGCCCGGCGCGTGAAACGACGACACGCCGACGGCACCGTGTTCATCGTCGCGGGACGTGGGAACAACGGCGGTGACGCATTCGTGGCGGCGCGGTTTCTCGACGACTACGACGTCACCGTACGCCTCCTGGGGAGTGCCGATCGTATCACGACCGACATCGCGGCGGCGAACTGGGAGGCGCTCGAACGAGGGGAATTCGATACGGATGAATGGCGAGATTCTAGTTCCGTTGCTGTTCCTGACGTGGATCTTGTGATCGACGCCGTCGTCGGGACCGGGGTTACCGGGGCACTCCGGGAGCCTGCAGCGACCGCTTCACGGGCCATCAACGCGGCCGATGCGGACGTCATTTCTGTCGACGTACCCAGTGGTGTCGATGCTGACACCGGAGATGCTGCCGGCGCGGCGGTCGAGCCAGACGAAATCGTGACGTTTCACGACACCAAACCGGGACTGGCGGAGCTCGAGGTCCCCGTTCACGTCGCGGACATCGGTATTCCTGCCGCCGCCGAGCTGTTCGTTGAAGTCGGTGATCTCCGGGACTTGAGTCGGGACCCGGACAGCCACAAGGGGCAGGCGGGGCGTATTTTCACCATTGGTGGCGGCCCGTACACGGGCGCCCCCGCCCTGACCGCAACCGCTGCGCTCCGCGCGGGTGCGGATCTCTCTTATGTTGCCTGCCCAGAAGTGGTCGCAGGGACGGTCGCGGGGTACGGACCGGATCTGATTGTGCGTGGCCTGTCCGGCGAGTGTTTGCAACCCGAGCACGTCCAGGAGCTGCTTGAGGAGGCTGAAGACATGGACGTCATCGTGCTCGGTCCTGGACTCGGCAACGACCCGGCAACACTGGAAGCAGTCCGCGCCTTCCTCGAAGCGTATGATGGCCGGTGCGTCGTCGATGCGGATGCCTTATCTACGGTGCCCGAAACCACGACGGCTGCCGAGTTGATCTGTACGCCACATATGGGTGAATTCGTCGACATGGGCGGTGAACGGGCGGATGACTGGCGGGATCGGCTGGAGCAGGCGAGTCGGTTGGCCGCGGAGTTGGGGGTGACGCTCCTCCTGAAAGGTCGCTACGATGTCGTGACAGACGGTGATCGCACGCGGGTGAATCGGACGGGGAACCCGGGGATGACTGTCGGCGGAACAGGTGACGTCCTGGCCGGTATCGTGGCAGCGTGTTTCACCCAAGCCCAGCGATCTGCGGTCACTGCTGGAGCAATTGGCTCATACGTCAACGGTGCGGCCGGCGATCGCGT
This sequence comes from Halobacteriales archaeon, assembly GCA_007118975.1. GTDB lineage: Archaea > Halobacteriota > Halobacteria > Halobacteriales > SKNY01 > SKNY01. The sequence continues at coordinate 54,561 of SKQO01000036.1, read as the reverse complement.
CGCTCAGGAGAACAACGACGGGCTAGTCGCGTCCGACCTGCTCGATGCGATCCCGACGGCACGATGGCCGGAGTAAGGTGAACAACCCCGCGCGCCACGACGCCCCGATCGGCTTATCCCAATGCCGCCACAATGCGATCTCATGGTGCTCGCCGGGATCGACCAGGGGTTGCTCATCGGGATCGGATTCGGTATCTTTGGGGTCTTGTTCTGGGTCGGTGGGTTGCTCTTGTTTCGCTATCTCCTGAATCGGTACGACCCCGATGCCGGTGGCCCGCAAGGTGATTCCTGACCCGCTGTGATGGGTTACCCGTGATCGACGGGCGGCTGTGCGAGCTGTTGGGCTTTTGCCCGTGATTTTTCGACGATACCATCGCGACCGGCAAAGTCGACAATCGCTTGTTCCTCCCCGTACGAGACGTCGTTCACGTTGGCGTTATCGTGAAGCCACGAGATCATGCTCATCGTCTGGTCGGTCATCGGCAGCACCAGTCGTTCCTCCCGAAGCGGCGGCAGTTCCTCGACGATCCGGCGTTCGAGCGCCTCGATACCGCTTCCGTGTTCGGCACTGATCGGCACCGGACGGGGTGCGAGCTCAGCGATGGCATCCATCCGCTCGGTGAGTTCTGCCTCGGTGAGGAGATCCGTTTTGTTGAGCACCGTCACGATCGGTGCACGGTTCCGCTCGTATAAGGTGTCGTGACAGGTTACGACCTTCTCTCGAAGCTCGTCGATCGGATCAGATGCGTCCACCACCAATAACACGAGATCGGCGTGATAGACCTGTTCGAGTGTGGACTGGAAGGATTCGACCAGCCAATGGGGGAGGTTTCGGATGAACCCGACGGTGTCGCTAACCAGGACGTCACGGTCGTCGATGGCGCCGCGCCGCGTCGTCGTCCCAAGCGTGGTGAACAGGCGATCCTGGGACTGGGCGGTCGGGTCGAGGTCGGGATGAAGGCCGACGTTTTCGTCAACATCGAGGTCCGCGGCGAGCCGTCGGAGGAGGGTCGACTTCCCGGCATTGGTGTACCCGGCAAGCGCCACCAGATCGAACCCCGACTCGCGGCGGTTCGCGCGCCACTCGGCCTCGTCCCTGGCGATGGCATCAAGTTCCTCCCGGATCCTGCTGATACGAGCCTTGATGTCGCGCTCGCGGCTCTCGTCGTACTCGCCGAGCCCCATGAACCCGGGGTGTTCGTCACGTTTGGCCAGACTCGTTTTGGCTGACGCACGTGGGAGCTCGTACCGAAGCTCGGCCAGTTCGACCTGCAGTTGCGCCTTTCGCGTGTGGGCTCGCTGGCCGAAAATCTCTAGAATCAGGCGAAATCGATCGAGGATCTCGACGTCCTCTGGTAGTTCAAGCCCGATGTTGTACGTCTGGAACGGACCAAGTTCGTTGTCGATGATGATCTTGTCCGCATCCGTCCCTCCGGCCCGTTCTGCAAGCTCGTGGACCTTCCCCTCCCCGAAGGCGTACGTCGCGTCCTCTACCCGGGTTTGTGCTACCCGATCGACGACGTCGTACCCCGCGGCGCGAGCGAGGTCCGCGATTTCTGTTAGGTCGGCGGTCCCGGCGTCAACGCGTTTGGCGACGATGGCTTTCATAACAACAGCTTGCGCGTGGCATATGCGACGTGGTGAGCAGCCTGTACAGTTTCTCGCTCCGCGATGCTCTCGACGTACTTGAACTCGGTATCGAACGAGGCCCCGACGGTCTGGGCGGGCTCTTCGTAGAATTCGCCGCGTTCGGCGACGATGGCACCTGTCGGCGGTGCGGGCAAATCGTCCACAGCTCGGCGAACCAGGGCGACCGTGTTCCCACGGGTTGGTTCGCGTCGACTGGTGTCCAGTCCGATCCCGGTGACGGACCGGATCCGGGCGGCACCAACGGTGGCGGCGACGGCGGCTGCCACCATGAGGTACTCGCCGGCCTCTTCGTGACGCCCGCTGATGTCGATTCCGACGATCTCAGCCTCGCCGGGTCCTCACCTCGATTACTCGTCGGCGGTTCATACTGCGGATAGGGGCTCTTCCACCTTGAATCTCCTGCTCGATCATGCGCTATCTCGTCGTGATCTCTTCTTCGTCGCGGACCACTCTGGTTTCTGCCTCCCCGCCCGTGAGTTCGTTCACCAGGTCGTAAAACTCGGTTTGCATCCCGGCTGGAAAGGTCAACACGCCGATCCAAGAGCCGTCCCCTTGCCACTCCTCTTCCTCCAGGTTACCGAACTGGCGAACCCGGGCTTGGGCGCTGCCAGCCGATTCGGGCGGAATCTGAACGGCCACGGTCATTTCGTCGAATCTGATCGGAATGATCGGTCGGAGAAGATCCAGTGCCTCGTCGACTTGCTCTTCGACGGGTGTCATCGGATCCACCTGGAAGCCTGCCTCCTCGAGCGCACTTTCGATCCGATCCGGGGGATGGGGGGCATCGTCCATCTGCGGGTTCACGGCGTTGCGCGTGATATGATCGATCAGCTGTCTGTGTTTCTGTTCTTGCATCTCCCGGCGCTGTTCGGCCGTAATTTGGATCTCGCCCCGTTTGATTACCTCCGGGATGATTTCCAATGGGTCGGTCGTCCCGAAGGCGTCCTCGAGATCGCTTTCGGCCGGCCTGTCGCCCCGCGAAGCGTCCTCGAAGACGTCCTCCGCCGCGATCACCTCCTCGAGGTCGTCGTCGAACTCGCCTCGTTTGATGGCCAAGGCAGCGTCGGGATCGATCAGTACCTCAAACCGTGCCCCATGTGATTCGAGGCGAGCCGTCACGGCTTCATCGAGGGAGATCATGCGACGGGCTTGCATGTCGTCGGTGAAAGCTGTTTCCCGCGACGTTCGCATCCGGATGACACTCACGTCACCATAACCGAGGAAGGTTTATCGTTTCGCCATGGTAAGCCGGAGCTAACGATCCGGTTGCCCCTCCCGCCCATGTGGAACACCTTACACGCCCTTTCCGATCCGCTCGCCTGGCTCTCCATCGGCGTGTTTGTTGCGGCGATCGTCCTCGACTGGCGGGGGTTTCGTTCGATTGCCACGCAAGTCGGCGGACTGGCGTGGGGACTGTTCGGGATCTTCTGGTTGTCGATGTTCCCCTACTTCTGGTTCGACTTCGGGAGCCCGCTCGAGGGTGCGCTCAGTCTCGTGGCGGTTCCGCTGTGCGTGTATACAGGGTATCTCCTCGCGAGCGGGCGTGAATCGTTGCTGTTGCTCTCGAAGGCGGTAGCGGTCATGGGGATCATTTATCTCCCGGCCATGCTCATCGAACCCATCAACCGGTTTTTGATCGAGACGGTGACGGTGCAAACGCACTTCGGGATGGAACTACTCGGACATAGCCCCGGGATCGAACAGGGCCTCAACGGATACCAGAGCCGTTTCGGGTTCGAGGGACCGACGACCTACATTATTCTCGCCTGCACCGGGATCGGAAGTATCGCCATTTTCGGCGGGTTGATCGCCGCGACCTCAGCTTCGATCAAACGGAAACTCATTGGGATCGCCCTTGCCACCGGGATCATCTGGGTGCTCAACCTGATCCGGAACGTGTTCGTTGGGCTGGCAACGCCGCTCGGGTGGTTCGAGTATGCACCACTGGAGACGTTGACGCTGTGGGTCGTCGGTCCCGGCACCAGAACCTCGTTTTTCGTCTCCCATCACCTCATCTCCCAGACGCTTGCGGTGTTCGCGTTGATCGGAATCGCGCTGCTCGTGATGCGAGTCGTGCCGGAAATCCTGGAAATCCTCGAGGAGGCACTGTTCGTGGCCACGGGTTCCGAATGGGATCTGACCGGTACCACCGACCGGGGGCCCGTCCGAGCTGACGGTGGCACGTAATCACCGTTCTGTCGATACTGACTGCCGGCATTGGTCTATGGGATGAAGCAACGACTCACATGGCTTGCCGTACCCTCGCAGTTGTTTTGTTCACCAGCCAAACAGTTCGTGTCGTGTCGGAACACTAACTACTCGTGCTATTCGTGCTGGTGTTCCTTTCGATACCTGGGGACTCGCGATCGCGGTGAAACGGGACGCCACCGCGGCCGGGATGGCCCGCCCGAGTCGGTGGATCGGTCTTGTACTTCTCACCATTGGTCTCGCGCTGGTGGCGTACCTGCTTGCTAGACACCGTGTGCTCGTCGAACGGTTTAAACCCGATAACCCGGTGGTGCCATCAACCCGTACTGTGGACGACGTCGTCCGAACATATGTCTCGAAAACTGACCGTAGCTTTTTATTCCTGGGAATCGTGTTAAGTGACGGCATGGACCAAGCCGATCCAAAGGCTGTTGTCCGTTCGTATCTGGCGGCTTTCAACGACCGGGACGAGGCAACGCTCAGGGAGCTTCTCGCCACGGATGCAGTCGAACACGGGATTCACGACGTCTTGCACGGCGCCGACGAAATCGTGGACTTCCTCGATCGACATTTCACCGCGTTTCCGGACTATCGGGGGACGACCGAGGCGATGGTCGCCGAGGGTGACCTCGTTTCCGTTCGCTACCGGGCCAACGGCACTCACACTGGCGAATATCGAGATGTCGAACCTACCCAGTTGGAGGCTACTTGGACCGGCATGGCGATGTACCGGATTACGGACGGCGAGATCGTTGAGATTTGGTTGGAGGAGGATCGGCTCGGCTTGCTCGAGCAGTTAGAACTCGTCGAGACCTCCGAACCGGCCCATCTGCGGCTGTAGGTGGCGGATACCCGATACCGGTAGCCGCTGGTCTGCGCCCTGGACGTCCTAGTCCTATGAATCCTCATCGACGCTCGGGTGTTGCTCGGGCGGTTCCGGGTACGGTTCTTCAAAGTACGGGGCCATGGTTTCGATGGCTTCCTGCTCCCGGCGACGTTGCTCGGCCCGGTCGATCTCCTCGCAACCCGGGGGAACTTCTCGATCACGTCCCGTGAAATACCGTTCGGGTGCCACCCAATCGCGATAGAAGGGTGTCTCGTCATCCTCGAGTAACCGGACCGCCACCTCGGCGCCGTGACCGGCCGCTACGATCGCCTGGTGGGGTTTCCGAGCCATCCGCCCCGCGATGTACAATCCCTCCACATCCGTCCGCCCCTCCCCGTCGGTGGCGACGAACAGCTTTCCCCGATCGAGGATCTCCACGTCCTCGAGATGCTCGAGGTAGCTGACTTCGTTTTTGGTCGCGGCGATGACGTACTCGGACGACCAGCGGCTCCCGCTTGCGGTGTGAACCGTGAACCCCTCATCACCGGAATCGAGGCGCGTCACTTCAGCGTCGACGAACCGGCATCCGGCCCGCTCGGCCTGTTCGGACATGAGTCTCAGTAATAACCGCGCGTTGATCCCGGCTGGGAACCCGGGAAAGTTCTCGAGGTGAGCGTTGCGTCGAAGGAGTGGACTGCCGCTCGAGAGGATGGCTGTGTCGAATCCGTGTCGTGCGACGAACATGCCCGCGACTTGCCCCGCCACGCCACCACCAACGATTACCACGTCTGCGGTCGGTTGCTCCGCCATTGTTATTCGCGGATGTCCGGGCGCCAGCTCTTAACTCTTACAGGCTCGATCCGCATGCCCAGCAAACGAGGCAATATCTTCCCGAACGAGCCGGTAACGATGCGACGGAACACAGGAGTTGGCCAGTCAGGGCCAGAGGCCGCGCTGTTCGTGGGCCTCTGCGACTCGCGATAACCCGACCACGTACGCCGCCTCGCGCCAGGTCACCTCCCGCTCCTCGTACTCTTGCAACACGTTGGCCCAGGCCGCCTGCATTTCCGTCTCGAGTTCTTTGTGCACGCGTTCGAGCGACCAGCTGCGGCGATTGATATCCTGAAGCCACTCGAAGTAACTCACCGTCACGCCGCCCGCGTTCGCGAGGATATCGGGGATCACCGGAGTATCCCGTTCGGCGAGGATCAGATCCGCCGTGCTGGTCGTCGGCCCATTAGCTCCCTCGACGACGAGGTCTGCGGCGACGTCGTCAGCGTTGAATTCAGTGATAACGTTGCCGACCGCCGCAGGGATCAGCACGTCTACGTCGAGGGTAAGAAGTTCGTCGTTGCTCATTCGTGTCACGCCGGCATCGTCGTATCCCTTCACGGCCTCGGGTTCCTCGTCATGCAACGGGATGTCCGCCACGGGAAGTCCGTTCGGGTCGTAGATTGCTCCGTGGACGTCGCTCACGGCGACGATAGTTGCGCCCCAATCGTTCAACAACCGCGCGGCATGCCCGCCGACGCTGCCAAATCCCTGGACTGCCACAGTCGTTCCCTCGACCGACCGATCGTAGTACGCTAGTACTTCCCTCGTGATGACGGCGGCGCTCCGTCCGGGTGCCGCCTGGCGGCCGGGACTACCGCCGATGGCGCGTGGCTTGCCCGTGACGACGCCGGGTTGGCTTTCATCCGTCATCATGCTGTAGGCGTCCATGATCCACGCCATCGTCTGTGGATCTGTCCCCATATCCGGCGCCGGAATATCTCGCATCGGCCCGATAACGTTGCGGAGTTCGTGGGTAAATCGACGGGTCAGTCGTTCGCGCTCCGCTGGACTCAACTCCTTGGGGTTCACGCGCACCCCGCCCTTTGCCCCGCCAAACGGCAGGTCCATCAGCGCCGATTTCCAGCTCATTGTCATCGCGAGCGCGACACTCTCTTCTTTCGTCAGGTCCGGGCTGTACCGGAGCCCACCCTTGTAGGGGCCCCTGACGTTGTCGTGTTGCACGCGAAAGCACGAGAACACCTCCACGTGTCCGTCGTCCATCTCGATCGGTATTGTGACCTCGTGCATCCGACCGGGCTGGCGCAACCGGGTGAGGATGTCGTCGTCGAGATCGATTTCCCGGGCAGCCCGTTCGAGCTGCGTTCGCGCGGTTGCGAGCGCGGAATCTGCCGCTCCCGCCTCGGCGGATGAGCTATCCGCTGGTCCAGCAGCTGATAAGTCTGTGACCATCGTTATCAGGAACGACGCTATTCCAGGGACATCGCGCGGTTTTGCATCTCGCTCCCGCAGGAGTCACAAACACCGGGGTGGACAGGGGCTGTGACGAGATCGCCGCACTGGAGACACTCATAGGTAGATTCATTCGCCGACTCGGTTGGGATATCGTGGATCATCAACACCTGCTGGTTGTGCGGGAATATAAATAAACTTAATCCATAAAGGACATATAATGACATATGGACAAAATCGTGAGGTACGCACCCGATGAATCGAGTCCGCGAGTACGGGAACTCGCACGTCGGCGATACCGGGTCGATTGCTCGGTTGCTCTCCGGTAATTTGCGGGGGGACAACCAAGCACGATACCCGTCGAGGTGCACGTCGGGCCCTGCGGACCGGCGTGGAGGGATACGGGCCGTCCGCCCGGTCGCGCACACTTATGGGGGCACTCCACATCAGCGCCCACATGCGTGCAGCTCGATTTCAGGGAAAGGAAGACGGGGTCGTCATCGCGGATGTCGAGCGGCCCCGGCCGTCCGTCGACGAGGTGCTGGTCGAGATCAAGGCCGCCGGGTTGTGTGGTTCGGATGTTCATTATCTCGATCCCGATAGCGACTCTGCGCCGGATACCGTCCCGCTAACGATCGGACACGAAGGTGCCGGGGAGGTCGTCGAGATCGGGGAAGAGGTCGATTCAGTCGCCGTGGGTGACCGGGTGATCATCCACTACGTCGACTCCTGTGGATCGTGCAAATGGTGTATGCGGGGTCGAGAGAACCGCTGTCGGCATCGGGAATCGATCGGCGCGGCTGTGGATGGGACGTTTGCCGAAGCCATCACGGTCCACGAACGGAGTGTCGTCACCATGCCGGACAGCATCCCGTACGAATGGGGATCCTTGATGGGGTGTGCCGGCGCGACGGGCTTTCACGCCGTCGAGCGATCGAATCTCTCCGTCGGCGACACCGTCGCTGTCTTCGGGGCTGGGGGCGTGGGGAGTCAAGCCATCCTGTGGGCGGCGTTCCGCGGGGCCCGGGAGGTGATCGCGATCGAACCAGTCGGTGCACGCCGCGATCTCGCGGCCGAACTCGGTGCGACGAAGCTGGTAGATCCCGCGGATGGGGCAGCTCGGGCAGTAATTGATGAGGTCACCGATGGTTACGGCGTTGACGTCTCGCTCGAGTGTTCCGGTCGACCGGACGCGATGGCGGCTGCGATCGACGCCATCAACGGTTCCAACAAGTACGAATCAGGGACCGCAGTGAGCGTGGGGCTCCAAGAGGCCCCGCTTGAGGCGGAATACTGGGGGCTTCGCGAGGGGCAGCTCATGGTCTCGGGTGATCACACGCGCGACGAACTCCGAACGATCGTCGAGTTACTCGCTGCCGACCGCGTCGACCCCTCCCCGGCGATAGGGGAGCGATTTGCACTCTCGGAACTGTCGGCGGCCGTGGAGCGTCTCCACACGGGGGATTCCGTCGGCCGGTTGATCATCGATCCGACGCTTGCGTAAGGACCCGCCATCGCGGATGTGAGCGTTAATGAGGCTCCCGATAATGGGTGTGGCTGATGGAATACGGGAGCGGTGAGTTCGTGTACGAACACGTCGATGACTGGGCCACCTTGCCGGCCGAGGAATCCTTCGTCGACGTCTGTCGGGTGTGTATCGACGAGCGGGATCACGTCTGGGTGCTCAACCGGAGCGAAAAGCCGGTGATGGAGTTCACGCCTGCGGGTGATCGGGTGCAAGGATGGGGAGAGGCACATTTCTCGGAGCGGCCGCACGGGATGACCATCGGCCCGGACGGGAACATCCACTGCACGGACGACGGTAATCACACCGTGCGGACGTTTTCGCGTTCGGGCGAGCTCCTCGGGACCCTGGGGACCGAAGGTGAGGCGAGCGACACCGGGTTTCGACCAGCCGATGATTACTTCGAACAGGTGGCATCAATCCGGCAAAGTGCGGGTCCGTTCAACCGACCGACCGGGGTCACGGTCCTCGATGACGGGACCACTTTCGTGGCCGACGGATACGGAAACGCAAGGATCCACGCGTTCTCGCCGGACGGGAGACTGCAAGACTCCTGGGGAGAGCCGGGCGCGTCGCTCGGGCAGTTCCGGGTTCCCCACGCAATCGAACACGATTCTTCGGGGCAACTCTGGGTGGCCGATCGCGAGAACTCTCGCGTCCAACGCTTCGACACGCAGGGCCACGTGTTGGGCGACTGGATTCAGCTGATTCGCCCGACCGATGTCGCCATCGCAGGTGACACCGTGTTCGTCTCCGAACTTGCCTGCCGAATCAGCGTGTACGGCCGTGAGGGACGAATCCACACGCGTTGGGGAAATAACACCCACTCGTCCGACGACCCGCTCTTCGTTGCACCACATTCGGTGGCTGTCGATTCCCATGGAGACGTCTACGTCGGTGAGGTGGGCCAGACGTACGCCGGTGTTGATCTGGGAACCCGGGCCATCCACAAGTTTCGGCGCGTCACGTAACGACGGATTGGCGCGCACGCAGGTTGGTAACATCCCCCGCGAGTTTGCTCTAAAGGAGCTATTTCTGGCGATAGAAACAGCCCGTACGATAGATCGTCATCAGCACCTGCGATCCGCGGATCTTTCGACGCCAGCGGCTAGGAAAGCAAACGCCGAAGGGATGCGCCAGGAGACGGGTCCCCTCGGCATCGCACGATTCACGTTGATGCCGTATCCCGCTGATGAGCTCGCGGGAACGATCGAGCGCAACAGACAGACCGCTGCGCTCCTCGGTGAACACCCGGACTTGGGCTACGCGTGGGTCTACATCGACCCTCGTTGGGGAGACGGCGCGGTGCGGGAGTTCCGTCGTGCAGTCTAGAAGGATGGTTCGTCGGCCTAAAGTACCATTCCGACCGATTCAAACAGTCGATTTCGGCTGCTGCCGTCGATCCACTCCTCCAGGCGGCGGTTGAGCTTGACGTCCCCGTGATCGCCCACGTCACTCCACGAACCCGGGAACACCTCGAAGAGGTGGCGCCGTACGACTCACAGACGGCCCACGTTCGCGAGGTTGCCGAACGGTAGCCCGAGCTGACGCTCATTTCCGGGCATATCCGCGCCGGGGGCGACAGGGAACGACGGTTCCGCAACGTGACCGACCTCGATAACGCGCATCTGGATACATCCGCGTCGGACTGCGAACAGGGAAAACTCGATCAGGCGGCCGTGAAGCAGGGACCCGAGCGGCTCGTGTTCGGGACGGACGGGTGGCCCGTCCCCGGGGTCGGAAAACTCGCGGGGGGTGACACCACTGGTTACGCAACGAAACGCACGAGGGACGGACCGTCTTCTGTCTCGACGGATTGTTCATTTACTACGAACACCGGGCACGGGAGGTCGGCCCGGCGCATCTCTCATTCAGTGCGAAGCTCCCGTTCAACGTCGTCCAGTCGTACTACAACTACGTCGAGCAACTCGGTCTCGACGGAGATGAATTCGAGCAGGTGAGAGCAGGTAACGCACTCGCCCTGATCGATTGAGGGCTACCGTGGCGTTTCGTTGTACCACACATCGACGTGTGGGTCCGCCGTATCGTTTTTCCCCACGATGTCGAGGAGCCCGTTTCCAGTCAGATCGGTCGGCAGACAGCACATCTGTCGGGAACACGGTGGATTATCATCGATTCGTTCGTGACGAAACTTCATACTAGACGCCACCTTCGATACGGGCCCGCCTAGAACTAGGTTCCTCGATGGGATCGGTCACACCCGCCGTCGCCCTGCAAGCTATCCCTGGTGACGACCAACACTCCACCGTAAGGAATGACAGACCGCGTGGAGTACGGGATCGGGGATCGTGTTACCGACATTGAGGCCGAGGAGGCCGACCAGCTGGTGGTCCTCGATCCGAATCGCGGGCCGGCAGCTACGGTCGAAATCCCGGCACTGGACGCCACGGTTGCGGCCGTCAATCCGTCATATTCCGCGGATGATCCTGTCGTGCGGTGCATCCACGTCACGTGGCTCGACCGCAACGTCGGGGATCGCTGGCGGACGTGGCAGCGGACGGAGATCCCGCATAGACTTCGGAACTTTGCCGCGGAGTGGAGCCTCAACCCAAAGACGTACGACTACCCCCAGAGTCGCTTGCAAGCAGTTGAGGAGCCCGATACGGAGCCCGGAGGCCGAGAATCGCCCCAGACGCGGATGGACGAGTGGATGCCGTAGGGTCACTCCACCCGGTAACCGTACGTTTCCGCCGCGGCCTCCTGGGTGAGCTTCCCCTCTCGCAGATCTCGATCGATAGCGGCCAGTGCCCGGTCGTCGGGGTCGCCAAACCCACCACCACCCGGCGTCCGGACGCTCAACACATCTCCCGTGGTTAACTGGTGGGTCGATTTCGCCTCGATCCGTTCCCAATCACCCTCCTGGTTGATGTAATCTTCCCCTCGCTCTCCGGGTCCACCGCCGGCGATGCCGAATGGAGCCCGCCGCCGTCGCTCCGCGAGCAAGCTACACGTCGTTGTCTCCCCCTGTACCTCGATGTCTCGGCGCAATCCGAGACCGCCACGAAATTCCCCTGCACCGCCGGAATCGGGCCGATACGAGTATCGTCGAACCCGTAGTGGATAGGCCGTTTCGAGGACCTCTATCGGTGTGTTCCTGGTGTTCGTCATGTGGACCTGTACCCCGTCCATGCCGTCTTGCCCACCGCTCGCGCCGTAGCCCCCGGCCTGTGTCTCGTAGAATGCGTACTCCTGCCCCGCGTTGTCGACCCCGCCCAGAGTGACGTTGTTCATTGTCCCCTGACTTGCCGCGACGGTCCGATCGGGATCCGCCCCGGCGAAGGCACCGAGGATAACGTCGACGATTCGTTGTGAGGTTTCGAGGTTTCCACCCACCACGGCGGCCGGCGGTTCTGCATGCACGATGCTCCCGCTGGGTGCCGAGATGTCGATCGGGCGGTAACACCCGGCGTTCGGGGGGATTTCGGGGTCGGTCAGACACCGGAGAGCGTAGTAGGTAGCGGAGGCGGTCACGGCGAACACGGCGTTCACTGCTCCTTCCGTTTGCGCGTCGCACCCCTCGAAATCCACGGCGACCGTCTCCCCGTCGATGCGGACTTCGACTGCGATCGTTAGGTCCGTGTTCCCCCGGCCATCGTCCTCGATCACGTCCGAAAATTCGTAGGTGCCGTCGGGAATTCCGGCAATTTCACTTCGCATGCGTCGCTCGGAGTACGTCTTCACCGCCTCGGTTGCCTCCCGAATTGTGTCCGCTCCGTGGCGAGTCACGAGCTCTTCGACCCGACGACGACCGGTCCGATTTGCCGCCGCTTGCGCTCGGAGGTCACCACGTCGTTCGTCAGGCGCACGAGTGTTTGCCAGGATCATGGCCACGACGTCCTCGACGAGTCGATCCTTCTCCAACAGCCTGACCGGTGGGATCCGGATCCCCTCCTGATAGATCTCACTGGAATCGGCCGCGACGCTTCCCGCCCGGGAGCCACCGACATCGGCGTGGTGTGCGCGGTTGGCGGCGAAGGCGGTGAGCGTTCCCTCGACGAAGATCGGGGTGATCAGGGTCAGGTCCGGGAGATGAGCACCACCCCGGAACGGATCGTTCAAGAGGATCCCGTCACCCGGTGCGAGCGTCTCGATCGGGAACTCGTCGATCGCCGCCGCGACGGAAAAGGGCATCGCCCCGAGATGCACGGGAATGTTTTCTGCCTGACTGACCATATCGCCCGATGCATCGAACACCGCACACGAGCAGTCCTGGCGTTCCTTGATATTCGGGGAGTATCCCGTCCGGATCAGGTTCGCATTCATCTCCTCCGCTACCGCGACTAGCCCGTTCCGGATCACCTCGAGGGTGATCGGATCGATCGTCATACCCCTTCGCCCCCCACCTGTTCGACGAGGATCGATCCGTACTCATCGACGCGGCCTCGTTGGTCCGGATAGAGGAGGACCGTACTCTCTGCTCCCCCGATGATTGCGGGGCCCTGGATGTTCACCCCGGGGTAGAGCGCCGATCTGTCGTATACCTCGGTGTCGTGTTCACCTGAGGGGTAGCGGACCTCCCGTTTCGAGGTGGGCGAGATGGCGCGTGAGGAGTCCTCCTCGATGCGGAGTTCCGGGGGCTCAACCAATCGTCGCACGCGCACTCGGATAGTCTCGAGTTCGATGCGCTCTTCCGGTGCGGCGTGCCCATACCGACGTCGATGGCTGTCGTGAAATCGTTCCGCGACTCGATCCAGTGCTGCCTCGTCGACCGTTCCTTCAACGGGGATCGAAAGGGAGGACGATTGGCCCGCGTACCGCACGTCTACCGATTGTGCCACCTCGATAGCACCGGCTTCCTGCCCCGATTCACGAAGTCGTTCGCGACCGGTGGCGGCAAACTCCGCGATCGTCTCGCGAAGCGTCTCCGCCTCCACCTCCTCCCACGGACGTACCTGAGAACGGCTGAACTCGTGAGTGAGATTCGTGACGAGTAAGCCGAGAGCAGACAGGACGCCAGCGGCACGCGGAATCACGACGCTTGGAATGTCGAGGGATCGTGCGATTGCGGGGGCGTGGAGCGGCCCGGCGCCGCCGAATGCGACGAGGGCAAAGGATCGGGGATCGTGTCCTCGCTCGACGGAGACAACCCGAATGGCCCGTTCCATGTTCGCGTTGGCCACCTCGATCATGCCCATCGCGGCCTCCTCGACGGTTCGATCGAGCGGCTCCGCGATGTCAGTCGCGATTACCTCGCGAGCAGCCGCTGGCGCTGGTTCGAGGGCGGCCGGCAGAAATGATGCCGGCTCGATCCGACCCAGTACCACCTGGGCGTCGGTTACTGTCGGTTTTCGGCCGCCGCGACCGTAGCTGACGGGGCCTGGCTCGGCCCCGGCGCTCTGTGGGCCTACCCGGAGCGCGCCACCGGCGTCCACCCACGCGATCGATCCGCCGCCGGCGCCGATCGTATGGATGTCGACCATCGGGACGCTGACGGGATATTCCCCCACCGTCACGTCCGTCGAAACGACGGCATCTCCCTGCTCGACGAGCGAGACGTCACATGAGGTCCCCCCCATATCAATCGTAATGATGTTCTCGAAGTCGGCACGTGCCGCCACCGCGGCAGCTCCCTGGACTCCGGCGGCCGGACCCGATAGGAGCGTGTTGATCGGTCGCTCCCTGGCAAAGTCGGCCCCAATAATTCCTCCATTGGATTGCATGATCCGTAGTGGGGCTGTCAACCCCGCATCCTCGAGTTGCCCCTCCAGTCGGCCAATATACCGATCCATCACCGGTTTGAGGCCGGCATTCAGGGCCGTCGCGAGCGTCCGTTCGTACTCCCTGATCTCCGGGAGGACGACACTCGATCGGGAGATGGAGATACAGCTATCCGAATCGTCGAAAGCCTCGGCGAGCCGTCGCTCGTGTTCATCGTTCTCGTAGGCAAATAGGAAGCTAATCGCGACACTTTCGACCTCGGCATCCTCGACTCGGTCGACAATTTCGTCGATCGACGACGGGTCTAAGGGGGTTTGTACGGCGCCTCGTTCATCGATGCGTTCGGCTACCTCCAGCCGACGCTGTCGGGGGACGATCGGTGTCGGCCCTTCGACGCGGAGATCGTACAGTGACGGCCGGTGTTGGCGACCGATCTCGAGGACGTCACGGAAGCCCGCTGTCGTCACGAGAGCGGTCCGCGCCCAGTTGTGTTCCAGGACGGCGTTCGTGGCGACCGTTGTCCCGTGGGCCAGCAGCCCCACCCGTTCGAGCTCGACCTCGCTTTCCGTGACGCCCGAAAGAACTCCTTCCTCCGGCGCTCCCGGGGTACTCGGGACCTTCGTGACCGAGAAACCATCTTCCCCTGCGGCGACGACGTCGGTAAACGTCCCACCAACGTCGATACCAAGCCGCCGGGACCTATCGCTCATGCCGGTGACAACCGGCGTCCCTGGGTTAACGCTTCCGTCAACATCTCGACGCCGTTGGCGACTTGCGTGGCGGTCGCTGCACGCACCGGTTTCGGAGAAGGTTACACAGAATCGAGGAGAAAGCTCACGACTTTAGTCGTGGGAGAAGTCACCCAGATGTAACGATGCGAGCAGGCCAGCAGCTGCGAGGAAATAACGGACGTTGACATCGTTCCGCGGCCGTCGCAGAATCGAACGCCGTGCTGGCAGTTTTTCCTCGGTATCCCGGGCACGTTCAATACACTCGCAGGTCAAGCACCTGGCGGCATATTCTGCGATCCTTCATCCACCATTCCACTCGCCGAAGGACTATCTCGCTCGCGGCCAGACACTTCGCCAACGATCGAACATGACGGAGACAGTCGCGGTGGGAACCATCAGCCACGAAAGCAACACGTTTGCACCCGGTGAAACGACCCTCGAGGAGTTCACCTTCGTCACTGACAAGGACGTAATCGATTCGTTTGCGGCGGGGCGGTCCATCCAGGGTATCATTGACGTACTCACCGAGCGCGGGTACGAACTTCATCCGACTGTCGGCGCGACGGCTTTACCCGGGCCGACCGTTGCCGAGCATACCTACGAACGAATCGTCCAGGCGTTCCTGGACCGCTGTGCGGGCGTCGAGCTGGCTGGAGTGTGCCTGGATTTGCACGGTTCGATGGTTGCCGAGGGCACGCCGGACGCTGAGGGAGCATTTCTGCGGCGGTTGCGGGATGTCGTTGGCCCGGACGTCCCCATTGCCGGAGCACTGGACATGCACGCGACCATCACGGAGCCGATGATCGAGACCCTCGATGCCATCACCGGCTACCGGACGGCGCCACACACGGATGTCGTCGAAACCGGTGAGCGGGCGGCGCGCTTGCTGCACTCGAGTGTAGCGACGAATCGATCCTTTCGGGTAGGGTGGGAACCGCTCCCGATGCTGCTTGCCGGGGAGCGCTCCGAAACGGATGCAGCCCCAATGACTGATCTTATCGACTCGCTACCGAGGACGGACCCGAGCAAGGAGATCGCCAACGTCGATTATTTCCTCGGGTTCCCGTGGGCGGATTCGCCACACGCGGGGTGTCACGCCGTCATCACGGGCGGGGAGGCCGCCCATGCTGCAGTGCAAGCTACAGCCCGGGAGTACGCGACGGCCTTCTGGGACTGTCGAGACACGTTCGATTTCACGACCGAAGCCCACCAACCCGCGGCCGCACTCCGGGAAGCAGCCCAGTCGACTGTCCGGCCAGTGGTGATCGCCGAGACCGGGGACATCCCGGGAGCCGGTGGCACACAGGATTTTACGGGGTTTCTCGCAACCATTGTTGGGTCGGATGACGTGCGGGACGCGGTCGTCGCAGCGATCGTCGATAACACCGCCGTGTCCCAATGCATGGCTGCCGGCGAAGGGGCCACGGTACAGCTCGCTCTCGGCCGTCACTATCCCGAGACGGACCCGTTCGAGTGTACGGGCACTGTACGTACGATCCACATCGACGGACCTATTGATGCCGTTCGCCTGGACATTGGTTCCACGGCCGTGATTCTCGTCGACGAGCGGAGTAACTACCATCGGGATCCGGACTTCCTCTCGACGTTCGACTTACCACCGGAAGAGCAGGGGCTGATCGTCCTCAAAAGCGGGTACCTGAGTCCAGCTTGGAAGGACGTGGCAGCGCGACGTTTGTTCGCCCTCACGCGGGGGTACACGGATCAGGTGTTGGCCCGTATCCCGTACGAACGTGTGCCCCGTCCAATTTATCCGATCGACGAAAATGCCACCTGGCCGTGAGGGTGGCCATCGTTGTCGTCGGAACGAAGCGATACTCGCAATGACACCAGTCCGTCGAACCGGCTCGTCCCGCCCGAAGCGATAGGATCGCCGCGCGCCAGGTCACGCAACGGTTCGTGAAAGTCCAGCGGGCTGCGGGCGCGGGATCAAGCGGTTCTCGCGGACGGCGGCCGGGATGGGCCCTCTGGTAATCACTGAACGGTCGGGAAACCCCAGTAGCAGGCTGAAACTGTCAAAAACAAGGTGTACTCGCGCCTTTCGGGCGGGTTGTGGCAGGTCGGCTTACCTGGCGAGTAAGGCGTCTAAATGTTCCGTGCTATGTTCGATGTAATCGAGATTTTGCGTGCCGACCTCCAGGGAGAACGTTCCATTCCACGGACCCTCGATGAGCGGTGCGAGGACGGTCTCGAAATCGAGCGTCCCTGCGCCGAACGGGAGGTGGTCGTCCGACTTGCCGACGGTGTCGTTCAGATGGACGTGTGAGATGTGCTCTCGATGCCGTTCCAGGAATGCCGCCGCCTTCTCGCCTTCGAGCCCTTCGATGCGGCCGTGACCGGTGTCGTATGTGAGCGAGGCATCCGTCCTGGCCAGGATATCCTCGGTATCGTGGACCGTCGCGTACCCCCCGAACATGTTCTCCGCACAGATCTCGAGGTCGCACTCGCTTGCGATCTCGACCACCTCCTGGAGTCCGTCGCCCATCAGGCGGGCGCGGTCCGCCTCATCCCTCGCCCGGGATCGTGGATGAATGACCCCTTTCCGCGCACCGATCTGCGCGGCCGCACGGACACTCGCCCGTAACTCCTCGACGGCCCCACGCTGGACGTGTTCATGTGGGGACCCGAGATCGATCCCGCTGAACGGCAAGTGCACCACACACGAAAGTCCGTGGTCGTCCAATGTCTCACGAATCTCCGCTGCAGCCGGGGCGAGCCGCGTCCGGTGTCCCGTCCCGTGCATCATGATCTCGACGTAATCTAGACCGATGCTGCCAGCCATCTCGATCGCAGGCTGTACGGCCACCCGCGAGTTGGTTACGAATCCCCGTTCGATCGCCATGACTCGAGCCTCCAAGGCAGGTGTAATAGGCTTCGGGGTTGAACGACCGCGTTCTCACGCCTCCGGAACGACCACCAGTCTCACTTCGTCCCAACCCATCGAATCGCGTTCGCAAGCACCTGCTGAAAGTTCGGATCCGCCATGGTCTCCGGGGCATGCCCGTTCGAGTAATAGCAGATTCGACCGTCACCGACGGACTTCGTCCAGAGCGCGGGGGAGCACCCGATTGAGTCGTGCGCGATTTCGGCGAGCACGCGAATATCGTCGTTCGTTCGCAGATTGTACGGTTCATCACGGATGGAGAACGGGTGGAGATCCGTGGTGATCGGGTGCTCGGCGTCGGTGATTTCCACTGAGACGTCCTCGACAAGTGGTCCATGGTCGATGATCGTGCCACCCACGAGGTTCGCAAGCCGCTGATGATGCGGGTCGTCCTCGAGCATTGCCAGGGTCGAATGCAACGCGAGGAGTCCACCCCCTGCCTCGACGAATGACTCGAGGTACGACAGCTGGTTCGCATTCCAGGTCCAGAGGGTACGCAACGAAGGGTGGTACAACACGAGGACGTCATAGCCCGGGAGTTCCGCGAACGGTTTATCGGCCTTGTCGACGTAGTCAGTGAACAACGTCTTGTCGGTCGTGACGTCTACCCGCATCGACCCCGTGCGCTCCAGCGAGGTCTTGATGATCGGCGCCCTGGTTTCGAGGCGGTGACGATCGGCGTTATCTCCAAAGAGGATAACATCGAGTTGATGTTCTTCGGTCATGGCTGAATGGTAGTGTGTCTGCAAGATTACGTCGCCGGGATCGAGTATCTGTTGGGATGGCTTTCCTTGTCTGTGCAACCGCAGATCAATTGTCGTGGTTCCACCACCCGCTCGCTGTTCGCAACCACATTCCCAATGGCGCAGGTGAGCCGCACACGTGAACGTCGCAATTTTTAAAGACAGTCGCATCGTTGCTAGTATGACATTTTCCACGCCCGCAATCGACTACCAACCACCGAGACCGGATCGTTGTCGGCGCAAGATCGGGCTCATCGGCTGTGGCAGTATCACCGAGTCACATTTGACCGCCTATCGGGACATGAATTTGGAGGTCGCTGCGTTATGTGACATCGATCGGGACCGCGCGATCGCCCAGCGCGATGCGTTTTATCCGGATGCGACGGTGTATACCGATCAGACGGCGTTGCTTGCGCGGGAGGACATCTCGGTCGTCGACGTCGCAACGCCGCCGACTGTTCGACCCGAGATCGTAGGGGAAGCGATCGACGCCGGAAAACACGTCCTCTCTCAAAAACCATTCGTCCTGGATATAGATGAGGGGCGCGATCTCGTCGAACGGGCATCCGATGCCGGCGTCAAGCTGGCGGTCAACCAAAACGGGCGATGGTCGCCCCAGTGGCGCTATTGTCTCGATCTGGCAGCAGCAGGCCACCTCGGTACGCTCCAGACGGCCCGGTTCACGGAGAACTGGAACCACGACTGGATTACCGAGACCGGATTCGATGGGATCGACCACGCCATCCTCTATGACTACGGTATTCACTGGTTCGACGTGATCGCGACGCTCTTTGCCGATCACGAACCGCAGTGGGTTGCTGCTTCGACAGCCCGGTCGCCCACGCAGACTGCCAGCCCGCCCCTACTCGCACAGGCAATCATCGCGTACGATGATATCCAGGTGAGTGTTTGCTTCGACGGTCACACTTGTCACGGCGAACGCCATGTCACGGTCGTGACCGGAACCGACGGTACCTTTGTTTCCGATGGGCCGTCCCTCAACGATCAGACCGTCACAGTGCACCGGGCGGACGCGACATACACGCCGGAGTTGTCCGGTCAGTGGTTCACGGATGGCTTCGCGGGCGCGATGGGGGAACTACTTGTCGCGATCGCCGAAGATCGTCCGCCCGAACACGCTGCCGCTGCCAACCTTGCCAGCCTCGAGCTGTGTTTTGCTGCTGTTGCGGCCGCTGAGGAGGGTACCCCTGTCGTCCCCGGCGATGTTCGCAAGCTACGGGGGAGCGGCTGGACGGACTGACGAGACGATATCTTGGCTTGTGCAGCCGTCCGGATATTCGTCGGTCCGCTTATCCTCACGTAACCTTCGTCAGCAGATATCCGAGTCACTGCTCGTGTTCTGGTCCATGTGCGTTGGGGCGCCTCGTCTCGGGACATCTCGTGGCCGTCACGCTCCCCGTTTTGACGAGAATGTCGAACAGTTCCGGCCGTCGGGTGTCACTGGTGGGGGCGTTCTCGAGACGGTGCATCGACCGGGTGGTTCGTCCGGGGTGGCGTGAACCGACTTCGGGAACCTGTCCGGAGGTGAACCGTTCTGGCGGAATGACGGCCGCCGATCGTCCGAAGAACCTCGGCCGGAAGGTATCATGGGTCGATTGCTGCAGTTTCAATGTGTGCCACCTTGGGACGATTCGAGCGAAAGACACCGAATCGTCTACGTACAGAAACTGATGGCTCTTTCGGGTGAATCAACCCTCGAACGAGGCATGTCCGGTCGCGTGGCTGGCACTACGACAAGCGCACTTCCGGAACTTCGGCTCACCGGTTACCATTCGGCGAGGCTCCCGTCGACGTGATACCACGGCGGCGGGCTGCTGTCTGTATCATCGTCGGTTGATCGGTCTTCCTGATATCGAAAGGCGTCGGGGTCGAGTTCGACCCCGAGGCCGGGACCGTCCGGAACGGTGACGTGGCCGTCCTCGATATCGAACACGGACGGGTCAACCAGATAGTCCAGCAAATCCGTATCCTGATGGTAGTGAATGTCGAGGCTTTGTTCTTGGATGACCGCGTTGCGAGAGGCGGCGTCGACGTTGAGACACGCCGCAAACGCGACCGGCCCGAGTGGACAGTGTGGGGCAAGCGCCACGTCGTAGGCGGCTGCCATCGTCGCGATCTTGCGAACCTCGGTGATGCCACCGGCGTGCGACAGATCCGGCTGGACGACATCGACGGCACCTGCTTCTAGGATGGGTTTGAATGCCGCCCGGCTGTACATCCGTTCCCCCGTGGCGATCGGTGCACTCGTGTTATCAGCGAGTATCGGGAGGGCGTCGTTGTGCTCCGCCAGGACTGGTTCCTCGATGAAATACGGATCGTATTCGTCGACGGCAGCGGCGATCCGTTTTGCCATCGGTTTGGAGACGCGCCCGTGAAAGTCGAGTGCGATATCGCCCGTTTCGCCGATGACGTCACGGACCTCGGCAATCCTCGCGCGAGCCTCCGCCACCGCCGCCGGCGATTCGAGATGTCTGACCCGACCCGTGGCGTTCATTTTCATCGCCGTTACGCCCTCGGCGAGTCGTTCGCTGGCGTGTTCGCCCACTGAGGAGGGATCATCCCCCCCGATCCAGCGATAGACGCGAACACGATCCCGGACTTTACCCCCCAATATTTCATGGACGGGCGCATCGTAGTATTTCCCTTTGAGGTCCCACAGCGCCTGGTCGATCCCCGCGATGGCGCTCATCAGAACGGGTCCCCCGCGGTAGAACCCGCCACGATACATGTGGTGCCAGTGGTCTTCGATGGGCAACGGATCGTTACCCAATAGCCGGCCTTCGATCAGTCGTTCGACGGCACTCGCGACCGTCTCGGCACCGCCGGCGGTTACGTGCTCGCCCCAGCCGACGAGCCCGGTGGACGTTTCGAGTTCGGTGAACAGCCAGCGAGGTTCGACGTGATGGATCCGGTAGTCGACGATCTCCATGTCGGATGAGCAGCCCGTGGACGGTAGCTTCAACCTTGGGATTCCGGTGGATCCTGCTTATGTCTCGGGCCGTGTAACTGAGCGCACACGCGAGCATTGCCCCTGTCCGTCGCACATCCGTCGAAGTTGCCGAAAGACCAATTCAGGCGGATTCCGGCCGGTTCCGCTTGGTCGCTCCCTACGGAGAAACACAGGTCGGGGGGTCCGACGCCGTGCTACCACTGTAAGTGTTCGTACAGCTGAGACGGTCGGCGCCTCAAATCACGCGACGTTCACGTCTCTTTCTGCGTCACGGGAAGATCGCCGGCTGCCACCATCGCTTCGAGGGGGTTGTCATCGATCTCGAGCGGAAAATCGACACGTCCCCGTCGACGGGACGACTCCCAGATTCCGAAAATGATCTCGGTCGAATTCAGGGCGTTCTTCGCGCTCAGTTCCGGCTCGTGACCGTTTTCGAGACATTCGACGATGTGCTCGATGCCGCTGTCGATCGGTTCCGTCCAGTCATCCTCCTCGATGGATTCGTGCTTCCATGATCCCTCGCTCGTTCGCCATCTGACATCGCCGTTCTCGTCGCCCTCCGGTTCGATGTCGACGGTTCCGTCAGTGCCAACGATCCTCATGAACGCCGGAATCACGCTGCCACCAATCCCGGTCGAGATAAGCCCGACCACGCCGTTGTCGTACACCCACTGTGCCTGGGCCTGGTTTTCGTTGTGCGCACCAAACCAGTACTGCTCGTCGCGGTAATCGATTTGTCCGATGACCCAATCGGCCGGTCGATCGCCGGTGACGTACCCCGCGTAGTCGAAGGCGTGTGTCCCCCAATCGAACACGTTCGGTGGGGTCAGTTCGACGCGCTCGATCTCGCCGATCGAGCCGGACGTGACGATCTCCCTCGCTCTCACCCACGACGGTTTGAAACGACGCTGATGGTTGAACGTCAACTGGACGCCCCGTCGCCAACACGTGTCTGTCATCCGTCGAGCCCCGCCCCAGGTCAGATCCATCGGCTTTTCACAGTGGATGGCTGGGACACCGTGACGGGCGCAGTCGATAACGATCTCCGCGTGGAGTGCGGGTGGCACACAGACGGAAACGATGTCGGGGTCGACCTCCGCCAGCATCTCTTCGTAATCCTGGAACGTCTCCGCCTCGTCGATGCCGAACGCGTTCGCGAACGCGGAGGCATTTTCCGGGATGATATCCGCACAGGCGACGAGTTCGCAGTTCTCCAGTCGGTCGTACGCGTTCGCGTGGTGATATGCCATCGCGTAGCCCGACACATCGGGATTGTCGGGGTCGGCGCCGGTACCGATGAACGTGACGTCGTACATACCACATTCCTACGATTGAACGCTATACATCTTCCTTTCGAGCGTGGAACTCTACCCGATCGGATAGGAGGTGCACTGAGATCGGAGGTAGCGAGTGGGACCGACAACTCCGCCGCAGATCGGCCCACACCACGCATCACCGGCAAGGTTGGGACGTTCGATCATCTGAAGCTCGGTGCATGATGGGGCGGAAACGATCTCTCGAGTAGAAGATCCACTGAGACCGTTCTACCATATGTGTTCAAAAGGCCTCCAGGATCCGTGATGGGTGGCTGGACACGACCGCATGCAACGCGGTGCCTCGCCGGATCGAATACGGTCGGGAGCGCTGTCTGCCGAACGACGAGGCCACAATGGTGGTTATCGATCCGATACGTTGCCCGAACGACATCATTATCGTCGAGGAGGTGGTGGTACACGCGGCCCCTCGACAGATGAGTGATTGCTCCGCGGTATCCGATATCACCAGCCATTTGTCGAATGTGTTGGCCTTTGTGCGGAACACGCCCGGGCATACCATCATCTCTACACCCGTCTTTGACCACCTGTACACCCCGATACACCTGCGGGAGGAGACGCCCCTATCGGTTGGTTGAAGGTGGATCACGCTCCGCGCACCGCATGGGAATCGAGTCTGTCAGCGAGACTGTCGCCGCCGAGGTTGAGAGCACAGACATGACCGGCGCGCAATTGCTCGTACATGCGAATGAGCGGCGGCTTCTCGACGAATGCTGGGGAGAGGGGATCGCCCACGAGTCTCCGTTCCTGATCGCATCGATCACCAAACCGGTGACGGCGGCGGCAGTGATGAAATGTGTAGAAGCCGACTATTGTTCCCTGGACGATCCTGTCACCGATCATGTGGCGGGATTTGCCAGCGACGGACGCGAGCACGTAACGATTCGCCATCTCCTGACACACACCTCTGGCCTCCCGGACATGCTGCCGGACAACGAGGCCCTCCGCCGTCGCAACGCACCACGCGCTCGTTTCGTGGAACGCACCCTCGAGGTCCCACTCCAGTTCGAGCCCGGCACGGACGTCTCTTACCAGAGCATGGGGATCAACTTGGCAGCGGAGATCGTCGAGCGCAGGACGGGAGTGACATTGGCTGCATATATGGAGCGAGAACTGTTCGATCCTGCCGGCATGGACAACACTTTTCTGGGCCTTCGCGGCCACAAGCTCGGGGACGTTGTTCCGTGTGACGTCGACCCAGCACCGGGCGATCCGGGATTCGACCGCTGGGACTGGAACAGTCAGTATTGGCGCGAGTTTGGTGCGCCGTGGGGTGGCTTGCACAGCACTGCCAGGGACATTGCCCGCTTTCTGGGTCTCTTTCTCGGGGATGGATCGGTCGATGGCACTCGCGTGCTCGCCCAAGAAACCGTCCGGGCGATGACGAGCAACCAGACGCCTACCCTCGATGAGTCATGGGGTCTCGGCTGGTCGCTCGTCGGTTCCCGATCGTATTTCGGCACGGCCTCCTCCGACCGGACGTTCGGTCACGGTGGCGCTACGGGGACGCTGGCGTGGGCCGATCCAGCGCGAGAGTTGCGGTTCGTCCTTTTGACGACCAGACCGCTCGCGGCGACCGAAGACGACTTTTTCGCGTCGCTATCGGATGCTGTCGTAAACACAGTCGATTCCTCGAGTCACTGACATTCCCCGTCGACGGTAGGTCCAATGAAGGGACTTTCTCTTGGGGGAACGGGAATTCGAGTTTAGGCCAGCCGAAAATATGTTTGATTCGTGAAAAATTATAAGGGGTTGCGGCACCAATCGCCGGGTGAGTATGAGTACTCAAAAAACTGTTCGACGACCGGCGGGTAGCGTGCACGAAAATCCGGTCCGCCTCGAACAGGACAAAGCAGAACAGGTCATCGAGGCCCTCAACACGGACCTTGCGGACGCGTACGTCCTGTACCATCAGCTTCACAAGCATCACTGGAACGTCGAGGGCGCCGAACACCTGCCGATTCACCGGTGGCTGCAGGAGGCCTACGAGGAAGTGGAGCTGGCCGCCGACGAGCTCGCAGAACGGATTCAGGCACTCGGTGGCGTCCCCCACGCGAGCATGACCACCCTCGCCGAAGCAGCGACCGTCGAGCCGGAGGACGAGGACGTCTACGACATCAGGACGTCTTTCGAACATGATCTCGAGATGTACGGCGAGATCATCACGAGCTACCGGGAGCACATCAAACTCGCCGAAGGCCTCGGGGATTATACCACGAGCGAGATGCTCAGAGAGCAGCTCGTCGATCTCGAAGAGCACGCACACGTCATCGATCACTACCTCGAGGACGATACGCTGGTCCTCGAATCCGCCACACACTGAGGCTTCGGCGAGTACCCCGATCGCAATTGTCGCTCCGCCTTGTGATATCCAGCTCCGGCTTACGAACGACGAAAAATTTCGAACCGTGAGCGATCCGTAGCGCTAGCGGTGGAGCGTCACGATCTCATCGCTCGCGATCCAGCCATCGGTATTCCCGTGTTCGAGAAAGACGAACGTGCCAGGTTTTGTTTCGCACGCGGCGACTCGTGGAACCACATCTGGTTTCCCGTCCGCCGCCGACTGTTCTTCGGGTACCGTCTCCGCGGTCATTGGGCGCTTTAGGGCGACCTAAAACATATATCATTCGGTCCCCGCCCGTGCTCAGCATCGCTCGGACTCCGCGAAGTCCTTCGACGGCGTGGCACCAATGAATCCCATCGTCGCCGACTCAGAAGGCTCGCATATGCGCCCCCTGCGCAACGGGGTGGAGGAGCAAGATCCCGCCAATAACGCGTTCATTTTCCCGGTCGAGAGGTGATCCGCGGAGATAACGATCTTGATGACCCTCGAACCCCGAGGTGGCATCGGGGTGGGGACGTCAGAAACTCCGGAACCGTTGGAGGATGGTGACACGATCGAGATCGGCGGTGTCGGCCGTCTCGAATACGACTGCGAAGTCCGTCAGTCGAACCGGCGTTCCCAGGGAAGCACTTTTGGGCTGTCGGTGAATCCAGCCGAGTTAATGGCAAGCGAACTCACGACAGACCACGTTCGGACACTCGAGGAACGAGGGTACGTACTCGTCGAGGATGCCTTCGATGCGGCCGAAATCGCGCGCATGCGGCAGGCGGCGGACGACATTCTCGAACTGATTATCAACTCCTCTGTCGCAAACGATCGGACCAGCGGGCGGCTCGCCCTCGTGGAAGACGACAAGGGCGGTCAGCTGGTGAAGAAAATCCAGCCGATCAACGATCTCTCGCTCGTCTTTACCGAGATGGCGCGCGACGATCGCCTGCTCGAGCCGATGCGAGCGTTCATGGACGACGAACCGCGGCTCATGGAGGAGAAGCTGAACTACAAACAGCCGCTGCAGACCCGGGTTAACGGGGTCGATACGAACCGCCCATCCGAGGCGTGGCCTGTTCACAGCGACTGGGCGTATTTCCGTGCTCAAGATTATCCACAAACGGTCGTCTCATCCGCGATCGCCCTCGATGACATGACCGAGGAGAACGGAACGATGCGCTTCTGGCCGGGGACGAACCAAGAGTTCGTCGAACACGAACGGACCGATAATGGTCTGGAGGTACCGGCCGAACACGTCGACGAAGCTGCAGCGGAAACCATCGAGGCGCCAGCGGGCTCGTTGTTACTGTTCGATTCGGTCGTCTGGCACGATTCCTCGCCGAACCTCACCGCGGATCCCCGACGCGTCATGATTTACAGTCACTATCCAGGGGGACTTGGGCAGGAACGGGGCATCGTCGAAGACGAGCGAAACGCGCCAACCAGGCGACGGGAGTCGCCCTACGAGTGGCGCTATCAGCGACGCAAGGACCGGGGTGAGTTCTCGGATGTCTTTTCAGCTCCAGATGTGACCTGACCGGAGCGAGCGGAGGCGGGTGGGATGAGGCTGATCATCCGCCTCGAGGAGCTACCGTTAGTGAGAAGGATGTCTGCTTCGATCGAAGAGTGTTACCCACCGTAGGAGTCGTCCCACTCGTCTCGTATCGGGAGTTGAGACAGGTCGAGGGCAGCCAGTTGCCCCTTGGCAGCATTCCCTTCCTGTTGCTGGACCCGGTACGCCTCTGCGAGCCCTTGCCGGGAGAGGATGGGGACGTTTCGGATCGTGGTCCCCCGATCGTCAACGGTGACTAGAAAGTAACTCTGTGGAAAGATGCAGAGCGCACCGCTGGCTATCTCGACGACGTCGTCGTGGACGGCCAGTCCGGGTCGGTGGTGGTGGCCCGTCAACAACAACCTGACATCGTGGTCTTCGAGTCGATCCAGGAGTGCGGTCGCATTTTCGATTCCCCCTGCGGACCCGGTTCCACGGTCGAATTGCTCTTTGAACGTTGCCAACTGCCCGGTGAAGGCGGGGATGTTGTGGTGGGCGAGGACGACCGGTGAGTCTACCGATTCGAGCGTCGTATCGAGCCAGTCCAGTTGCTGCTCGCTCACCTGTTTGTCGGGATACACGGTATTCAGTCCGATCACGTCGATCCCACCGAGCTGCCGGTGGAACGGGATCTCCCCCGGCGGAAACTGAGCCGTGAATCTGTCGAGGTCCGCCGCCGATGGCTCCCCGTCACCCAGGTCGTGGTTTCCCGGGATTGTGATGAACGGTACCGACAGGTCATCGACGAGCTCGCCCATTCGTTCGAGGTTCCACGGTTCCCCGTCTTTGGTGAGATCCCCGACGGACGCGACGAAGTCGAGATCTCGTGTGTGCAGATCCGCCACCGTGTGCTTGATCCAGTGCTCGGTTAGTTCGAACCGGCGCGCGGTGCCACCGGCGCGGGTTGCGAGATGAGGATCGCCGATGACACCGAAGGTGCTCGCATCAGTTTTCGTGGGGTGATTCAACCGGGCGAAGAGGCTAGCCGGCTGGCCCGTGCGGACGAGTTGCTCCATTGCCGGAATGCGCGAGAACCCGCTGTTAGCTCTTCTGGTTTCGGCGATCAATGCGTGGGTACTCGGGACGATGTTTGCCAATCGACACCTCACGTACGCGCGGGATCGTACCCCGGATTCGCCGTTTCGGGTATTTCGGCGCCCAGTCGCTGACGCCAACGGGCCTGCAACTCCTGCATCTCCCCGACACGCTCCGGATGATCCGCCGAGAGGTCCACTTGTTCACCGATGTCAGTCGACAGATTGTACAGCTCCGTTCGATCGTCCTCGTAGTATTCGATCAGCTTCCACGCCCCGCTGCGGATGATACCCCCCGGCGTTGTACGCCACGTGCCCGCGTTTCCCTGGAGGTACGCAGGAAAGTGCCAGTGCAGTGTGTCCCGCGGGAGTTCCGTTTTGTTCACAAACAGATCCAACAAACTTGTCCCATCAACTGGGTCCGCCGGAAGCCGCGCATCGTCCACCGCCTCGATAATGGTGGGGAGCACGTCTATCCCCGAAATGGGTTCGTTGCATCGTTGGCGGGCGTCGAGCTGATCCGGCCAAGCGGCAAGAAATGGGACGCGGATCCCGCCTTCGTAAAACGTTCCTTTCCCGCCGCGGAGCGGTGATTGTCCCGTAATCTCGTTAGCCACCGTCCCGGTTCTCGGGTGGCCTCGTTCCGCGTAGCCGCCGTGACCGCCATGATCAGCAGTGAATATAATCAGGGTATCCTCGCGTTCGTCCATCGCATCGAGGGTGTCGAGAAGGCGGCCGACACTCTCATCCACGCTTTCGATCATCGCCGCATACGCGGGAATGTGATGACGGCCATCCGGCTCCTTGTCGACGTATTTATCGGCCATCTCGGCCTTCGCCTGTATTGGAGTATGAACCGCATAGTGGCACAGACAGCAGAAAAACGGACGATCCCGATCGGCTTCGATAAAGTCGACGGCTGCATTCGTCAGCTGGTCGGTGAGGTACCCATCTTCGTCGTCCGGAAGGTTCGGGAGGTCGTATGGTGGAAAATACCCAGCTGGCGGTGACCCGGTTTGGGTCCCGCCGACGTTGTGGTCGAACCCGTGTCCGCACGGTCCGCTCTCCGTGCCGGCTTTCCCGAGGTGCCATTTGCCGACAAACCCCGTGTCGTATCCGGCGGTGCGAAGGACGTCCGCGATCGTCGTGATCTCGGGATCGAGGGCAATTCGATTCTCCGACGGCACGAGCTTCCGTCGGTGGGCCTCACCTCGATCGGGGTCACCAACGGTGTAGATCTTATGTCGGGGCGGATACATGCCAGTCATCAAGCTGGCCCGGCTCGGTGCACAGTTCGGCCCGGTGGCGTAGGCGTTTGTGCACTGGATGCCACTCGCGGCGAGTCGATCGACATTGGGTGTCTCGTAAAAGTCGCTTCCGAGACAACCGGCGTCCCGCCAGCCGAGGTCGTCGATGACGACCAAGACAACGTTCGGTGATTGGGTGGCCATGGCTGTTGAGATACGGAGACGGATAAAAATGTTCTGCCGTGCACGGAATCGCCACGGGGCCGCCACTATCCTGGAACCTATCTATCAAGTCGCCGATACAACTGCGGAATGGCTCAATATCTGCCGATAAAACTATTGCCACCGGGAGACCCGGTGGCAGCATGCCCGCCGTTATCGAATACTGTATCGGAAACGTCAGCGATTCCACGCGGTCGCGATTGGAGTCCCTTCCCGGCGAAGCCGTGGAAAAGCCCTGCCTCGAACGGTGTGGGCGGTGTTTCACCGGATCGTTACTGGTGGTCGACGGCACGCCCACATACGCCGAGACGATGAACGAGCTGATCAAAGATGTCGGTGAAGAAGAATGATTGAAAACGTGCTCATGATCTCGATCGACAGTTTACGTCGAGATCATCTCTCAACATACGCAGACGTCCCGGCAACGCTCGAACAACCCGTGGAGACGCCGAATTTGGACCGGTTCGCCCAGGAGGCGACCGTTTTCGAGACGCATTATGCGGGCAGTCTTCCCTGTATGCCCGCCAGGCGGGAATGGCTGACAGGCGTCCAGGAGTTCCTGTGGCGCCCTTGGGGACCGATCGAGCCGTTTGACGAACCGATTCCACGGATCTGTGGCCGTGAGGGGATCCCGTCAAAACTGATAACCGATCACTACCACTATTTTCAGCACGGCTCACACGGTTATTTCGAGGACTTTACCGGGTTCGATTTTATCCGGGGGCACGAGGCTGACAGATGGCGCATTACGCCTCGACAACCGGAATCTCGCCATCTCCTGCAGTCAAAGGCTGCCGATCCCCACGACACCGACGGTGTCGGGTACAACGCTCGAACGGCATATACCCGCAATATCGATTCCTTCGACGATCTGGATGAAACTGATTTTTTCGCGCCGAAAGTGTTCTCACGAACGAGCAACTGGTTGGGGAAGGTCGCGCCATGGGATCGGTGGTTCGCGTACATTGATTCCTTTGACGTCCACGAGCCGTTTCACTGTCCCGAACCATACGCCTCGATGTACACGGATGAGGATCCGACTGACCCCGAGTTACCGTATTGGCCGTATTACGGCCGCATCGACCGTGGCCAATCGGAATTGACGGATCGACAGGTCGACTTTGTTCAGTCACAGTTCGCGGGGAAGACGACGATGGTAGACCGGTGGTTCAGTCGCGTTCTCGACCGGTTCGATCGGGAGAGGCTGTGGGATTCGACGATGTTGATCGTCACGAGCGATCACGGCCACTATCTAGGAGACCACGGCTGGATGGGAAAACCGGGGGCACCGTTGTACGACGTGCTCGCGAAGACGCCGTTGTTGCTGTATCACCCGGAGGCATCCACCGGTCGCGTCGAGTCACTCACGTCGGCCGTCGATCTCTACGCCACGATACTGTCGGCGATGGAACTTCCACTTCCCGACAACACGCATAGTCAGTCGCTTCTCCCCGTATTGACGGGTGATTGCCAAGTGCACCGAGATTGGGCGCTCTACGGTTACTGGGGATCGTCGGTTAACGTCACTGACGGTCGATACACATATCTACGACCGACCGCGGAAGAACCGGCAGCAGAATGTTATTCTACTGAGATGATGAACGCTCACCGGTGGTTCCAGCCCCGGTCGCCGAAAATCGACGTCGAACCAGCGACCGTGCCATACGCCGATGCACCGGTCTGGCAGTTCGAAGCGCCGGTGAACACGCGACACGGTGATCCGCTTCTGTTCGACACGGAAAGTGACCCAGGGCAAACTGAGGATATCTCCGGATCGTCCGCGGAGGAGACCAGATTGGTTGAGCTACTCGAATCGGGCCTGGATGCCCTACAAGCACCGGAGAACGTGTATCGTCGTCTTTCGCTGGATTGACCGTTGCGTTGACGGGCACAACGGATATCGCCCGAGCAACGGGATCCTGCGAATCCATACGTTCACGGCTTGGTCCCGTCTCCGAGGTACTGGGATTGCTTACACTTGTCACCAAGATGATGTGGCGAGCACACCCTCTTCGTCCTCGCCGATATCATAATAGCGGACGACTGCCCGCCTCGTCTCCGTGTCAACGTCCATCCATCGCACATCGCCTGCGTTTCGCTCGTCGGGATCACCGCTACGGACGAGATGCCGTCCGAGCGCGTACGTGACGCCACGAACAGTGTTCGAACCTCGGCCTTCGTCGGGAAAGAAGTGTCCGCTGTTGACCAGTATCGTATTGCCCCGCTCGAGCACCCGTTGGACCGCAGGATAGTTCGCCGTGATATAATATGAACCGCGATAACCGCTTTCCCAATCTTCAGTCACTTCAGGATGCTTGGCGAGGGGTGCGTGAATGAACACAAACGTCGGGATGTCCGGGTCCCGGTCCATGAGCCGGTCCAACATCGAGAGTTGTGGTGCCGATACGAAATTTTGCGTTTCCGTTAAGTGGTGATAGCCTTGGTGCGGGTTCGAATCGAGGAATACAAAGCGTGCACCCGCGTCTTCGAACCAGAACCACAACGGGTAATTTTTGGCCGGGAACACTTCCCGATATATATCAATCGGACGATCATTGTTTCCACGGATGATATAGTAGTCCTCTTGCAGGCGCTCATCAAGTAGCTCTTTGGCTCTCACGAAGTCCTGCCGGTAGTGGACGTTATTCTCGTCACCTTCCCACGTGGCAAGCGTCTCGGCGGAATCGGCCGTTGGGGTGATGTAGGTCCGCAAGTCCCCACCGACCACAGTCCAATCAACATCCCGCTCGTTCAGTTTGTCGATGGCCGTCTCTGTGATCTCGACCCCATCTTGCCGGTACCCGGATCGCAACTCGGAGACGATATGGATGTCGTAAAGTAGTCCGATCCTGCGCATGTTCACTCGCTCCAAAGTTGAATGCAGGTCCCCCGCTCGATGGTGACCGGTCCGCCCTGTACCGAAGCGAATAATTTGGCTTCCCCACAAATTCGTCCCCAGTCGACATACGCTTCCACTTCCGGGGTGAATTCCAACATTGGCAACACGAACGGTGCGTTCGTCTCGGTCGGGACCGTTATCGTTTCCTCGTAGGCATCGCCTTCCAGATGCTCACAAGAGAGAGTTAACCGAAGCATGGTGCCCGCCTCCACGAAGCCGCGACCAAGCGCGGACACGTACGATGGGGCGTGGTCGATAGCGGCTCCATAGGGAAGGCTGACCATCGCGTGTTTGAGAAGGAACTCTCCTTCGGGTATCGTCCATGCCCATTTTTCTTTACTACGAAACTGCGCAGGTGCCGGACCGAGTGACCACGTGGTAACGAGCTGCGGTCCCCCCGTCTGAGGTCGCCACGCCCGGGAGGGAAGACCACTTTCGGATTGATCGGTGGGGGATTCCCGATTGAGCAGACGATTGTCGGCAGCGTGGCCCGGACTCCGAATCGTCGGTGGCGCCTCGTCGTTATCGGCTGGATGATCCGCCATGGATCGTCCAATGCTCGGGCAGTGCGGTAAACGTTAACGTTAATGATGCCCGGTGGACGGTCCAGCGTCTGGTGGGAGGAGGATACGAGGATCGTCGCCAGGCACATCGAGTTCGGGGTTCTAATTCCACTCCGGAAGGCCAGGATTACGGTAGGTCGTTCCCGTGTCCCATCTTGGGGGACGACTCCAACGTCAATGTTTGGCTGGAGCCGCATTCGGTGGTGCGCGGTCGCTCAAGTAATACATCGAAGCGATCTGCGATGGCCGGGTGTTCCTCGACGACATCGTGCTCCTCTCCCGGATCTGTTTTGAGATCATAGAGTATCGGGTTGACGTCGCGGAGTGCATCTCGAATGAAGACCTCGTTCCACGCGTCGAAATCCGCTGGTGCGGTAGTGGTCGAATCCACAGACGAGTTTGTATGGCCCATCAAACGCGAGGGGCCACGGGCCATACCCCCTAACCACGACGTCACGAGGGCCACCGACGCTTGTCGGCGTGTCCGCATCGACTCGCTCAGACAGGAACGGCCGCTTTTTCCGACTGTCCATGAGCGGGCCGAGTTTCTCGGGGGTGCCCCCGGCGTAATCGACAAAACGTGGCATGTAAATCCACCACTGTTGCTTGGACGACGACGTCGCGGGTCCTGCTCCCTGCCGCCGCAAAGGCGAACGGGACGCTCAACGAACGTTGGTATGGTCGTTTCGTGTACCACCAACCGGGATCGCCAAGCATCTCGCCATGGTCCGCCGCAAACACCACGAGGGAGTTCTCGGTCTCTCCCCGCCCGTCCACTACCCCACGAAATCGGCCGAGCCACCGGTCGATGTTTTCAACCATAGCCGCGTAGTTGCGTCTGATTGATTGGTGTTTCTCCGTCGCAAATTCATCCGCCGGATCAACCTGTCCCAGAAACGTCACATCGGGATTTCGATACCATTGGTGCATTGATTCCGTTACGTCCCAAGGGTTGTGTGGGCAAACGAAATTGACCTGGAGAAACCATGGACACTGTCGTGGTGCTTCTCGGAGGAGTTTCTCCGCGTTTCGCCCAACGAAATCGTCGCAGGAGGCATAGTCAGGCAGTGGGGTTGGACACGTGGCATCAGCATCAATGCCGTCGCGATAGGAACGATCCGATCGTCGTCTTCGAGTAACATCGTCAATGTTGGTTGACAGAAGTCCCTTGCTATGGAGGTATTGCGCATAGGGATTCTCTGGGCTCCCGGTGCGTACTTTGTTGTAGGCGTCTCACTTTCCCCCGTTGTTCACCCCATCGGAGAAACCATTGGCGTCCAGATCTTTCCGCCCAACGAGTCCCTGCTCGGCCGAATGTTTTTGGAGATCAAACGTTCCTGCCCCCACCACATGATATCCATGGCGGCGCAAACGCTCGTACAACGAGTCTGCTGCCAGTGGATAATCAACGGCGTGGGATCGCCCACCGCAGCGATCATATCCGCGGCCGGATGCCAGACAGACACGCGATGGCCCGCACAGCGGCGACGGGCAGACAGCATTCCTGAACGCGATCCCCTCCGTGGCAACCCGATCCAGGTTGGGAGGTTCGGACGCGACATCATCGGTGAATCCCACCCGGTCCGGGCGGTGCTGGTCCGGAAATACGAGCAGGTTGTTCGGTCGGTCCACCGACGTTGATTCTGCCACTAATTATAAATATAATGATAGATGGCTGGATAATTGTCTGGGTCAACTACCCCGTATCCTACCATCGAGTAAATCCCATCGATAACCCGAACCTGCTCGGGGTTGTCTGACCTCACCGTTTTTGTTGGCATGTGACAAGGCGGAGTCATGGCGCAACGACCGAATGTATTGTTGATCATCGCCGATCAGCACCGTGGCGATGCCGTGGGTATCGACCCACACTGTCCAACAAACGAAGACGGCGAACCGATCGTTCACTCCCCGAACCTCAATCACCTGCCGGCGAATGGCGGTGCGTTCACCCGTGCGTACACCCCGATTCCGTCCTGCGTTCCAGCCAGGCGTTGTCTCTGGACCGGCCAAACGCCAGCCACAAACGGTTGCCCGAATTGGACGACCGAAACCTGGGACTTCCCCCACACGCTCCCAGGTGTGCTGAGTGACGACGGGTATCAAACGTGGCTCGTCGGAAAGTCTCACTCACAGCCGTTACGTAACCACTTTGGCTTCCAGGGGATGGACCTCCACGCCGCGGGCGACGGCGACTACGCGAGATGGCTGGCAAAGCAACGAAACGATGACGCTGATGAGATTTCCCACGGTGTCGGGAGGAATTCCTGGGATGCCCGGCCGAACCACCTCCCGGAAGCCGAGCATCCCACCAATTGGACGACCAACCGTGCACTGGAATTTCTCCAGACGCAAGATCCCACGCGTCCGTTTTTCCTGACAGTCTCGTTCCATCGTCCGCATCAGCCATTCGACGCACTCCCGGCATACTGGGATCTGTATGCCGAACGAGAGTTGCCAGAACCCGTTGTTGGAGACTGGGTTCCGGACATGTATGGAGACGCGATTCCGCGTTATCCGAGGACGAATGCATGGTGTGCTGACCTCCCCGGCGACGTCTGTCGACGGGCAAGAATGGGATACTACGGAAACATCACTCATATCGACCATCAGCTCAATCGCATCTTTGGTCAACTCTCCTCCGATGGTCAGCTCGAGAACACCTTGATCATATATACCGCTGATCACGGCGAGATGCTTGGCGATCACAACCTTTGGCGAAAAACATACGCGTACGAGGGCTCAGCCAGAGTTCCCTTCCTGGTAAAGGCACCAGAAGGGATGGACACCGCTCGTGGGTCGCTTTATGACCAGCCAGTCGGGCTGGAGGATGTGATGCCCACGGTCCTCGATGCCACGGATACAGAACGCCCAGACACCGTCGAGGGTCGTTCGGTCCTCGAGCTAATGCGTGGCGGGCCTACCGCCTGGCGTCAGTACTATCATGGCGAACACGGACCGATTTACGACGACCAGAACGCCTGTCAGTGGATCGTAACGTCTGCCCTGAAATATATTTGGAATCCGATTACTGGTGAGGAGCTGCTATTCGATCTGGCGTCGGATCCATGTGAGGAATGTGATCTCTCGGGGGAACCCGAATATCACGACCCACTCATGATGGGCCGAGAGCGGTTGACTGACGAGCTCGAGGGCCGGGCGGAGGGGTTCGTCGAGAATGGTGCCTTACAACCGCTCGAGGGGTGAGCGCACGGGTCATTTGGTGATACCCAGAAGCAGAGGTGTAGACTCGATCTGATCTGTGTGGCATTCGTCCGGGGTTCGTAGAGGTCCATGGCGGTGTTTTACTGGTTTTATCGGTTCCGCGGGTGATTTATGGCGCCGTTTGAGGAGTTAACGTCATCTCAATGGTAGCGATGGTAATTGTAAACGCGGTTAATTGCAAATAGGTGATGGCCGGACGCGCGAATTCTGGGTTACTCTTCAATCACGACCTGGGCTTCTTCCTTGGGCGCCTCCGGGTTTGCTTGGATGTAACCCAGCCCGAGCAGTTGATTCTCGTTGATCGCGAACCCGAAATACTCCCATAGCGGCTGATCCCGCGGCCAGAGGAAGTTCTCCGTATTGATGAAGTGTTGATCCAATTCGTTGAATAACGGAAGGACCGGCATCCACCAGTTTGCCGTCCATGCGAATTTCTGGAAGGTCTCGACATCCATCTCTCTGGGTCCTCGCCAGATGTCACCCCAAATGTAGGCGGGGGACCACTCAATGGTCGGATCGGCGTCAGGTTGCCCGGGCTCCGGGATTTCGACCATCAAATGTTCCCAGAGCGTGTAATCTCCCGCAACCCATCCAGCGTCAGTGTATCCGTCGATGGTGCGCTCTTGATCCTCCTCCGAGAACAAATTCCGGCGCCGGACGTGATCTTCGTGGTTGATCCCCCGCCACCAGAATCCCGGAACTGAATCAACGAGTGCGGCAAAGGATGTATGACCGGATTCCGGCCACATGTCGAACGCTCCCGAATCCAAGCGTTCCTGATAATCGGCGGCATCGAAGGACTGGACTGTCACATCGATACCGAATTCGTTGAGCTGATCCTCCACCACCAGTTCCATGACGGGATTGGAATCGGACGTGGGAAACATGACTTCAAAGGGCTCCCCATCCTTGTGCCACACACCATCTATACGTTCGAAACCGGCCTCCTGCATCAATTGGGTGGCTCGGTCGAGGTCCTGGCTATAGTCGACGAGGTTCTCCTCGATCCATGCCTGGTCCAGCCAGGCATCAATCGCCCAGACTTCTCCACCGGGGCGATTCACGGGGCGCGTGGCAGTCGGGTGGACCGCGTTTGCAATCCCGGATGTATCGAGTGCATACGCGATGGCCCAACGGACGCGACGATCCCCGAAGGCGAAGTGATCAAAGTTGTACCCGATGCCGACGCCGCCCGGGGATGGGACGGTCACTTCCTCGATGTGGTCTGGTAGCTCCGCCACCAATTCTGGGGATGCTACGACCTGTGTGTGGTCGGCAGCACCATATCGGACCTCGGCCCGCGCGCGATGGTCCTCTTCAACCCAAGAATAGACTACTTCGTCGAAGTTGACACGGTCAGCATTGTAGAAGTGGGGATTCGGTTCCAGACGGAACTCGGTTTCAAGAATTTCGGCGACTTGCCAGGCTCCGTTTGTGACGATGTGATCGGGGTCGCGCCACATTTCCAGGTGCTCTTCGGTGGTTACTGCCTCCGTTTGCTCGAACCGGTCCTCCAATCCATCGATGTCGTCCCACGGCTCGTCCGGTTGTTCGCGGGCCAAGTCCATTGTCCTGATCGCCCGCTCCGCCCATTCATCGTAGGGTTCCACGTGAGTTGGGCCGTGAATGGATCCAGTTCGACCCGCCAAGGCCCAGTCATACATCTGTCCGTCTTCCCAGAAGACTTCGAGCAATTCACCGGTTTCGTCGACGAGTTCGAACTCTTTGCCATCCGGACCGTTCGGCATCTCGATATTAGTGGCCGACATCCAGGGGTTGGCGACCTCAGGGGAAATGTGCCATTTTCTGCCCTCGCGACCGCTGGTCATCCGGTTTGCCCCGGAGGCTTTCGCGTCATACGCCCGGACTGGCTCTCCGTCACTCCAGTTGGCATCCTCTCGAATCTTGATCCAGATCCGATCTTCATCGTCACCGGCAATCCATTCGTGGTCCTCATACAGGCCGTGCCAGACTTCTCCGGGAGCCTCGTGATAGGCTTCGGCAAACCAACGGCCGTAGAACTCCTCGGCCTCGGTGGCCTGACGAACGTTTATATACGCGGCATCGTACTCCGTCTCCATCCATGTCGCCGGGTAGAAGAAGGTGTACTCCGCTGGATTTTGTCCTGTTCTGAGGCGAAACGTTTGGCCCTCAACGTGGGGTAACTCGTCTACATCATCGATGTCGACATCTACCTCATCGTCGTCATCTTCGTCATAATCAATTTCGAGGTCAATATCGTCCGGGTCTTCAATCACGTCCGCCGGGGCAGTGTCGTCGTCTCCCAAACACCCTGCAATGCCGAGAAACGACCCACTTCCCGCGAGCGCGACCATCTGTCGTCGTGAGAGGGATGTGCTCCTTTTTCGTTTCAGTTGTTCGCGTTTCATGTTATGTGGTCACCTTGACATCAGTGTTGTTAGCAATTGACGTGAAACAAGATCATGTCTGGAAATATAATAAAGATTGCTAACTGTAAAGTCAAGTAGAAGGAGAACACGCACCTTTCCTACTTTGGAGTGAGGTCGTTCAGCGCGGGCCAAGCGAGCAAGCGGAAGGATTTGCTACCGGATGGTGAACGGTGCTGACCAGTTCCGTCCAATTCTGGAGATTGTTCGCGGGTTGTAGAATCCAACGGGGTTAAACGACCTGTCGCCGGCGTAATTCTCTGTTTTCGCACGCCCCCAAGCGACTTGGGTCACTATCGAGGTCCTCATCCCCTGAGGTATCATGCAAGGACCAGTACTTCAGTGAGTCTCTATTCACTCATGAATTATCATACCGACACTAGGAGAGTGTGTTGAGCTCTGTGAACATCTCTATCGACCGGTGTCGAGGAAACAATCAAAGAGGCCTGCATCCCCGATGTATCCGATTTTCGAACTGTCCGGCCAGTTCGACGAGATGAAGCTGGAGAAAAGCACAACGCTGAAGTATTAACTGAGCAGTTAGTCAGTGAGGAGCGCCAAACATCCTGCGGCACGCAAAACGTATGCAGTTGGGGACTAGCGCCCCGGCTTGTTATCCTGTGGTCGTTGCGGTGGGTCAGACATGAGATCGGGGAATGAGGAGGGATCAACCGGTAAGGGTGGCCTCTCACGGCAGGATTACGTCATCGTCGGCTCGGTCATTGCGAGTACGTTTTTCGTCGGCTTCGGCGGCGGGGTCATCTTTCCAATTTTGCCGAATCTCGGCATCATTTTGGGGATTTCGCCGTTTCTCGTCGGTTTGATCCTGAGCGCAAACCGCTTTTCCAGGCTGTTCGCGAACGCTCCAGCCGGGGCAATCGTCGATCGCGTCGGAACGCGAACCCCGTTCGTCGTCGGTCTGGTCATCCAGGGGCTCGCGACGTTCGGCTACGTCATCGCCTACGTAGCGCCGGTCCCTGAGCTCTGGTTCCTGGTTGCCCGAATCATTTGGGGAATCGGGAGCGCGCTGGTGTTTGCAACCGCGTACACGATAGCGGCCGACGTGAGCAAAAGTGGCTCCCGCGGCACCAGCATGGGGTTGATCCGCGGCGGCAGCATCTTTGGATTCCCCAGCGGCCTCGTCGTGGGGGGCGTCGTCAGCGAGGTGGCAGACGGTGTCATCCCCGGGCTGCCGGGAGACGTCGTCGCGTTCATGGTCGCGACGGTGTTTGCCCTGTTCGCCGCCCTCCTTGCCTATCTCACCGTTCCGGAAACGCATGTCCAGGGCGGTCCCAAAAAAGCGGTCAAACCGTGGGACATCGACCGGAGCGTCACGACGCTCACGGTCGGCCTGGTCAATTTCACGATCCTCTTCGCGTACATCGGGGCGCTGTTCGCGACGCTTGTCCTGTTCCTTGGCGAACTGGAGATCGGCGTGCTGGGATTCGACGCACAGGGAAGTTCTGGGATCTTCATGGCGGTCACGGTGGTCTCCGCGGCCGTGTTCATGTTCTACGGCGGGTATATTACGGACAAACGGGGCTCGCGCGTCCCGACACTCCTCGTGTTTGTTACGATCTCCTCGATCGGATTCCTGATCCTCGCGATGGCGGACTCGGTGCTCGTCCTCACCATTGCGTGTCTGATCATCGGCGCCGGACAGGGCGGTACGAGTGGGCCTTTGATTGCTCTGCTGGCTGACCTGACACCCAACGAACGGATGGGACGGGCGACCGGGACGAACAACGTTCTGGGGGACATTGGTGGCGGCCTCGGACCGCTGATGTCACTCCCGTTGATCGACGTTGTCGGGTTCTGGCCGATCTACGCAGCGTGTGCGTTCCTTCCACTTCTCGCCGGCGTTATTTTGATGGCGGGCATCCGTCACGAGACCGGGCAGCTGTTCCCCTCGGCAGCAGTCGTCGAGGCCTCCGGTGAGAATACCGCCGATTGAGATCCGTGAACGGGGCGGACACCCGATCACCCGACGAGCCGATCGAGAGATGTTCGCGCTCCATCAGCTTTGGAAACCGGCGGGTGGGTGACTCCCCCAACGACTCATCCGTCCACGACCGGGAAACGGACCTGAACACTGCTGTCGATCACACGGTACCGTGCCAACATCCAATCGTCAGGAAAGCACATCTCGTGCGAGGGATCCGAGACCGATTCGCTCGATTGCGGGATCAACACGGCTCCAGACGACGATGATCGACGGGAGGATCAACACCGCGGTGGCCCAGGCGTAAAACACGCCTAGTGCCAGCAGCAGGCCGTACTCGACGAGCAGCGGAATCAACGCGAAATACAGCACGCCGAGTCCACTGACGGTCGTCAACATACTTCCCGTTAGTGCACCGCCAGTGCCCCTGATCGTCGTTTCCAGTGCCGTCTGCACCGGGGCGCCCTCCTCGAATTCGTCGACGAACCGGTGCATGAAATGGACGGTATAATCGACGCCGAGGCCGATCGAGACGCCGAGAATCGGTGCATTGAACGGCGAGAGGGCAATGTCGAAATAGCGCATCGACCCGGCGAGGAGGGCGACAGCGATGAGCACCGGAATGAGGTTCAAGAGGCCGTAGACCGCACGTCCCTCGAGCCACCAGTAGGTGACCACGAGAAAGATGGCAGTCAGGACGAACGCGACGAGGAGGCTGTTCACTGCCGATTCGGAAATGCGATCGGCCACCGCCTGGAACACGATGTAGTTGCCAGTGGGAACCGCGTCGAGGCGCATGTCCGCTGCAACCTCGGTGGCTGCCGCCACGACTTCCTCATCGCTTGCATCAACCTTGGGCTGGAACTCGATTCGCGTGGCTGTGCGGTCTCGCGTCACGTAATCACGCGCGTTGTCCTCGTATGCACTGTCGAACAGTTCGTCGTAAATCTCGTCGATCTCACGGTTGGGGACGCCGTCGCCAGTTCGGTCGTACCGCTCGACGAGCGTGGCGAAGGTGGGATCACTTTCGGCGAGGTCGTCGATCGAATCGAGCACGCTCGATGCATCAGCCCGACGATCGTCACGTTCGAAGGCCGCCGGTGGATCCTGCATGGCCCGATCGATGTCCGCAAGCGCCCCGTCCGATCGGACGGCCCGGTCCTCCGCGTACACGGTCACTGTCTGCACGAACGGTATTTCGAAGTCCTCCTCGAGATACGTTAGCACCCGCATGAAGTTGTACTCGGCGGGCGCGAACGGTTCCGGAAGCTGCTGATACTGTTCGATCCGATCCTGTTCCGGGAAGAAAATGGTCTCGTCGAACTCGACATCGACGCCGGTCCCGTACCCGGCCGCACCGGCACCGAGTAGCAGGGCGGAGACGACGACGATGGTGGGGATGATCCGCGCGAGTACCGTGCCGATCGAGAGCGCCCGACCCAGGAGCGAGCCTTCTTGTCCCAGTGGTGTTGTGCCGAACTGCGGGAACACGGTCCCGGCCCGGAGGGAATCGAAGGCCACCTTCCCGGCCGGCAGGAAGATGCCGAAAATACAGAAGGTAAATATCATGCCGAGCCCGCCGACGATCCCGAACGCGCGCAAGCCCGCGAGCGGGCTGGTCAGGTTTGCCGCGAGGGCAAACACCGTCGTCACGGTGACAATAAGGAACGCCGTCGAGAGCTGACTTCCCGTGACCCGCATTGCCGGCCCAATATCGGCGCCCTCTGCCCGCTCCTCCCGATATCTGTTGATGATGTGAATACCGAAATCGATCCCGACCGCGAGCAGCAGTGGAAAAACGGTGATCAACGAGTCGGAGAACGGGATCCCCACATACCCCATGAATCCGAACGTCCAGATGAGCGTCATCAGGAGTGCGATCAACCCCAGTCCCAGATCGATCGGGTCCCGGTACGCGATCAACAGGAAAAACAGAATGAGGACGATCGCCGCGGGAAAGACGATGATAGCCGTATCGCCGAGGAGTTGGATGACTTCATCATTGAGGAGCGCGTCGCCGAAGATGATCACGTTGTCACCCAGCTCGAAGCCGTCGATCCGATCGACGGATTCACCGGCCCGTTGCTGGAGTTCGGCATGTTTCTGGTCACTGGCACCCGGCGGCGTGTCGAACGTAATTGCCAGTTGGGCAACGCTCGCCGACGCCGCGCTAGCGGAGAAATCAGTGCTGACCGGCAATCTGTCTCCACTATCGGCGATGGCCTGCTCGAGTTCTCGTTGGGACGCCTCCTCGATCACTCGCGTCCCGGCTTCGGGCGTCGTGGCGTTCGGATCGATCTCCTGGGCCACCAGCGAACCAGGACTCGTCGTGGAGGTAATCCGAAGCGTCTCGTGGTTCTCCAGACGCTCTTGGGCCTCCAGCATCCGGAGTAGATAGGCACGGTCCAGGACATTTCGCTCCCCCTCGATGAACAGCTGGGCGGTCGTCCCGCCCGTTTCCCGCTCCCCACGCTCGAAGTTTTCCTCCATCGCCTCGAGGTCGTCGAACTCCTGGACGTCCTCCTCGAACTGCCCTGCACCCGCTTCTTGGTCCGCGAACGCCCCGGGAGCCCCCAGCGCGAAAATCACCGTCAACACCACAAACACCCCGACGACGAGCCACGGGCGTTCGGTGATGTACGGGTTCACGCGGTCGATGACCGGGTTGGCACGCTCGTTCTCCCGGCCGTCCTCGGGTCGACGCTCGAGTGTGCGGTCCATTCGTTAGCGTCGTCGCCACCAGACTGCCAGCCCGACAGCACCACCGACGATCACGACACCCAGTAATGGCAAGCCGACCCGGTCCAGTATCCCGGTATCGGCGTCGGTCGGGGCCACGACGTCGACGGGTACTCTGGTAACGTCGGATAGTTCGGTGTCACCCCGCTCGGTGTCGTACTCGAAGTCCATCTCGAGCCGGTAGGTTCGTTCGCGGGCGTCATCGGCCACACCGATTTCGAAGCTGACGATCGTGGACTCACCCGGTCCCAGTTCGGTGACGAAGTCCTCATCGCCCGGCGAGGAAAGCGGGCTTCGCGTGTGCACCATCGCGTCTATCTGCGAGAGCGTCTCGTGCCGCTGGTTCGTGATCTCGAAAGTGAGCTCGTCGGTTGACCCCGCCTCGAGGGTGGCGTTCACGGGTTCGATCCGGAACTCGCCGGTTCGCGGCTCCACCACGACTCGTTCGGACATGGTGTCGCTCGTGACGGTCCGTCCGTCGCCCCCTTCAAATTCGACCTGGAACTGCATCTGCCGCGGCCCGGCGTCCGCCTGTCCGCTCACGTCCGTCGGATAGACGAACTCCGCCGTTTCACCGGATTCCAAGGACGGGAGGGCCAACCGCGTATCGCTTACGAACAGCGAATCCGACTGTGGCGTGACGATAAGGATACCGTCGTCGATGGTTCGTGGTCCCTCGTTCTCGATCACACCCCGGACTTCCCCGTCGTATCCGACCTCGAGGGTGTCGCTCACGTTCGTGATGGAGAATCGTTGTTTCTCGCCGACTTCGACGAGTTCGTTGACGGTATCGGTGGTTAGCGTCGATCGATCACCGCCGCGATGGTCGACGGCAATCTGTACTTGACGCGGTCCGGGATCCGCCTCGGGGCTCACCGTCGTCAGGAACTCGAAGGTCGTCCGCTCGCCCACCGCGAGATCTGGAATGGCGTAGGTCGGGTCGGTCACCGTCAGCGAGTCCGATTCGGTCGTGACTGTAACGACTGCATCCTCCAGATCGCGATCGCCGTCGTTGACTACGGTCCCCGTGATCGAACCGTCGAACCCGACCGTGAGATTATCAGCAAAGTTATCGATGCCGATCGATGCCCCCGGCGAGACGGTTGCGCGCTCCCGAATCGGATCGGTGGTCACCGTCGACCGGTCCCCACCGCGGTGCTCGACGGCGAGTTCCAGCTGTCGATCACCTGCATCCGCCTCGGGACTGACGTCGACGGGGAACCGGAACGGGGCAGTTTCGTTCGGTTCGAGGTCGGGAATCGCATATCGGGGATCAGCAACGACCAGCGACTCGGATTCCGTCGCAATGGTCACGACAGCATCCGCTAGTTGTCGGGGACCGTCGTTTCTGAGTACCCCGGTTACCGTACCGTCA
Organism: Halobacteriales archaeon; assembly: GCA_007118975.1. Classification (GTDB taxonomy): domain Archaea; phylum Halobacteriota; class Halobacteria; order Halobacteriales; family SKNY01; genus SKNY01. The sequence goes on along the minus strand of SKQO01000036.1, from coordinate 10,210 downwards.
AAGCCGACCGCCAGATCGGTGTCGAAGTCATCGATGCTCACGCTGATTCGGTCTGCCGCGTGAAGCGTCCCTCGAACTGGGCTGCTCACCTGTTCGACGCCATCGACGTCGGTGTACGTGAAGATCGCCTCGATCGGCTTCTCACCCCCGGCGGCTCGCTCGGTGAGGGCGGCATCGACCGTGACGTTCGTACTTTCCCCGGGTTCGACGTCGCCGAGCCACGCCTCTTCGGTGCCTTCGCCCAGGGTGACCCCCCCGCTCCCGATCAGTTCGACTTCGGTGTCCGTCGCCGTCTCGGTTCCGACGTTGCGTAGTTCGACGGTGACCTCATCGCTCGCACCCGGCTGGACGTCCGATTCGATCGAACCGATCTCGAATCGTGCGTCATCCGGGACGGTCACTGTGACCGAGAATTCCTCGTCGTCGAACTCCTGGGAGAGTACCTCCCCATCGGGGCCAACTTCACTCGCGTGAGAATACTCGAGCTCTCCGTCGATCGTGTAGGTTCCGGGTTCGACGTCCTCGGGAACCGCGAGCTCCTTCACGACCGGGACGGTCTCACCCTGCGGGATCGTGCCGATCGCGGTCGTGTTGGTTTTCGGTGCAAACGGTCCCGTGTCGTTCAACGAGACCGTCACGGCTTCGGCCGTCAACACACGGCTCGTGTCGGTGCCGCTCTCGATCGTCCCGTTGTTCTGGACCTGCAACTCGAGTTGATTGCGTTCACCGGGGACGAGTTCGTCCTCGGGGACATACACCTCCAGTCCCGGTTCGCCTTCGGTGACGCCGACCTGCGCGATAACGGCGCCCGCTCCGCCGAGAAGCACCACGAGCCCGACGATGAGGAGGAGAAAGCGCCAGCGGCGAACGTCACGTATCGACATCGTCACCCCACCGAATGCGGCGAACCGCCATCGAGGACCTACTCATTTGCGTGGATGTCGGCGCGATGACGGTTAACCATTTTGATTGAACGTTCAAACAAGTGGTTTATTGCACGCTCGCCCGCATGGTGTCCCATGAAAGCGTATCGCCGACGTGGCCAGGCGTGTGCGGGCACGAGGTGCGGGTGAGGCGACCGGGATGTCACCTACCCCGTTCGAGGCGCCAGAAACGACCGAGGAGGAGATCCTTGCGGCGACCTACCGGTCGTTGACAACGCACGGGTATGCGGAGTTGACGATCAAGAAGATCGGCGAGGAGTTCGACAAGAGCCCGTCGCTCGTTTACCATCACTACGAGAACAAGGACGACCTCGTCATCGCGTGTCTGACCTTTATGCTCGACGAACTGGAACGAGAGCTTTCCACCATGGACGTTCGCGACCCGGACGAACGGCTCGAGGAGTTCCTCGCGTGGGTGTTTTCCGGGTTCGGCGAGTCGAGTGACGACGAGTTCATGTCGCTGCTCGTCGATTTGCGCGCCCGAGCCTGTCACGACCCGCGATACCGGGAGTACTTCACCCGGAGCGATCGGGTCTTTCACGACCATCTGGTCGCGATTCTCGAGGCCGGGATCGAAACCGGGGATTTCAGCGGGTGTGAGCCCGACCGTGTGGCGTCGATGATCGTCACGATGTTGATCGGGTTGTTCGTTCGGAGTGCCACAACGACCGACGATGCGTGGTTCGACGGGACCCGGTGTGAGGTCGAGGCATATATCGATGCGATCGTTCGAGGACAGGATCAAGCCTAACCCTTCCCAAACACGGCGATGGAGGAGCGACGTGCGCGGTCGTCACATCTCGGTAGGACTAAGTAAGCCTCCATATCACACGCCATGAGGCTAGCATGCAGCTATACGTCATCCGGCACGGCCACAAGGCCAACAAGCTCCCCGATTACAATGGGGGGTTCAACACGCCCTTGAGCGACACCGGACACGAACAGGCGGAGCATCTCGCCGCGTTCCTCGAAGACGAGGGCATCGATATTATTTATTCGAGTTGCCAGCTCCGTTCGTTACAAACAGCCGATCCCGCGTACGCCGCACTGGATTGCGAGTGGCACGTCTGGCCCGTGTTCTACGAAGGGACCCGTCGGACGTGGAACGAACGATACGAAAACGACCCCGACGAGGCGACCTGGGCGACGGCATGGCGAGCGGGCGAGCCACTGGAGACGCCGACCCAAGAGGAACTCGAGGAGATGCACGGCCACTACTATTTGCTGTCCGACATCCCCGAGCTGTTCCCGGGGACGCAACTGAGCCAACCGTTCTCGTGGCCCGAGGCGTGGTGGGAACTCAAACGTGGAAATACGCCACCGCTGGGCTACGCACGCGCCGATCTCGGCACGCGTGCGCTCCTCAACCGCCACGAAGAGGGTGACAGCATCGCGATCATTTGCCACGGAACGATCGGCGACATGCTCGTGACCTCTCTGAAGGACTTCCCGCGCCGCCAGCGACATTTCTCGTGTAACAACACCGGCGTTCACTGCCTGTCCCGACGCAGGCCAGACTTCTGGCGGATCCGGTACATCAACAACACGAGTCATCTCCCCCCGGAGCTCCAGATCTGACTCGCTGACAGGCCGGATTTGATGGCTCGGTGGTCGGGCGTAATCTAGCGTGTCCGTTCTCCGGGGATTCCGACGAGTCCTCGCAGGTAACATCTAACCGATGGAATGGGTGGTATCGTGATTTGCGGTGAGCCGACTGCCTGCAGACATCGTTCGATCCGTGACCGGCGTTCTGGGTGCCTGTTCGAGGCCGGGTCACGGGGCAGGGACATCGTGGTTGATTTTCGCGAGATGAACAAGGGGTTCCGGTGCCGGGTGCAAGCGCAAACCCGGTGAACCGGTCTGGAGACACCGCATGCTCTCGAGGCGACGTCATCTCTCCCGCCGGGGGACACAACCCAAGGCCGGATATTCTCCATCTACGAGGGGTGAGGTGGGCATTCAAGTGAATTCGGGTCGTATGCTGGACGCTCGAACGGCGAATCAGCCGAGTACGTGAGACAAGAGGAAGTCAGCAACTCGCACCCGCACATCGACCGGGGAGAAGCGGAATGGCTCCTCGCCGCCTGGCGGACATCCAGCCGGGTGAGCGTCCCGACCCTCGCGTGAGGGGGGACGGCCCACCCTTCACCGTCACGGGTACCTCTAGTCCAGAACACGTCACGGATATCCCGCCTTCGGCACGCGAACAATGAAAAGCATCAATCCGGCGACCGGCGAGACGCTCGAAACGTACGTGGAACATGACGACGAGGAACTCGAACATCGCCTCTCGCGGGCTGACTCGACTTTCGACGAATTCAGCACGTGGTCCATCGGGGATCGTGAGACCACGCTCGCCGATGTAGCCGAATTACTTCGCAATCGAGTGGACTCGTACGCCGAACTCATCACAGAGGAGATGGGCAAACCGATCGCCCAGTCGACCGCCGAGATCGAAAAGTGTGCGTGGGTCTGCGATCACTACGCAGAGCACGCGGGCCGCTACTTGCAGGACCAGCACCATCCGAGCCCTCCGGGATCACGCGTGCGGACGATTTACCAGCCGATCGGGCCCGTGCTGGCCATCATGCCCTGGAACTTTCCCTTCTGGCAAGTCTTCCGGTTCGCCGCACCCTATATTACCGCGGGGAATGTCGGGCTTTTGAAACACGCCTCGAACGTGCCGGGCTGTGCACTCGCGATCGAGGAGGTGTTTCGTGATGCCGGCTTTCCCGAGGGCGGCCTGCAAACCTTGCTCATCCCCTCGGAGCGCGTCGAGGATATTCTGTCTGATGCTCGGGTTAAAGCAGCGACCCTCACCGGGAGTGGGCCGGCGGGACGATCGGTGGCGGGGACGGCGGGGGAGCATCTCAAAAAAACAGTACTCGAACTTGGCGGAAGCGATCCGTTTGTTGTCCTCGACGACGCGAATATCGAGGTAGCGGCCTCGACGGGTGCATGGTCGCGGAATTTGAACGCGGGGCAGTCCTGTATCGCTGCCAAACGCTTTATCGTCCACGAAAACGTCTACGAGGAGTTCACGGACCGTTTCGTCGCGGCAATCGAATCGCTCACCGTCGGTGATCCGACTGACGGGGAGACGGACGTCGGCCCGCAGGCGCGTGACGATCTCATGGACGGGCTCCACGAACAGGTGACGGCCAGCGTCGAGGCAGGCGCGACGGTCATGACTGGTGGAGAACCGCTCGATCGCGAAGGGGCATTCTACCCGCCGACGGTACTGACAGATGTCCCTGAAGGTTGTCCCGCCGACGCGGAGGAGGTGTTCGGCCCTGTCGCTGCCGTCTACCGTGTCCCGGACGAGCAGGCCGCCGTCGAGAAAGCCAATGATACAGAATTCGGCCTCGGGGCGAGCATCTGGACGGATGACATCGAACGTGGCGAACGTGTTGCTCGTCGCATCGACGCGGGGTGTACGTTCGTGAACGAGTTAGTGAAGTCGGATCCGCGGGTCCCCTTCGGCGGCGTCAAGGAATCGGGGTACGGCCGAGAGCTCTCGGAGGCCGGTATTAAGGAATTCGTCAACCACAAAACGGTCTGGACACAACGATCGGATTTGGACGACGGAGACGAGGTGCCGGTCGAATGAAGGCGTCGGATCTGTTGGTCCGTTGTCTCGAGCGCGAGGGCGTCGAATACGTCTTCGGCGTCCCCGGCGAGGAGACCGAGGATTTGCTGTTTTCGCTGCGGGACTCGAGCATCGAGTTCATTCCGGTGCGTCACGAGCAAGGTGGCGCGTTCATGGCCAACGTTCACGGTCGACTGACAGGAGACGCAGGCGTCTGTCTCGGGACCCTCGGGCCGGGCGCGACCAATCTCGTCACCGGCGTCGCGGACGCCAACATGGACAAGGCACCGCTCGTCGCCATTACCGGCCAGGGTGGCCTCGAGCGGCTGCACAAGGAGAGCCACCAGGCGCTCGACATCGTGGACCTGTTCGATTCGATCACGAAGTGGAATACCCAGCTGACAGATCCCGCTATTATTCACGAATCCGTGCGGAAAGCGTTCAAGCTCGCCGAGTTCGAAAAACCGGGCGCGACGCATCTCGAGTTCCCGGAGGACGTCGCTGGCGCGGAAACGGACGCGACACCGATGCGATTACAGGAACGCGTGCGCCTTCCCCCGCCCGATCCGAAGCTCGTCGACCGCGTCGAGCGGACCCTCGCGGCGGCGGACCGTCCGCTGATCATCACGGGCAACGGGGCGGTTCGTGGCGACGCGGCGGCGGAACTCCGCGAATTCGTGGCCACGACCCGGATTCCCGTCGCGTCGACCTATATGGGGAAAGGGGCCGTCTCCGACCGCTCCCCGCAATCGTTGCTCACCCTGGACTCGGGGGACCACCAGGAGGCCTCGGATGCCATCGAGATGGCGGACCTCATCCTCACCATCGGGTACGATATCGCCGAGCACGACCCGGCCGACTGGAACAAGGGTGCGGACACCGTGCTCGTGCATGTCGACACCGAGCCGGCGGAAGTGTATGCGGCCTACAATCCGGACATTGAACTCGTCTGCGATCTCGCCGGCGCACTACGAGGATTCATCGAACAGGTCAGTGATGCGAAAATGCAGTTTGACGAGACCTGGTATAGTGATCTCCGTTCTCACATTCTCGATGATATCGACGCCGATCCCCAACCGGGAGAACCGTTTACGGTGCGGTCAGTACTTCCAGTGTTACGGGGGATGATGCATGACGACGACGTCCTGCTTTCTGACGTCGGGAGCCACAAAATGCACATCGCACAGAATTTTCTCACCTACGAGCCGAACACGTGCATTATCTCGAACGGGCTGGCGTCGATGGGGATTTCGGTGCCTGGCGGCATCGCTGCCGATCTCGTTACCGACTCGAGCGTGATCGCTGCCACTGGTGATGGTGGATTCCTGATGAACGGCGCGGAGATCGAGACGGCGACGCGGATCGGGTGTGGCTATACCATCCTCGTGTTTGTGGATGATGATTACGGGTTGATCTCCGAGAAGCAGCGCGACCATCGGGGTGAGTCCTATGGAACGGGCTTGACAAACCCCGATTTCATGACGTTCGCGGAAAGCTTCGGCATCGATGGCTATCGACCGGAGACCTGGGACGAACTCGAGGCGGTGTTGGAGGACACACTGGCATCGGATGCGATGTCATTGGTCGAGATTCCACTCGCTCGAGAATCCTGATACGGCGTAATTCGACAGGATAACCGTGAGATATCGCTTGCTCCGTCAAACGGTGGAGATTCGGACCTTGTCGGTTGCCCACAGATTCACCCGGTCGGTGTGAGTAAATCGACAAGCAGGTTGGACATGATGGGGATGAGGACGATGAGCGGATTCAGGCGATCGTAGACGACGACAATCCTCGACACCTGCCTCAGTTAGTGTCAAGATTGCGTCTTGGGTCTCCCCGAAGGGGTCCATCAGCATCCTTCGTCCGTCGTGCAGGTCGATATCGCTCACGTGGCAGTCACTGTCTCATACTCAGGCAGTTAAGTTGGGAAGATCACCGTGATGCTCGCGTCTGGCAACATCTCGCACAAACAATCGAACCTGTGCGACCAGGTCCGCTCTGTCATCGTACGAATAAATTCGGGCATCCCATCGTTCTTGTATCGATGCAATCATCGCGCTTCGGACGCCTGTTTCGTGGACGAATACGACACGTTCGTGGTGACGTGTTTCGCGATCAGATTCCTGAAAAATCGCCTCGAGTACTGAGCCGACTTCGATGCCCACACCGAGGTTGTCACCAACTCGCGGAACGATGTACACGACTGCATTACTCGCCAGCGCAAATTCGATACTTTGGGTCGCCGCATCCATCTCATCGAGCGGTATGTCGGCATCGATGGCAAGGAAGGCATTCACGCCGGGATCAGTGCGGAGTCTATCGCGGACATCAAAGAGCAGATCCAGGACGGCTTCATCCGCATCGAGGTCTCGTTCAGCCCCAACGAGCGTTCCAAAATCCACAGCTTCGGGGATCGATTGGGGATCAAGCTGCGTCTCCGCATCAATCCCTTCAGACATCGCTTCTAGGTCGAACGTTTTGTAGGGACCCATGAGGTATACGAGGAATCGAGAATGGGGGAGCGTACCGAGTTCTCGTCGCAATTTCTCTCGCATGCCCGTACTCCGAGCCGGTAGGAACATAAACAGGGTGAATTTCTGCAAACACTGAGTCAGCAAACGTTTATACACATACCAAGCCGATGGTGAGACATGGCTGAGACGGATCGATCTGGGAGTATGCCCGACGATCTCGAGGGGCTGCTCCCGGAACACAGTCTTCTCTCCTTCGAGCAGTATCTCGATATGCAACGGGCGATCGGTAACGAGACGCGCTTTCGGATTCTGAATCAGCTTCTCGATGCCGGCTCCCAGAGTGCGTCGGAACTTCGGGACGCACTCGACGTGGAGTCGAACACGCTGCACTACCATCTCGATCGGCTCGTTGCAGTCGGACTCGTCGAGAACCGAAAGCGAGCGGACGCGAATACCGACGGCTTGTACTCGTATTATCGGGCCACATCGCTCGGTGAAGGACTGCTCACCCACGGCGTTCGAGCGCTCATGCGCGAAGAGTGGGAGCTCCTCGAAGCATACGGCGACGAACTCGATCCCTGATCGCTTCGGTGGCGAATTAGTGGAGACGCCGGTCCTTTGTAGTGTGCCATCTCCAGCTACCGCCCACCACCGTTTGGTTCGATCACGGTTGCCCGCGAAAGCTGTTGGCACGCCCACTGCCACAAACAATTCCGAGAGAAGTGCTAACCGATCGATCTTGGGGAGCGCGATCGAGCGTGGAAGGCGACCGAACTCGCCAAGCAAACGGGGTGCACGAGAACCCGATTGACCCGTTGCTCTCCTACCCCGCCGCCAGAGCGAGTCCACGTTATCCGTCAATCCCGGACAACAAGTCTCGTTTCCCTGGCTCACCGGCCATCGATGCCCCTCTTGCAGATCGCTCGCCGACTCGAGTTTCCTCGCGGGCTCGTCGTCCGTTTGCGGCCCATAGAGAGCGTTGAATCCAGCTTCAATGAGTCGATCTTCGGATTTCCACCGGGACAGACCGGGCTTCTCGGTTGCGTTGCCGAGCGACACTTCGCCAAGCACGTATTCGCCAATCGTGATGGCAAGCGTCTCATTCGGCGAGTCGCCAGATGCTGCGGAGGCCCTTCCCATGCAGTCGCCCGTGCTCCGCCGTGATTACTCTCCGTGCGGGATATGAACGCCCTGCGAGGGTGAAACATCTGAAAATATACGTTCAGGAACCGATCATAGTCCCATGATAATTGCGAATAACCACTCAGGAATCGTCGCTGGTTTCGCCGCTTTTGTCGATGATTAGTGACTTATATCGCTTACCGTCAGGTGATGTCGCGTCGGCTTCGGTGACAATGTCTCGGTCCTCGTCCGTGTCATCCGTCTCAGCCATTACTCAAACCTACGCCGTCCAGTGTTAAATATCTCCCCGTGAGGATGTACCACGTTGTGACGATGGCCAGGCCGATCGTCACCAGTAACGCACCCCACGCATATCGACCATCCGCCCGCCCGAGATACATGCCCCCGGCGACGGACATGAACATGACACCCGAAAGTAACAACCATAAGGTTCGACGGAATCGTTTGGAGTTCGTCTCGACGACGCGCTTGTTCTGTTCGATGATATCTGCGTAAGCCCCCAGTACACGTCGAAGGGGAGCGTGATACCTGATATCAGCGTCCGGTTCGCTGAGGTAGTATCCAACGTCGTAATGGAGCCCTGAACGGAATTTGCTGCTGAGGTAGGTAACGATCGCCGCCCCCATCGCTGCCAAGAGGCCGGTCATTCCAATCAGAAACGCTAGCTGGACAGGAAGGTCTACCCTGGGAAGTGACCCCTGGCCCACGTTGCCCGCCAGCGAGAGCACCCCGAAGACGAGCCCGATGAGGATTCCGATCAGTCGGGTAACGTGCGCGGCCTTCTCATCGATTCCGTCGATTGTGGATAGTTGTCGTTCGAGGACCCGTTCTAGCCGGTCGCTCGCGTCAAGGAGGGGCTCGACGTCCGTTGACGGTTCCCCGATCGTCTCGGTATCGGTGTTACCTGCACCGGACATCCTCGTGATAAATCGATTGGAGACGTTGCTTCGATGTTGTCTCCCCGTGGTCGTCGGGTTGGTCCAATGGGTATTCTAATTGGAATCCGGCCCTGTCGGAAAAGAGCCATTGGGAAAGGAGCGACATTACCCCAGTTGGACCCGTGATTACTAATAAAGAACGGGACAGACGACCGCGGGGGCGACGGGAAGTCGGATTGCGGGGGAATGATGTTGATGTCGCTTCATTCCTCACCTGCTGGACCGCGAGCCGATACGGATTACCTGGGGGCGTGTCGCTGTGATGATCATCCGGTCCACGTCTAGCTTCGTCGCCGGCTGGTTGGCGTTGGCCTTACGGACGTACTACGAACGACACCTGGGGACCGTCGCGTTCGATCGGGCGCTGAGCGCCGAGATCGGCTATTTCGATCAGAAGGGGAGCGATCACATCCTGAACGCGATCATCACCGAATCGCGGTATTCGGGTCGCCTGATCCGGTATTTCATGCGGTTGATCGAGACCAGCTTTCTGGCGTTCATGTACCTCGCCATCACGTTCGATCGCTCGCCGACGTTGACGATTGTTACGCTGGTGGTCCTCGGGCTGGTGACGTACCTGTTCCGGGGGGTGCTCGAGCCGGGCTATGCCGTCGGCGATCGCGTGGCGACCGCGAACGAGCGCGTCCAGGAGGTCGTCCAGGCCGGGACCCAGGGCATCCGCGACGTGAAGGCCTTTACCATGACCGGCGAGCTGTTCGGGGATTTTAAGCGTCATATTGATCAGTACACGAAATCGACGATCAAGATCGGACGCAACGAACTGGCGATCGATAACGGGTTCGATTTAGCCGTGGCGTTGACTGTCTTCGCGTTGGTGTATCTGGCGTTCGTGTTTACGACGCTCAGTGTGGGGGAACTTGGGCTGTTCCTCTTTGCGATGTTCCAGCTGGCACCGTTGGCGGGTAAATTGAACAAGTACGTTTATCGAACCGAGAGTTATCTCACGCATCTGGTGCGGACACAGCGGTTCGTGGACGAACGCGCACGACGCGAGGAATCGCTATCGGGATCGGATCCGGCACCCAATCCGGTGGAGACCGTCTCGTTCGAGGACGTCCGGTTTTCGTACAATAGAGAGGAGGTAACCGTGCTCGATGG
>SKQO01000092.1 GCA_007118975.1 Halobacteriales archaeon | reverse complement strand
CCATGCTCCTGATCGACGAGCCCTCTGCAGGCGACAGCGATCGTGCCGATTTCTTCATGGAGGCGCCTGTTGAGCTCTTCGACGGCCGCCACAACTTGCTCGCAGAGCTCTTCAGGGCGGGTTGGCTCGGTTTCGATGGCCGTCCGCAGATGACCCTCCGGTGTTCCGGCCGCAAAATGAAAGTGAGTACCGCCGATCCCGATGGCCGCGACAACCGACATATCCAGTTTGCACTCTCAGCGAGGCCATAAATACATCGTAACCAACATGTTGTCGCCTGAGCAGACGGGGCTCCGGCACCCCGTGATCGAACAAGCCCAAAGAGCTACGTAGCGTGTCCGGCCACGTTAGCCTATGTCGGTAGCCAGCCATCGCTGGAGGTGTCGATTCACGTGACGTCGTTCTTCCGCGCGTATGACCTACGTGGGACGTTTCCGGATGAAATCGGCGAAGCGGAAGCAACGCGTGTAGGGCGGGCGTTCGGGACCTATACGGATGCATCGCGAATCCTGGTTGGTCGGGACGGGCGGATCCATGCGCCCGAGGTGGCATCAGCCTTCGTCGCGGGCGTGACCGATACCGGTACGGACGTGATAACGGTCGGTTGTGTTCCCACACCGCTCGTTCGCTTCGCGGCACGGACGCAGGATGTCGGGCCGACCGTGATGGTGACGGCATCCCACAATCCGCCCGAGTACATCGGATTCAAGTTCACCACTACAGATGGTGCTGCGATGTCGCGGGACGCCGGGATGGCGGAGATCCAGCGCCTCTACGAGTCACGAGAATTCGACAACGGTGACGCCGAGGTAATTGAGCGTGACATGTTGCCGACGTACCGGTCGTACTTGGGAGACCGACTCGGGAATGTAGAAGATCTCACCGTGGCAGTCAACTTCGCGAACGGCGCCGCGGGAACGGTGGCCAGGGACATCCTCGAACGGATGGGGTGTACGGTGATCGGAATCAACGAAGAAATCGACGGCCGGTTTCCAGCGCACCTACCCGTCCCCGACGATCCGGCGGCGATTTCCTTGGTTACTGATCACTTGGGCGAGGCCGATATCGGCATCATCTTCGATGGCGACGCCGATCGAGTCGGCCTCGTCCTTCCGGAGCAGGGTGCGATCGAAGCCGATAAGCTGATGGCAATATTCGCGCGGGAGTGTCTACAGCGACGGGAGGGAGCCGTCGTCTTTTCGCTGGACACGTCTCAGCTCGTACCCCAGATCGCACGAGAACACGGAGGAAGCGTACACGAGTTGCGCGTCGGGTTTACGTTCATCTCCGAGTTCATACACGAACGGTCTGATGTGGTCTTTGCGGGGGAACCATCAGGGCACTATGCATTCCCTGCGTTCGACGTTGCGTGGGACGACGGTATCTTCGGCGCCGGACTCCTCTGCCAACTCGCCGGGAATACCGACCTCGGGGGCGACATCGACGCTTTTCCCGACTATCCGGTCTCTCCCCAGCACCGCCTGGACTGCCCGGAACGGTGCAAAGAGACAGTGGTAGCTGCTATCGCGGACGAGTTCGAGTCGTACGATCAATCCACTGTCGATGGGGTCAAGATCTTCTTCGAGGACGGGTGGGCGCTTGTTCGGCCCTCGAACACCGAACCCAAACTCTCCGTTCGATGTGAGGCAGATACGGAGGCCGCCCTGGCGGCGATCGAAGAGAACATGCTCGAGGCCGTCGAGAGGTTGATCGAAGATTGTGCCACGTCATGAGGCCAGCGTTGGATCCCTGGAGCCACCCGATCACTCGGGTACCCTGGTCTCGAACGATCATCTCCGCCCGACGGTGCCCCACCTGACGAACCAATCGGAAGGCGTACAGTTAGGACCACCGGATTTAACCTTGGTGGTCCTATCAGTTAGTCCAGAGGCCTTCCAACAATGGTCACGACGCCTGCGAATTCGGGGAATCACGGTTGGCAGCCCGTCGTACCGAGACAGGCGGAAGGACCATTCTTCTCGTCGACCCGTCACACAAACCAGTCCAACCCACTTGACCTCGTCGCTCGGGAATGCGGATACGACTCCACGCGGTCGACGAGGTCCGTGTCAGGCGTGATGCGATGACTGTCCCAACCGAACTCGGCTACCTCGACGTATCGACTGAGCCCGATTACCCATGGTGTCGAGAGGCGGTAGAAGGCGTCTCGAGAACGTTCGCAATAACTGTCGAGACGTTGGAGGAGCCGATGGCCCGAGAAATCTGTCTCGGCTACCTCCTCTGTCGTATCGCCGATACAATCGAGGATGCCGAACACATCCCACCGGAGGAACAGGTAACGCTCCTAGAATCCTACAAGAATGCGCTGACCCCCGAGTCAGGGACGACGATACATGATTTCAGAGCGACTGCAGAACCCTGGATCCCTGCACGCGACGACCGAAACGACGATTGGGACGTTGTGGCGTCGTCGCCGACCGTTGTTGCAACGTACGCGGCGCTGTCCCCGGAGCGGCGAAACGCCATTCGGCCACCAGTCCGGGAAATGGTGGGCGGCATGCGTTCGTTCGTCGAACGCTACGCGGGAACCGGCGGCCTACGAGTGCAAGACCGCGAAGAACTCTACGAATACTGTCACTACGTCGCGGGGACCGTCGGGACGCTCGTGACAAATCTCGTCTGTCCCCAGTCGAGCCAGGAACCGTCAGTTCAGGAGCTGCACGCGACGGCGGGATCTTTCGGCCGGTTGCTCCAGCTGGTGAATATCGCGAAGGATGTCCATGACGATTTCGCGGACGAGAACAACGTGTATCTTCCGACCGAGTGGCTCGCGAGCGAGGGTATCCCGCCCGCGCAGCTCCTCGAAAGGTCCCACCGGGATGGAGCGGTCCGGGTCGTCGAACGAACGGTCTACGAGGCCCGCTCCTGTCTCGACGCCGCGCAGTGCTATCTGGAGAACATGCCCCTCCGTCGTGGGAACACCCTGGCAGCCTGGTTGATTCCGTACCTGTTGGCGGTTGGGACACTCCGAGAGCTCGAGGATCGACCGGGTGACGCACTTCGCGAGGTGGATGTCAAGGTCAGCCGGGAGGAGGTGCTCGCGATCATGCGGGCCGCCCAAACAGCCAACGCCGGGGAGATCGAAGAACTCAGACGTCGTGTCGGGTCGAGCCCCTTTCAATGGCAACACGCCACCGACTAAGTTAGGTCGAAATCACCTGTTCGTGTCGGCTTCTGGCGGAGGCTGGTCGACGATCGTTGCCACCCGGTTTTATGTCCGCGGGTCCTCCATCCGGAGACATCGTGACAGCACTGGGTATTGCCGGCATCGGATCCTGGGGTCGTAATTTGGTTCGCGTCTTCGACGAGCTCGCAGACGTGCGACGGTGTTGCCATACGGGTAACCCAGCGTCCACTGCGTGGCTCGAAACGGAGTACCCCGAGATCGAGCGAACGACGGACTTTGAACGATTGTTGGACGACGATACCGATGCGGTCGTCATCGCGACGCCGATCGACACGCTCGCGGATCTAACCGAACGTGCAGTGGCGGCAGGGAAGGATGTCTACGTCGAAAAACCGATGGCCGCCACCCCGGCCGAGGCCCACGCCATCGCGGACGCTGCCGCCGAACAAGATGTCCTCGTGTTCGTTGGCTATATATTCGTGCATCATCCTCTCTTTCGTCGGCTCCGCGGCAACGTCGACCGCGCAGGGATCGAGCAGGTCCGCTTCGAGTGGCACACGCTCGGCACCTTCGGGCCGGAGCTTGTGAACAATCTCGCCTGCCATCCGCTCTCCGTCGCGATCGACTGGTTTGGTCCACCAGACACCGTGTCGCGGGTAGAATCGTTCCCGGGAGACACGGACCCGGACGTACTCGGCCTCGAACTCACGTACGAGGGGGCCCGGTGTACAGTACGTCTCGACCGCCTCTCCCCGGAGAAAAGCTACCGGCTACGCTGTTACACCCAGGAAGGTGGCTGTCACGTTGCGACGGACGACAGTTACGCGGTGTTCGACCGTCACGAAGAACGATTCGAGGAGGATAACGAGATGGCGGTGGATCCGTTAACGACCGAGTGCCAGCGGTTTCTGCGCGCCCGGCGCGGGGAAACGGCACCGATCACGACTGCCACCTTCGGGGCGTCGGTCGCCGACGTGCTTAAGCGGGTGCGGGATGTCGCAACATGTGAGTAGGTCCGCCTGTCGCGTCCCGGTGGACGGCCGCCGGACGTGCCGATCGCTCCGCCCGACGGCAATCGGAACTACCTAAGGTGGCGCTGTTCCCTCGATCAAGTCATGGCAGTTCCGATCGTCATCGATTGTGATCCAGGCCACGACGACGCGATCGCACTGTGGCTCGCCCTTGCCTCCCCGGAACTCGACATCCGAGGCGTCAGTGCCGTGGCTGGAAATCAGACACTCTCCCGCACCGCCCAGAACGCAGCACAGATCGTCGATGTTGCTGGTGCTGACGAGGTTCCAGTTGGGGCTGGCGTTGGCGGACCCCTCCTCGAATCCCTGGAAACCGCTGGGGAAGTCCACGGTGAAGACGGCCTGGGCGGGACGACATTGCCCCCGACGACCCGGGATCCGTACGCCGAGCATGGCATCGATCTGATGGCTCGAGTGTGTGGGGAAGCCGACGAACCGGTGACACTCATTGCGACAGGCCCGCTGACCAACGTCGCCCTCGCGCTCCGGCGTCATCCCGATCTTACCGAGCAACTCGAGCGGATCGTGTTCATGGGTGGGAGTCTCGGTGAGGGGAACGTTAGCCCAGTGGCTGAATTCAACATCTACGCCGACCCGCACGCGGCCGCGATTGTCCTGGCGGCTGATGTCGAGACGACCATGGTCGGCTTGAACGTGACGAGGAAGGCTGGTATCCCTGCAGAACGGTTCGACGAGTTCCGACAGATGGGAAACAGTATCGGGAGCCATACGGCCGAGTTGCTGACGTTCGGGCTCGAGTTCCACGCCAGTCGATTCGGTTGGGACTGGATCCCTGTCCACGACGCCCTGGCCGTCGCCGGAGTTGTGCATCAGAACCTCCTAGAAACGGAACGGATGCATGTCGCCGTTGAGACGGAAAGTGATCTGACGAGAGGTGTAACCGTGTGCGATCGCTGGGGTGTTACTGGCAACGAACCAAATGTCGATGTCGCGGTGGAAGTCGATGCCAGCGGATTCCGGTCGCTCCTGTTCGACAGGATCAGCGCTTACTGAGGAGGGCCTTCGGTGCGCGAGCAACCTTCTCGACGAACGTTGGGTAGCCCTGCCAAAGCGGTACAGCTGCGTTTTGGGAAGTATCGTGCAACGCCTTGTGTCACTCCCCAAGCAACAGGTTAGGGGTCGGGATTATCGCCGAGCGGCTGCAATATAGCGGTAACCACGTCTCCTTGGCTGTCATACGTGGCTGTCTGACATAATTCAGGTAGCGGCCGGCCGAGCGCGTCGTGTGTAACCACCGATGAAACCAACGAACAACCGACAGTACCGCGTCGTGAAGCAAAAGAAGCAATACAGGGCAGTTAGCCCGGTAATCGGAGTTATCCTCATGGTCGCCATCACCGTTATCCTCGCCGCTGTAATTGGTGTCTTCGTGATGGGGATGGGCGCTCAGCTTGGTGACGGCTCCGCTCCGACCGTGACGCTTAGCCTCGATGATGGCGAAAACGACGGCGAGTTCGAAATCAGACACCAGTCCGGTGAGGTACTTGCGTTGAGCGAGGAAGTCAGCGTTGTGTGGGAAGGGACTTCGATCGATTCGAATGACGTGATGTGGGCCGATGACGAACTCGCTGCCGGCGAACGAACCACAGTCAACATCTCCGATCACGGCGGTGTGGCAGGAGAAACTGGTGAAATTCGCCTCCGCCACGACCCGAGTGCTTCGATTATCGCGAGCGGTGAGGTCGAGATCGGATCCGACAACTAATTTCGCCACCAGTTTTGTTCTGCGGATCACCCTGTAGGGTATCGAAATCGACGACCCTCGATGGTCGAACGATCGAGGCTATTCACTCGTTGAACAACCGCGTGTTGAGGATATCCCCGCTCCCCGGATTCCTCATTGTTACGCTCGGACCGTGGCTCTACCAGGGTCTGCCGGTGAAGATTGACAGCGAAGACGCAGTGCATGCGGACGGCCCCCAATGACCAGTCGAGTACTGCGATGCAGATATCGGTTGTTGTCACCCCGCCGTCCCCGTACCGATTGGGGAATCTTTACTTTAGTCACATCTCATCTATCGCATGTACGTATGAGTAACAACGACACACTCAACGTCGGCGTGCACGGGCTCGGCTGGGTTGCCGGGGCCCACATCGAGACGTTCGAGGCGGTCGAGGGCGCGGAAGTAACTGCTGGCTCATCTCGTCGAGATGTAACCGATGAGGAACTGGAGGCCACCTACGGCCGTCCAATGACCGCATATCAGGAGTACGAGGAGATGCTCGCGGACGATTCGGTCGACATCATCGATATCTGTTCGCCGAGCCAATTTCACACGGAGCAGGCGATCGCGGCCGCCGAGGCTGGCAAAGATATCATCCTGGAAAAGCCCATCGCGCTCAACTGGGAGGACGCACAGCGGTTGCGAGAGGCCGTCGAACGGGCGGGTGTCGACGTATGTGTCTGTTTCGAGGTGCGGTTCAGCGAACAGGCCGAAACCATTCATTCAAGCCTCGAACAGGGACTACTCGGTGAGCCACACTTTGCCGAAATCGACTATTTCCACGGTATTGGGCCGTGGTACGGCCAGTACTCGTGGAACACCAAAAAGGAAGGCGGCGGAAGCAGTCTCCTCTCAGCAGGGTGTCACGCATTGGATTTGCTGCTTTGGTACATCGACTCCCCTGTCGAGGAAGTGACGTCGTACTCAACGAAAAGCGAGAGCGACTACTTCGAAGAGTACGAGTACGACACGACCTCCATCACGATGCTGCAGTTCGAAGACGGGCGTGTTGGAAAAGTATCCTCGGTAATTGACTGTCTCCAGCCGTACTATTTCCGGATGCACCTGGTCGGGAGCGAAGGTACTGTCTTCGACGACAAGTTCTACAGCGAGAAGCTCCCGGGACTCGATCGAGATCAGTGGAGCCAGTTCGGTACCCCCCTCGTCGACTCCGGTGACGTCGAACACCACCCCTACCTTCCACAGTTTCAGGCATTCGTTGAGGCGCTAAATGCAGATGAAACGATGCCCCGGACCGACTTCGAGACGGCGTTCGAATCCCACCGAGTCATCTACGCGGCCGACCGCTCGGTTGCTGAAGACCGACCCGTCTCCCTGGACGAGTTTGAGAGCTGAGCACGCCGGCGGTTGCTTGAAACCGGGAGAACGCGACACTCAAGGCAGGCGCGAGTGACGGGAGGGTATGTTCGATGTGCAGCACCGGGAAGTACAGAATGGATCGATCGAGGACGTGCACATTGCCTATATCGGTGGCGGTAGTGAAGCGTGGGCCCACGTCCTCATCAACGACCTCGCACAGTGTGCAGACGTCGCAGGTCGAGTCACTCTCTACGATATCAACACCTGGGCGGCAGAGCTCAATGCGGATCTGGGCAATCACGTCATGGAACGCGACGAGGCAGTGGGTGAGTGGTCGTTTACTGCGACGGAGGATCTAGAAACGGCACTCACGAACGCGGATTTCGTGATCTGTTCGGTTCAGGACCCACCGGAAGACACCTTTCGCTACGACCTGGAGCTCCCAGCGAAGTACGGAATCTACCAGCCAGTCGGCGATACAGTCGGGCCAGGCGGAGTCGTGCGTTCCTTGCGAGCGATCCCCCAGTATCGTGACATCGCCGCGGCCGTGGAGCGCATTTGCCCGGAAGCCTGGGTAATCAACTACACTAACCCGATGGCGATTTGCACGCGTGCGTTATATGCGACATTTCCCGGCATTAAGGCAATCGGGCTGTGTCACGAAGTATTCAAAGGCCAACGGTTGTTTGCGGGGCTTGCCGAAGAGTATGTTTCGGAGGCGACGGCAGTCACTCAGGACGACATCGCGATCGATATCACCGGTATCAATCACTTTACCTGGATTACCAGCGCACGATGGCGGGGCCATGATCTGTACCCGCTGCTCGAGAACGAACGCTCGGAACGTACCCCGCTGCCACGCTTCGAACCAGGCTCCCGAACGGATGCAGGATTGTATACGGATGAGATGGACGTGACATTCGATCTGTTTGATCGGTACGGCGTCCTCCCCGTTGCCGGTGATCGCCACCTCGCCGAATTCGTCCCGTGGTATCTCGATGTCGACGACCCTGACGAAATCCACCGCTGGGGGATCCGCCTTACCCCACCGTCCTACCGGGTGGAACGCAGCTATACGACCCGGGAAACCCACCGAAGCGAAGATATCCTCGCGGGCGACCGATCATTCGAGTTGGGTAGTTCGGGCGAAGAGGTAGTCGCAATCATGCGATCGTTGCTCGGGCTCGAACCGCTGGTGACACACGTGAACCTGCCCAATCGTGGCCAGGTGCCGGACCTTGCCCGCGAGACGGTCGTCGAGACGAATGCCATCATTTCCGGGGATACGGTGACACCACATCTGGCGGACCCGTTGCCGCCCGCAATTCGCGGGCTCCTCCAACCGCATGTGCGAAACCAGGAGACCCTGATCGAGTCGGGAATGACCGGCGACCTCGATCTGGGCTTTCGAGCCTTTCGGAATGATCCGCTCGTCAGCATTCAGCCCGACCAGGCTGCTTGTCTTTTCCGCGAACTCGTCGAAACCCAACAGGCGTACTTCGAGTCCTACGATCTCGAGAATGCGACGGTACTCGAAAGGTAGTGTGTGAGCCGGCGCGAACCCGAATCATTATCATCACGGTCGATCGCTGGCACCCATGCAGATCACGGACGTGGAGACGATCCGGTTTGAGACCGAACGGCAACCGAAAACGACGGACAGGAAAGGACACGCGCATCCTGGCGAGGGACCCCCCGAACGCACCGAACAGACGATTACGCGAATCGTCACGGACGATGGACCCGACGGTTACACGCTCGGAGGTGACGAGGACAGCAACCGATGGATGGCAGATTACCTCGAGGGAATGGACCCACTCGCCCGCGAGACAATCTGGAAGGACATCGCCACCCATCGCCGGATATCGTACCGTCGTGGACCGATCGCGACGATCGATCACGCGCTGTGGGATCTCGCGGGCCGACACGCCGGGTTGCCGGTATACAAACTCCTCGGAGGCGCTCGCGAACGCATCCCGTGCTATGCCAGCACCATGTGTGGCGACGACGACCCGGAGGGCCTCGGCACGCCGGAAGCATACGCTGATTTCGCGGAGTCCTTGGTGGAAGCGGGCTATCCGGCGGTGAAGCTGCACACCTGGATGCCACCGTACGACGAGGACCCCGAACGGGTTATTGCCGCCTGTCGGGCAGTTCGCGAGGCAGTGGGGCCGGAGATCGATCTGATGCTCGACTCCCATCACTTCTACACGCGTCTTGAGGCCAAACAGATCGGGGAGGCACTCGCTGATCTCGAGTACACCTGGTTCGAAGAGCCCCTCAACGAGCAGTCGATCGCCGCCTACGAATGGCTGACCCGAGAGGTAGACGTCCCGGTATTGGGCCCCGAGACTGTCCGCGGGAACATGCAGGCTCGGGCGGAGTGGATCCGCAATGGGGCGATGGACATCTGCCGAACGAGCTGCAACAACGGCGGGGGAATTACTGGCGCGTTAAAGACTGTTCACCTCTGCGAGGCGTTCGAGATGACGTGTGAAGCCCACGGGGGCGGCGCACCGAACCTTCACGTGATGGGGGCGATGTCCATCCCGGGGCGGTACTGCGAGCGCGGGCTCTTACACCCAGACTACGAGTACGACTGGACCCCACCACATCTCGATGCACCGATCGATGAACTAAATGACGACGGGACGGTCACCGTCCCCCAAAGAGTTGGCCTCGGTGAGAGGTACAACTGGGACTATATCGACGACAACCGACTTTCGTGAGCCGATAGCCATGGGATCGAGTATCGCCCTAATGAGGTAACGGATCGCAGTCGATCAGGTCCTTCCCAACGCCTTGATTACCTGCTTTCGCACGTCGGCCGGTTCATGGTGGGTCTTGTCTTCACTTTCCGCCAACAACTCCTCGAGCGGTTCCCATCCGTCGAGGGTGAACACTTCGTGGTCACCGTACTCTGCTACGAGCTCGCTCGTGCTTACGGGATACTCGTGTGTTTCGATCTCGTCGACGAGACCCTCGAGTGCAATGTCGAGGTCCGCCGGCTGAGGTTCTTCTTCCTCCCACCGCTGTAGCTCCTCGGTTAGTTCGCGTTCCCGTTGGCGTCGTTCCCGGTTCGCGGCCTGTTTCTCGCGGCCTCGTTTGGTGTCCGCCATGCTCGGGTGGTGTATGAGCGCGAGATGGATAATTGTGTGGTCGCTACTTGGAAATGGTGATACTCCGCGCCCGGCGGTTACGAAGGAAGGGATCCTTACGCAGGGCACATTACTGGTTTGCACCCTTCTTTCGCTCTGGTAAGGCCCGAAATGTGCAGAAGGAACGATACCCCTGAGTCAGGACATGCAGGGGAGATTTTATTGGCGCGACGCGGCAGCCACCAGTGATGCGTCGAGATCGGGTCCGCTCATCCGGCTGGGCCACACCGTGAAAGCGTGTCACTCGAGCCACGGTCACTGGCCTTGGATTGGTTGGCGGTACAGTGCCACTCTTTCTCGCGCTCACAATCTTCGATCGTTTGTTCCAAGGTCACGATCGGTCGATGCCGTACCTCCCCCAATGGGCAGAGGTCGTGTGGCTAGCAGTGCTCGCCTCGCTCATCGCCGTAGGGTTATTCCTGACCATACGAAACATGCAGGGCGGCAGTCGCCACCTCGGCAGCGCGACCCTCGCAGTGGCACCCGTGATCGGCATCGAACTCTATCGACGCCTCATCCGGCCCGATGGACCTCTGGCACGAGCCATCATGGGCCGTGTCCAGCAATTTTCTTCAAACGCGACCGACACTTGTAGTATCTCGATACCTTCGGGCGACCGATCGCTCACTGGGACGCCCTCGGTCCTTTTCCGGCGAACGAAGCACTGCTGGAAACGGCGTCGGCCGAGAAACCGGTCAGGCGCATCCTGCAGGACCCGCCAGTCATGCTTGTCGAAACTACCTGGTCTCTCGTCTTTCTCCTCATAGTTGTGGGCTTGGGAACTGCAGGCGATTCCTTGGCCCGGCGCCGAGAGGAGGGGATAGAGCAGTCACGGGAGGACCCGCCATCGCCGTGTTCTCCGAGATCCTCTTGATCTGGGTCTCGACACGGTCACCCATCGTGTCGGTACCTCCGCTGCTGGGAGAACAGTTCTGGTGGAACATCGTTCAGGTGTCCCCTGAGGGAGGCGTGTTGGCCACTGCCTTGGCAGTGCTTGTGGCAGTGAGTGTGAGCCGACGCACGAGCGTGTTCCCGGCGCAGTTTCTGCCTTCCGAGTGAGCCGATGACCCCGTAGTGAGCATCAGCCGATTCAATCACCTAATTCGAGAGATCACAAAATCTTTCTGAGATATTTCTAAGGTATTATTTCGCGATTGTGATAGGACGTGGTTCGTGGCGTGGCCGTTCATTACATGTATCATGCAAGTCGAGATCTCTAGCTGGAGGGGTGTGCGAGGACTGTTGCATCTGTTCACACCTGCGGATCTTCAAGGCGCAGCCGAACACCCTGCCTGTCCGAGCATCGATCATTGCTTGGAAGATCATCTCTGTCCAACACTAGGTGACAGTCCCCCGGCTGGCAACTCTCGCAACGGGGACTTTCACATCCGGTCGAGGCATTGAATCGTGATGCCCCACCACCCGCCTTGTCGGTCGGTTGGAGAACGATAACTGTGTCGAGGCCATGTCGATTCAAAGGCCTGCGTGAGCTACTCGATCGGACACCTTGGTCGTCAGCTGGCCTCCGTTTCATCAACTTCATACGACAACATAATGACATTGGGTCAGTCGTTCGAGATTTGCGAAACGCGTCGGTCGCGTCCCTAACTCACCACCTTTCTCGCAGCAGAGCACAACTCGGTCATCGTGTGTTCCCCGTTGCACGCCCAACGCCAGGATGTACGCATCCATGGAACCTACTCCACGGACGTAACCCGCTATCGACGAGTATAGAGGACAACAATGCGCCCAGGGGCACGCTGTGACGCCACCTGTTTGGCCAAATGGGCTGACGTCGACGCGCTCGTTCCTGCCGGCGAGCAGTATTGGGTCTCTCCGACGTGAGGACAAACCCAGCGAGAATGTTCCAGGAAAGATTGGGCGCACTTACCAGGTGACTACCATCTCCCCGTCTGGGCCGTGTTCCTTCGCCGCGAGCATCTCCTCGCGGGCCTCCTGGCGTGTCGGGTGGGGCTCGACACTTTCCGAGAGAGGTGTACCGGTCGCGTCGAGCAGTCGCCAGACCCAGCCATCGTCGCGCTCGTGGAATTCGAACGCCGGATCATCGATCTCCAAAATGCTCGCATCGATGGCGGCTTCACGGGCTCGATCCATCGCCACCGTCACGTCATCGCGGTGTTCGTGAGTGCCGGGAGCCACTGCCAGGATCGCTTCATCCGAATCTAGGGCCCGCCAGTACCACCCGCCGTCATCGCCAGCGATCTCAAGTGCCAACGTTTCGATCTCAAACTGGCTGGCCGCCTGCACCCGGCTCTTGATCGTTTCTACAGCCTCGAAAAGCGAGTCAAGGTCTTCGGTGGATCGAGCGGCCACCCCGAGAATCTCCCGGTCCCGACCCACCAGTTGCCACCGCCACGTGCCGTCGACTGGATCGGGACTCGCCCAAACAATTCCTTCGTCGACGGTGAACATCGGTGCTTGGCTGGCGTGTTCGGTGAGCAGTTCGATATCCGTCTCCGTCGCCTCGGCCGAATCGTACCGCTGCTCACCGCTCGCAACCACAGTGCGGTCCGGCTCGATCAGCTCGAACTGCCAGCTTCCACCGTTTCGTCGCTTGACTGTCACGGGTCCAAACCGATCGATCGATGCGGATGTCCCTTCCGCACGGAACCGTTCGATTCGTTCGCGGGCACCATCGCGGGTCGTTTCACCATCAACGGTTGTTCCCAAGACGGTCCCGTCCACGTCGATCAGGCGTACTGTCCACTCCTCACCGGCGTTGACGAGCTGGAACACGGCCTCGTCCATCGTTCGCACCTGCGTGGCTTCGACGGCAGCAGTCAGGGACGCCACCGCATCGCGAGCTCCCGCTCGCGTGTCATGTCCACCGGCTTCGTGGGCGATGAGCGCGCCGCCCTCGTCGATGAGCCGCCACGTGTATTGACCGTCCTCATTCCGATAAATCTCGAACGCCGCCGCGTCAATTTCGAGGACGTCCGCGTCGGGTGCGTGCTCTTTCAGCGTGGTCATCCCGTCCCGAACCGCCTCCTTTGAACCGTATTCCTCGCCACTATCAGCGAGCACTTGCCCTTCGGCGTCGATTAACCGCCAACGCCACTGTTCGTCGATTTCGTACTGCTGGAAGGCGGCTTCCTCGAATTCGATGAGGTCCGCGGCGAGAATCGATTCCTTCACTGATTCTGCACCATTTCTGGCTGCGGCTTCGTCGTTGAATGCCTCGCCACTTTCGGCCAACAATTCTCGCTCATCGGAAACCAAGCGCCACCGCCAGTCATCATCGTCAGCGGGATACACTTCGCAGTCCACGTCGTCGTATTCGACGATGACCGCGTCCTCCAACACCGCCCGCGTCCGTGCCGCCCGGTCGCCGATCGCAGCTTCGTCGAGATCCGCCCCCTCGTGGGTAGCGATGAGTTCGTCGGTCTCCGCCCGCAGCCGCCAGCTCCAACCCTCATCCGTTGGGACGATCTCGAAGCCCGCCCGACCATAGGTAAGGACGGGTGCACCAACTACACCGTCCGCCGCTGCCTGTGCCGCCGTTTCCGCAGCTGCTCGATCTGCGAAGGTTCCGGTGCTCGTGACAATCGTTTCATCCGTCGGACTGACGATTCGCCATCGCCAGCCCGGCCCGGCCTCAAACAGCTCGATACCAATGGATTCCAGGACGAGTACGCGTGCATCGACGAACCGATCCGAGAACGTATTCGTCGCCATCACGGCCTCGTTTTCGGTGTGAACGCTCCCTCCAGACTGAGCGAGTTGGCGACGTTGATCGTCAATCAGCCGCCAGCGCCAGCGATCCGCGTCATCTCGATAGATATCGAAGGCGGCACCGTGGATCTCCATCGTCTCCGCGGTGGGGAGTTGTTCGCTGAGAAAGGTTACGGTCGATTCGATATCGTCACGGCTCGGAGCAGTCCCATCGCTCTGGGCGACCACGCTACCGTCCTGGCGGACGAGCGACCAGCGCCACGCTCCGTCGGTAGTCTGGTACAGTCGAAACGAAGAAGTCGTGAGATCGAGCAAACCGGCAGCACCGATGGTCTCACGGACGTCTTCGACCAGGAGACGGGCATCGGTATCGTCCCGGGTGACCGTCCCCCCTCGGCGATCGCCTCTCGCTGAATCATTCGCCAGGTCCACTCCTTCGAGGGCGTTTCGAAGATTGCAAAAAAGGCGTCTCTGGTGGCCTCACCGAGAAGTATTGGTGGTTCGTCACCGCCGATACCCAATTCTGGTTCCACGAACAGCCCTTTTTCCCCGGTAATGATCGGCACGAGAACGGCGACGACAGCAACGATCGTAATCCCCGATCCATAGACTGCGATGATCTCCGCACTGTAATCGGGTCCGACGTACCACGCATGCGGGTAAACCGTCCAAAAGAGTCCGATCCCGACGAACGCGACGAGCACCCCTACGAGACTCGCGAGAATTCCCTTCCGACGCACGGGGAGCAGGACCACGATCCCGAACAGCGCCACTGCCAGGCCCGTCGCGGCTGAGACAATCGCGGCTTGTCGGACCACCAGATCTCCGGGCACCACGGCCTGCTCAACCAGGTAAGCCATGATCCCGGCAAGCCCACACAAACATCCGAACAGAAACAACCAGTATCCATACACATCCCGCATGCGCTCGGGTTCACCCACGTATCGGTAATACAACTGAAGCAACCAGCGCCCGTGAAGCTCCTCGTTTGACATAAGTATACACAGAGGACCGTTTCCTATATAATAAAACAACACGATCATTAAGACGATTATTCGCGGATTTTCTCGGTGGCAGTGACGTGGACTGCCTCGGGGTCACGCCCCGTGGAATTCGCCTCGACCGCCTGTTAGTTGCGAGCGCAAGCCTCGCCCTCCGGGGCGAGGGGATGTCAAGAAACTCAGTCTGCCAACGCGAATTCCGGATCCGTGACGCGCCTCACGAAGTCGGCAATTTCGACGTTGAACTTCTCCGGTTCCTCCCAGAACGGACTGTGGCCGCTCTCGGGAAACACCACTAACTCGGAGTTCGGAATCTGTTCGTGCATCCATTCACCCAGTGGGCCGGGGAAGACCGCACTCTGCTCCCCGTAGAGGAGGAGTGTCGGAACACCGATCTCCGGAAGTTGTCTCCGGTAGTCCCTCGGGACCATGTCGTTCAGCATGGCCGTTGCGACCAACGTCGGCGTTAGCGTCGTCCGGGCGTACATCTCGGCAAGTCGCTCCTCCGAGCGAGGTTCGGCAAAGAACGCCTGGATAATCGGCTTCGCTGCTGCTGGACGATCCGCCTTGAGACCCTCGACAAGCTCGGTGAGACCCTCTTCAGAGAATTCTCCCAACAGCCCGAACTCCCAGTCGTCATCGGTGTAGAACTTCGGGGTTTGATCGATGAGGCCTATCGCTCGTACTCGTTCGTCACCGAACCGCTCCAAGTAATTTAGTATGATTGGCACTCCCATCGACCAACCGACCAGCGTGATTCCTTCGAGGTTCAGCGATTCCGCGAGGAATTCGAAATCCTCCGCATACCCGGAGAGAGAGTGGCCGTCTTCGGTCTTTCCGGAAAGCCCGTGACCACGAAGGTCGTACGTGACCACGTGGTGGTCCTCGGCGAGTGCGTCGACGTTCTTCTGCCACCAGTAGTCAGAATCACACGTCCAGCCGTGGATAAGGACGATTGATTCGCCCGCCCCACGTTCGTTATAGTAAAGCGGTACACCGTCCGGTGTCGCAATGTAGGCCATGAGCATCTAACGATGGATTATAATATATAGATTTCTTCTGATTTTGAAGAATATCCGAACGAAAACACAAATACTAGAACAAACCCGTGTAAATATCACCAATAGACAATAGACGTGTGCGATGTACGAACGTTACCTAGCACGGCGAGTGATCTTATATGAGCGGGTGTCGTTGTGAAACAATCGACGTCGTTGAGATGAACACACATTATGCGTGCAGGATGCAAACGTGGCGTCATCGGAGAACATACTGATCGTGCAATTCAGGATTATTGGCCATCGGTAGGCTGCAGTATTATCCCAATTCTTGTTGAGCTACCCACCGCTCCAGCGGTGGGTTTTCGCCTCGCACTTTCTATAACGGAAAGTACTTGCAAGGTTTGTACCGGGTGGCAATGCGAGCACGGGGCGTGGAATCAACCATAGCCGGGAGGAGGGTAGTCCAGCAATGATGGATTACGCGCCTTGAATCTGTCCGGTTCCGCACTCGGACTGTTGATAGTTGCTCACTTCGGTTTGGTGTCGCTTTCCATCGCTCGAGTAAACTCTTGCGACGTGAATTCCTCCATCAGCGTAGCTTCGGCGTCATACAAGTCGTAGACCGCTTCAGCCCATTCTCGGACCTCCCGGGAATCCGTATCGGCGAAGGTGCGGAGGAACCTGGTACCTGGTTCGCAGACACCGATCCCCACCGGATGATCGAAGATGGCGAGTCCGAACGGGAGATCATCCTGCAGTTTGACAGTGAGCTTCCCGCTCGAACACGCGTTAAAACACTTCTCTGGATGACTGTCAAGGATGTTTCTGGTAACATCGGCAACAGCGATTTCCTCCGTTTCCATCCCGTTGACTATCCGTTGTTGAATTTCGTCCAGATAGAGGGGAGCGATGATATCCATGTCGAACCCGCGAAGTGAGTCCGTCTCCTCGACGAGCGAGACGAATCGCGCCACCGGTCCGTAGGAATCACCGTGTTCGGCACTCGTGACCACGGCATCCGAAAATGCCTCAAGTTCGAGATCCACAGGAACATCTTGAACGGCCTTCATTACGGGGCCGAGTTCAAGTGTCGTGACGGCTTCGCGTTCGAATCGAATCAGAATGGCAGTGTGTAGCTTCCCCGAATCAGTGAGCCGATACCTACTGTCTGATTTCTCGATGATTTCTAAATCTTCGAGAAGACGACAGTATCAGTAACAGGTGGCTCTCGAAATATCCAGTCGGTCCTGCATTTCCCGCCGAGTGAACGATTCGCCTTGGAGCTTCTGGAGGAGTGGTGCTCGGCTCAGTAGATCGATCAACAAGTCGGTGGATCGAGTGTCACCCATGACAGTCATGCGCACACTTCGTATCAACGCTATTTAATCTCGTCTCCCAGGGTGAGATTTTTGAAAGCAATTCATTATCCGAGACAATCTCACACGGAGCACACAGGGGTACAATGACCGTGTCTCGATTCGTGGCCGAATCCAATCGCTCTGGTAACAAGACCACACGATGCCGACCACTCATGGAGGCGGCCTGGATCGACAGCGAACTTGAGCGAATCCACGATCTTTGTGCGCCGGACGTGGTGGTCCATGACGCTACGAACCCGACACCCGTTACCGGTCCTGATGGGTATACATCGTACATCGCTCGGCGTACCGATACCTATCCGGATTTAGACCTGAGAATCGATGAGGTGACGGCCGTAAACGGGGCGGTGGCGCTCTACTGCAGTGCGTTAGCTGGACCGGGCGATCCTAAGAATGAGGGCGATGAACTGACGTTCACAGGGATTGAGGTCATGCAGGTTGAGGACGACCAAAACGTGGAGTGGTTCGGGACGCTGGTTGAGGACACCTCACTTGAGGCCTTCGTCGAAGGGTTCCACGGAAGGGTGATTCGCCCAGGGGATCCCGACTACGACGATGCGCGGGCCGTCTGGAATGGCGTCATCGACAGATATCCCGCCCTGATCGCCAAGTCTGCCGGCGTCGCGGACGTCATGGATACGGTGAACTTCGTTCGAGAGATGGACATGCTTGTGTCGGTCCGAGGTGGCGGCCACAACGTAGCTGGGTCAGCGGTTTGTAACGGCGGCCTCGTCATCGACCTCTCCGAGATGAACGGAATTCGGGTGGATCTCGATGCGCAAACGGCTCGAGCGGAAGGAACCGCCCAGTGGGCTGACCTTGACTGGGAAACACAGCGATACGGTCTGGGGACGCCAGGTGGTGTGGTTTCGACGACGGGAATCGCCGGACTTACCCTTGGTGGTGGTGTCGGCTGGCTACGCTGTACATACGGGATGACCATTGACAATCTTGTCTCAGTCGATCTCGTGACAGCCGATGGTGACTTTCTCACTGTAAGTGAATACGAACATCCAGATCTCTTCTGGGGGATCAGAGGTGGCAGCGGAAATTTCGGTGTGGTCACGTCATTCGAATACCGGCTCCATCCGGTCGACCCGGAGGTGATGTTCGTCGAGGCACTGTACCCGCTCGATACAGCACCGAAGATCCTCCCCGCATGGCGGGAGTTTATGAAGACCGCCCCGAACGAAATTTCATCCCAGGCGGTCTTCTGGTCGATCCCCGCTTTCCCGGACTTCCCGGAAGCCATCCATGGTGAGCCGATCGTCGCCACACACTGTGGGCCTGTCGAGAAGGGGCGACAAGCCCTGGCATCGCTTCGTGAACTTGACGAACCACTCGTCGATCTGAGTGGTCCAGCACCGTTCACGGAGGTACAACAACTCTACGATCCCTTCTTCCCCGAAGGAGAGTGATGCTCCTACTGGAACTCGCTCGATGTCGATCGACTCGACGCCGAGGCCATCGATGCACTCGTCGCTATCGCTGAGGATCGTCCCTCCTCGAAAACGCTGATTCCGGTCTGGTATCACGGCGGGGCAATGAACCAGATCGGGGCGACCGAAACGGCATACGGACCGCGGGAGACGAGCTTTCTAGTGAGCATCGATTCGACCTGGTCGGATATCTAGGAGACCGAGAAGAATATTGCGTGGACCCGGGAGGTCTGGGCGGAATTGCATCAGTTCTCGGATGGCGGGTTGTACCTGAATTTCCCCGGTTTTGGTGAGGAGGGAGAAGCGTTGGTTCGCGCCGGTCACGGGGCCGAGGTCCACGAGCAGTTGGTCGAACTGAAGTCTGAATACGATCCGGGTAACATGTTCCGGATAAACCAGAACATCACGCCGATTACTTAAGAAACAGTCAAATACCCTTATGAGAGGTGTGGAACGGATACCGCAATTTCGCGATAAGACGTATGATTTGGGACAAAACGTCCACCGCTCACTTTCCACGATGTAGAGATCTATCCAATGCGCCTCCATTCGGACATAGGTTTTGATACATACACCCCTGGATGTGTTACGGTCATAATGACATCAAAAAAGGATACTGCCGATGAACTGAGCCATTCATCCCATTTATGTGTCACTCAGATCGATTCCAGATATCGAATCTGAGCTTCCACTCACCGTCGCGTTTTTCATAAATGGCCATACCTTGGTACAGGATTTTTTCGTCTTGGAACTCCCCGTCAGTGGTAATCCAATTTACGGCGAGGTCAGATCGCAAAACGATTTCCCGGCTCTGACTGGACCATTCGCCATCCGATGGATCAACGCGTGTTTACCAATCCGAGGCAGCTTCCTTTTCGATAATCGGGTCGCGATCAGGGGGTAGCACCACGACATCATCCGCTAAAATGGGGAGAATGGCCGATTCGTCGCCGGTATCGTCAAAGTAGGTCCATGCATCATACAATTCCGCAAGTCGTTGTTCGTCCTCCATTGTAGACGTCTTATCCATCATCGTCAGAAGTTCACCGAACAATAAAATAATAATTTGCTATCACTCCAGTTTCCCTTTGGTTCCTATACGCCAGTGCAAACCCCGTGGTCATCAGTCAATAATCCCAATCGTCATCTGACCTCTCAGTACGACAAACGTGCCAGATGTACTCAGGGCCGTTTGGTTTGTTAACTGAGAGGTTCATCAGCAAGTGAGTATTTCAGATCCCCAATCA
Organism: Halobacteriales archaeon; assembly: GCA_007118975.1. Classification (GTDB taxonomy): domain Archaea; phylum Halobacteriota; class Halobacteria; order Halobacteriales; family SKNY01; genus SKNY01. The sequence goes on along the minus strand of SKQO01000092.1, from coordinate 24,871 downwards.
CCATCCGGACTTTTGTATTCGATTAAGCTTGATCATTCCAAATTGACATCATGACTTTCCACGACCCGTCTGCATCTTTCCTGAACACATCGAGCCCTTTGTGACTCACATTCTCATCCTCCTCACCATTCATCATCGTCGCTTACCGACAACGGATACTCAGTTGACTGCTAACTCGCCACCTACCAGAAGCTCCTCGCAGTGTTGCTCAATATCACATGCGTCCTCGGGAAACGGTTCCAAGTATCGTTCGACTATTTCAGCATTTCCCTGGCCGGGTGAACTGCCTGGAGATATGAAGACGACATCCTCGGCGAGTTGGGGTACTAAAACGTCTACGTCACCCGTCTCGTCAAACTCTTCAAATGCTGCCATGAGCTCATGAGGATCATTCCACCAGATGGCGCTCCGGCACCCGCGTGGGTTCGGCCCGCAGTGACGTATTTCCGAAGGGGAGCCTTACCGACGATATGGATTCCTCGGCGACGGGCTCCGTGACGGCACGGGTCCTCGATCGGGTGGCGCGGGACGGCTCCGTCGTGACCGTTGTCTGGCGCCCCGAGCGGGAGGTTTCCTTCGGTCCCCGCGATCGCAACCATCCCGCCTACGTCACCGTCGTCGACGAGGTCCGAGCTCATGGATTCTCGCCAGTCGAACGATCCATGGGCGGTCGCCCCGTGGCCATGCACCGGGAATGTCTCGCCCTCGTGGTCGGGTTTCCGGCAGGGGGGACGATCAGATCGAGGTATCGGGTCGTCGCGGACGCGGTCGAGGAGGCGCTTCACGACTGGGGGCTCCAGACGGAGCAGTCGTGTGTACCCGCGTCCTTCTGTCCGGGGGAGTACTCCCTCGTCGGCACAGGGAAGGTTGCGGGCTTCGCGCAACGAGTTCGAACCGAAAACGCCGCGGTTGGCGGCTTCGTGATCGTCTGCGCACACGACCCGATCGTCGACGTGCTCGCGCCGATCTATGATCTCCTTGAACTCCCGTTCGAGCCCGGGACCGTCGGAAGCCTAGAGCGCTCCGGGCTCGACCACACGGCTGAGGAACTACTGCCACAACTTGAGGATCACCTTGCGAGAGAGATGGAATCCGTAGACGTGAATTGAGCATCCCGTCTCACTGCAGGTTTATCCGCGAGTGGCGCCGAAGCATGTGTATGTGGGTAACTCAGGACGTAAACCGATGGACCCTCGCCATGCGGGCAGGCAGGGATCTCACCGCACCGGGGTGGCACCGGTAGGGACATGGCCCGACGGAGCTTCCTCTTTGCGCCGGGCAACGACCCGGAGTTAATGCGAAAGGCCGCTGCCAGCGAGGCTGACATCGCGGTATTCGACCTCGAGGATGCGGTCGCCCCCGCGAAGAAGGCCGAGGCACGAACGCAGGTCCGAGACGTGCTCACCCGTGAGGAAAACGCGGCCCGGATCTGCGTTCGGGTTAACCCCATCGGGGCGGGCGCGGAAACGGACGTCGGCGAGGCCTTCGACCAGGCCACACCGGCCAGCGTGATGCTCCCGAAGACAACGTCAGCCGAGGACATCCACGGGCTCTCACGGCTCTTGGAGAAGCACGACGCGCGCGTCCCGGTCATCGCCCTGATCGAGACGGCCGCTGGGGTCCTAGCGGCTGACGCAATCGCCGCGACCGATCCCACCGACGCCCTCGTGTTCGGCGCCGAGGATCTGGCCGCTGATATCGGGGCGACCCGGACGAGCGACGGTACCGAGGTTCTCTACGCCCGGGAACGGGTCGTTATCGCCGCTCGTGCCGCTGACATTGCTCCCATCGATCCAGTGTACACGGACTACCGGGATCTCGACGGACTACGCCGGGAAACGGAATTCGCCGCACAACTGGGCTTCGACGGCAAGCTGGCGATCCATCCGGATCAGATCCCGGTGATCAACGACGCGTTCGCGCCGAGCGAAGAGGAGGTTGAATGGGCCGAGCGGGTGGTGGCCGTCTCTGGGGAGACCGAGGCAGGGGTGTTCGAGATCGACGGCGAGATGATCGATTCGCCATTGATCCGCCAGGCCGAGCGAATTCTGGCGCGGGTCCGCAAGGCCGATCGGCGGTAAGACCGTCTCTGTCCGCCGATCGCTATCTCCTCGAAGGCGTCCGGGTTCTCGATCGAGGAGAGGTCGCCGAACTCCTCTCCCGTGTAGATGGCTGCGACGGCGCGCGGGATGATCCTCCACGACTGCGTTTTCGGAAACGTGTTCATGAAGTGTATCTCCCGCGGCCGGAACGGCTTTCCCAGATCCTCGTCCACGGTGGCGTGCAACTCCCCGCTCTCCCCGTCGTCACCGACGATGACGTACAGGACCACCACCGTGCCCGTCTTGTCGTCGGGAACGCTGATCGCCGACGCCTGGCTGAACGCCGGATTTTCCACTGCGGCCCCCTTTCCACCTCGGCCGGTCCGACCTTCCGCTCCGCCACGTCGGCACGGCCGTGGAGGAACCAGAAGCCGTCCTTGTCCTTCTGGGCCCAGTCGCCGTGGTCCCACAGAGCTTCCCACGCCGACCAGTACCCCCAGGTACTGGTCGTCCCCGGTCTAGAGCGACTTGTTCACCGAGGGACAGAAATCTCGGGCCACGAGAAAGCCACGTTCGTTGGCATCGGGGACGGATCCATCCTCACCGTCAACGATGTCGATGTCCATGCCCAGTTCCGGGCCACCCAGGGTGCAGGGTTTGAGTGGCTGGATCGGCATCGGCACGAGGAAACACCCGCAGATCTCGATGCCGCCGGAGATGTTGATGATCAGGGTCTCGTCGTTAGTCACCTCATCGAGGAACCACAGCCACGACTACGGGTCCGACGGCCCGCGGGTGAACCTCAGGAGCCGGAGGCTTGACAGGTAGTGGTCGGCCACCCACTCATCCCCGTGCTTGCGCAGCGCCCGGATAGTGGTGAGCGAGATGCCGAACTGCGTCAACCCGTGCCGGTCGATCATCCGCTAGTATCGACCCGGGTCGGGATGATCGGGTGCGCCTCATATATGAAGAGGGTGCCCCCGAAGGTGTGGGTCCCGATGAGCGACCACGGGCCCGTCATCCAGTGGATGTCGCCCATCCAGCAGAAGCCATCGCTCGGTTTGAGTTCGAACCCGAAGTAGACCACCTCCACACACTGGACGGACGCCCGAGTGGGTGTGGACGATCCCCGTCGGCCGGCCGTCCCGAAGGAGTAGAGCAACATCGACTCCTGGTCGCTGAGTAATGACTTCGTGTCGTACGCGTCGTCAGCGGTCCCGACCGCATCCTGCCACCACGCGTCGCGGTCTTCGGTCCAAGGGGTCTCGAGGCCGCCATCGGAACCACTGGCGCCCAATTGGTCGAATACGACCACCCCTTGGCATCGGTCTCGGCCTCGTCGACGGCCGTATCCACCGTTTCCTTGAGCCTGATCGGGGAACCTCGACGGAGGAAGCCGTCCCCGGTTAACAGCATCGAGCACGTGGCGTCGTCGATGCGCGTCACCGTCGTGTCTACGCCGAACCCCGAGAAGATCGGCACGGCGATCGCCCCGACCTTGAAACACCCGTAGAGGATCGAGACGGCCTCCGACACCATCGGCATGAAAAAGGCGGCAGTGTCGTCCGTCTACACCCCGATGTCCTCGAAGTAATTGACGACCTGGTGGGCCTGACGATGTATCCCGTGGTAGGTTACCTCCCGGATCGCGCCATCATCATCCTCCCATACCGTCGCCACCTGGTTCCGTCGCTCGTTCTCGCGGTCGGCGTGCCGGTCGAACACGTTGTGCGCGAGGTTGACTTCCCCTCGGGGTAGCAGCGGGTGAACTGCGGGCCATCGCTATCGTGGCGAACGGCGTCGTGCCCCCGTAAATCTCGATGCCGAAGTAGTCGACGACCGCGTCCCAGAACCAGTCTACCCCGGAACGTGGTTCACCGGGGGGTCGTCGATGTCGTACTCGTCCATGAACGCCTTGACGTTCGTCGCCTCGACGAACGCCGGGCTCGGTTCCCTAGGCGATACGGTCGAAGGTCGTCCAGTGATTCGGTCATGATCTTGTGGTGGCCGCTCAGTCGGCCTGTTCGCGCTTCAGCGAGAGGACGGTCCGGTCGAAGGAACACACGAGCCTTCCCTCCTCAGCTGGCTCCATCGGGACGGTAAACGCCTCCACGTGGATCGTGACCACGCCACGATCGCCCTCGCTGGTCTCGCGCTTGTCGGTGACCGTCGACTGTGCGCGGATGGTGTCCCCGTGGAAGACTGGGGTGGGGTGTTCGACGTTTTCATAGCCCAGGTTCGCGACGATGGTCCCGTCGGTCATATCCGGGATGCCCAGTCCGACCGCGAGACTCATCGTTAAGAGGCCGTTGACAAGGCGCTCGCCGAACTGCGTTTCGCCGGCGAACACGGCATCGAGGTGTAACGGTTGCTGGTTCATCGTCAAGTCGCAGAACCGCTGATTGTCGCTCTCGCTGATCGTTCGGCGCTTCCCGTGTTCGATCGTTTCTCCCACCTCGAAGTCCTCGTAGTACAGTCCTGTCATGCGTTGTCGTCACAGCACGGTGCCGTGTTTTTTGTCGGGCAGGTCCTTGTTGACGGTCTCGTAGAACGCGAAGCGGGCTTCGAGATCATTTCGGAGCTCGCTCGGGGGAACAATCTCGTCGATGACGACCTCGCTGGCCATGCGCTTGACGTCGATATCATCCCGGAACTCCGCACGGAGCTCGCGCTCGGTTTCCGCGCGTTCCTCCTCGTCCGCGATGGCTGCCAACTTGCGGGCGTAGACGGCCTGGATCGCCGCCTCCGGACCCATGATGGCGATCTCGCCCGACGGCAACCCGATCGTCGACTGGGGATCGTACGCCGGCCCGGACATCGCGTAGATACCTGCCCCGTAGGCCTTCCGGACGATCACACACTGCTTGGGTACCGTCGCCACCGAGGTCGCGTAGATCATCCGCTTGCCCTGTTCGAGGATTCCCTCCTTTTCGACCTGGGAGCCGACCATGAACCCGGGCGTGTCACACAAGTACAGCAGCGGGATGTTGTACGCATCACACGTCCAGATGAACTGGGCCGCTTTCTCGGCGGCGTCGGGGAAGATCGCTCCGGCCCGGCGGTTCGGCTGGTTCGCGACGATACCGACTGCCCGGCCGTCGATGCGGGCAAAGGCCGTCACGATCTCCGGCCCGTACTCCGGGCGCAGTTCGAGGACGGAACTGGCGTCGACGACGCGGTCGACGACGTCGAACATGTCGTAGGCCTTCTGCGGTTCCGCGGGGATCACCCGGTCGATCCCAGCCGGGGATTCCGCTGGTGCTCTGGCGGGTTCGCGGGGCGGGTGCTCGTCGCTGTTGTCCGGGAGGTACGTGATCAGCTGGGCGACGAGGTCGCGTGCGTGTTCCTCGTCCTCGGCGACGAGGTCGGCGCTCCCCGAATGCCGGGCATGGACGTCTGGCCCTCCGAGAGCATGGAGGTCGATCTCCTCGCCGGTGACCATCTCGACCATCCGAGGTGAGGCGATCGCCATTGAGGACATCCCCCGGACCATGACGGTGAAATCCGCGAAGACGGGCGTGTAGGCGGCTCCGGCGATACACGGACCATAGAGCACGCAGATCTGCGGGACCCGCCCGGAGAGCATCGAGTGGTTGTAGTAAAACTTCCCGATGCCGTCCCGGTTGGCGAAAAAGCCGGTCTGCTGGTCGATCCGTCCGCCGGAGGAGTCCATGAGGTAGAGGATCGGCCGACCGGTGTCGAGGGCGCGCTCTTGCATCCGAAGGAACTTCTCGACGCCCTTCTCGGCCATGCTGCCAGCTTTTACGGTGTAATCGTTGGCCATGAAGTGGACATCGCGACCGTCGAATGATGCCGCCCCCGTGAGCAAGCCGTCGGCCGGCAGGCGATCTTCTGCGTCGAACTCGGCGAACCGCCCGTCCTCGAAGTGCAGTCCGTCGTCGAACCAGAGGTCGAGCCGGTCGCGGACGAAGAGCTTGCCCTCCTCCTCGAGTCGTGACTTGTACTTCTCCGGGCCGCCCTCGAAGATGTCCGCGATCTCCTCGCGAAGTTGGTGTTCCCGGTCAGTCAGGTCGCCTTCGTTGCCGGGGGTCGAGGAGGAGTCCCGCTCCCCATCCCACCCGACCTCCTCGAGGGGGTCGCCGCTCTCGGTAACGATCGAGACGTCCCGCTTGAGGTGGGCGGAGAAGGCCTTTCCGATGGCTTGAGCCTGTTCTGGGGTGACGTCGTCCGGAACGCTGATCTCGACCATCAGTACGACCGGGGGAACCCCAGTTGTTGGGCGATATGATTGTACGCCATTTGCTGGGTGACTGGGGCCAATCGGGTGAGGTTGATCTCCCGCCACCACCGTTCGAGGTGGTACTCACGAGCGTACCCCCAGCCTCCGAAGGCCTGCATCGACTGTTTGACCGCCTCGATGCCGGCTTCGACGGCGGTGGCTTTCGCGACGTTCGTCTCGTAGGCGCAGTCCTCCCCTCGATCGTACAGCCAGGCGGCCTTCTCACGCATCAACGCCGCCGCTTCCATCCTGGCGTACGCCTTCGTGATCGGGAACGAGACGGCCTGGTGGGTGCCGATCGGGGCGTCAAACACCTCTCGTTCGTTGGCGTACTCGATCGCCGTGTGGGCGGCGAGTTTGCCAATTCCCGTCGCGGCGGCGGCAAAGCCGATACGTTCGGGGTTCAACATCTCCACGAGTGCCCACCAGCCATCACCTTCCTCGCCCAGGATGCTGGCCGCGGGCACCCGGACGTCGTCGATGAACACCTCGCAGGACCTCGAGTAGTTGATCCCGTGTTTGGGGATCGGTGAGACCTCGATCCCGGGATTGTCCATGTCGACGATGAACAGCGTGATCCCGTCGGTGCCGCGGTCGACCTGCTCGCGAGGCGTGGTTCGGGTGACCAGGATCATGTCGTCGGCGCGGTCCGAGAACGTGATCCACGCCTTGTTCCCGTTGAGGACGTACTCGTCGCCGTCGCGCTCGGCCCGGGTGGCGACGTTGAGCGTGTTCGTACCTGCCTCCGGCTCGGTGATGCCGATCGAAAAATGTCGGTCGCCGTCGGCGATATCCGGTAGATATCGATCCTTCTGATCGGGCGTCCCGTAGGCCTCGATGCCGACCGCGGCCATCCCGCCTGTGACAACGAGATACCACGTCCCGGCCATCCCGCAACCCTCAGCACACAGGGTCTCCATCGCCAGCCCCATCATGCCCATGCCCATGCCGGCCCCGCCGTGCTCCGCGGGAACCAGCAGGCCGTGGAAGCCCGCGGCGGCGAGCTCGTCCCAGAACCCCTCGGCGAACTCGTTGGCCTCCTCCTTTTCGTGCCAGTAGTCCGGACCGTACTCGGCGGCGACCTCCGCGGCCGTCGATCGGACCATCGCTCGTTCCTGGGATTCCTCGAAGTTCATGGTGTGTCACCGCGCTGGCGTCCGGTTCGAGCCACCCTGCGAGGGCCGGACCTGCGCCCGTTCGGTGTGGTCCTTCAGGTCTTAGTGCTCGGTTGGTTTACCTGTTTGCCAGCCTGGACGGTTTCCCGCTTCGCCACCGATCCGATCGTATGTGTAGTTTGCACAATTTTAAATCAGATACACAAACATTCGTTCAACATCCCGGTTATCGGCATAATTGTTTTGTTTTTGCCGTGGTAAGTTCTAAGGAGTGGCCTGTCCACCACCGTCACGAGGACGGCGGAACGGGCCCTCCCTCGAACAAAACCATGAGCGCCTTTCAGGTTCCCAGCCCCGACGATCGTGTACGTATTCTCGACGAATCGGGGCAAGTCATAGAGAGTGCGACCGTGCCCGATCTCGACGATGACTCGCTCGTCGGGATGTACCGCGACATGCGGGTCATGCGCCGGTTCGACGAACGGGCGGTGAACCTGCAACGCCAAGGCCGGCTGCGCACGTTCCCCCCGCTCGCCGGCCAGGAAGGCGCCCAGATAGGGAGCGCCTACGCCACCGACGAGGGGGACTGGTCGTTCTCGAGCTATCGCGAACATGGATACAACTACGTCCGGGGGGTCGACCTCCCCTCGATCCTCCGGTACTGGTCTGGCGACGAGCGCGGCGCCGCCGTCAAGGGGACCAACGTGTTCCCACTCGCGATCCCGATCGCGACCCAGATCCCCCACGCGACCGGGACGGCATGGGCCGCGAAGCTGCAGGGCGACGACGTCGCCGTCGTCTGTCATTTCGGCGACGGGGCCACCAGCGAGGGCGATTTCCACGAGGGGTTGAACTTCGCCGGCGTCTTCGACGTCCCCGCCGTCTTCATCTGTCACAACAACCAGTGGGCCATCTCGGTTCCTCGCGAGCGCCAGACCGCGACGGACACCCTCGCCCAGAAGGCTCACGCCTACGGCTTCGAGGGAATCCAGGTCGACGGTATGGACCCGCTCGCGATGTACCGGGCGACCCGGGATGCCATCGAGAAGGCGAAGGCGGAGGACCCGGGGGAGCCCCGCCCCACGCTGATCGAGGCCGTTCAGTACAGATACGGGGCACACACGACCGCGGACGACCCCTCGACGTACCGTGACGAGGCCGAGGTAGAGGAGTGGCGACGGTTGGACCCACTCACCCGCTTCGAGGCCTTCCTCAGGGATCGCGACCTGCTCAACGACGACCGGCTGGAGGAGATCGAGGCGGCAATCGAGAAGAAAATCGACGGCGCCGTGGGGCGGTTCGGGGACGATCCTGAGCCGGAGCCCGCCGATATGTTCGAGTTCGTCTTCGAAACCCCGACCGAGGAGCTCCGCAAGCAGGGGGCCTATCTCGAGGCGCTTCGCGACCGATACGGCGACGAGGAACTCCGATCATGAGCGCGACGCAGGATCTCACGCTCGTCGGGGCGGTCCAGGACGGGCTCCGGACCGAGATGGAACGGGACGACCGGGTCCTGGTCATGGGCGAGGATGTCGGACAGGCCGGCGGGGTGTTTCGTGCGACCGAGGGATTGTACGAGGAGTTCGGTGAGAACCGCGTGATCAACACCCCATTGGCCGAATCGGGTATCGTGGGGGCGGCCATCGGCATGGCCGCCTACGGCCTACGGCCGGTCCCCGAGATCCAGTTCTCCGGGTTCATGTACCCGGCATTCGACCAGTTGGTCTCTCACGCCGCGCGCCTGCGGACGCGTTCGCGAGAGCAATATACGTGTCCGATGGTCGTCCGCTCCCCTTACGGCGGGGGCATCAAGGCGCCGGAACATCACTCCGAGAGCAAGGAGGCGTTCTACGCCCACGAGCCGGGGCTGAAGGTCGTCGTGCCGAGTACGCCCCACGACACGAAGGGGTTGCTCATCGCCGCGATTCGCGATCCAGACCCCGTGGTGTTCCTTGAGCCCAAGCGCATCTACCGCGCCACCCGACAGCAGGTCCCGGAGGAGCCGTTCACCATCGAGATCGGCGACGCGTCGATTCGGCGGGAGGGCAGCGACGTCTCCGTGTTTACGTGGGGAGCCATGACCCGACCGGCGCTCGATGCGGCCGATGAGCTGGCGTCGGAGGATATCGACGTCGAGGTCGTCGACCTGCGGACCCTCTCGCCGATGGATACCGACGCGATCGTGGCATCCTTCGAGAAGACCGGACGGGGCGTCGTCGTCCACGAGGGCCCAAAGACGGGCGGGCTCGCGGGCGAGGTAACCGCACGCATCCAGGAGGGATCCCTCCTGTACCAGGAGGCCCCGATCGCCCGGGTCACCGGCTTCGACGTCCCCGTCCCGCTGGCCCAACTCGAGGACTTCTACATGCCCGAGGACACGCGTATCATGGACGCCATTCGGGAGGTGCACGCCTTCTAAATGCCCTACGAGTTCGGCCTTCCCGACCTGGGGGAAGGGCTCGCGGCAGGCGAGGTCGTACACTGGCTGGTCGAACCCGGAGATACGGTCACCGAGGATCAGCCCATCGTCGAGGTCGAGACCGACAAGGCCCTCGTCGAGATCCCCTCGCCGGTCGAGGGGACCGTCCGGGAGTTGCTCGCCGAGGAGGGCGAGTTCGTCGCGGTGGACGAGGTGATCGTCACCTTCGACGTCGAGGATGGCTCCCCCAACAGCGAGGAGGCGACGACAGATGAGCGGGAGTCCGGCGGCCGCGTCATCGACTTCCAAGACGAGGAGGTGATCGAGGAGACGCCAGTCGACCCTGACGGCCAGGCCGAAGCCGAGGACGAGGGGGAGACCGGCCGTCGCCGCACCCGAGCGACGCCGGCCGCCCGCCGCGTGGCCCGCGAGAAGGGGGTGGACATCGACGCCGTACCCCTCGACGAGGATGGGTTCATCACCCCCGAACAGGTGCAGGTCTACGCGGAGCGCGAGGAGGCGTTGGACGGGGCCAACACGCAACCGGCCGCGAAGGAGGCCGAACCGGACGACGAACGGATCCCCTACCGGGGCGTCCGCCGGACGATCGGCGAGCAGATGCAGCGGGCGACGGCCGCGACAGCCCATGTCAGTCATCACGATGAGGCGGACGTCACGGACCTCGTCGCGATGCGGGAGCGGTTGAAACCGCATGCCGCCGCCGAGGACGGCACGCTCACGTACATGCCCTTCGTGCTCAAGGCCGTCGTCGCCGGGTTGAAGGACCATCCGCTCCTGAACTCACACCTCGACGAGGAAGCCGAGGAGATCGTCCTCCGGCGGGTCTTTCACATCGGGATCGCCGTCGCGACGGATGCGGGGTTGATGGTCCCCGTCATTAGAAACGTCGACGAGAAGGGACTCCTGGCGATAGCCCGTGAGCTTGCTGATCTGGCCGATCGAGCGCGGGATCGCACGATCGAGCGCGAGGAGATGCAGGACGGGACGTTCACCGTAACGAACTACGGCCGCATCGGTGGCACGCACAGCACCCCGATCATCAACTACCCCGAGGTTGCCATCCTCGGGTTGGGGGAGATCGCGGAGCGGGCGCGGGTCGTCGACGGAGACATCGTCGCGCGAACGACGTTGCCGCTTTCGATCAGCATCGACCACCGCGTCGTCGATGGTGCCGACGCCGCCCGGTTCGTCAACACCGTCATCGAGCACCTCGAATCTCCGGATCTCCTGCTCCTCGACGAGTAGCCCGCGGTTCGTTAGGCACAGTCCTTCAGCGCTTCCATAGCGCCATGATCGCCCAGCCCCCGGCGCTGCTCGTCCCGACGATCCCGTAGTTCAGACCAGCCTGCTGGAGCTGGTGGGTCAGCGAGGCCGTGAGCATGCTGCCAGAGCTGTCGATGGGGTGGCCGTACGCGATCGCCCCTTCGCGAGGGATCCCCCGCCGCTCCATTACGTAGACCGATTGGGCGGCAAACGCCTCGTTGACCCAGTAGGCGCCCGGTGGGTAACCGCGAGTCCGGACCGGTCTAGCCGTTTCTCGATGACGTCGCCAACCACCTCGTTGAACTTCGCGGGGGGCCGATACGCGACGGCGTAGTCGCCGAGGCTGGCAACCGGTTCGAAGCCATCCTCCGCCGCCTCCACGGCGTCGGAGAGGAGTATTGGCGTGGCGGCATCTGTGAGTTTCGAGACGTTGGCCGCCGGATGGATCCCTGGTCGCGAAACACGCGCGGCAATTTCGCGAGGGCCTCCATGCTCACCTCCGGCCGCGGCCCATCGTCCCCGTCGACCGTCCCATCCTCGGTCTCGACAGGCACTATCTCGGATCGTAGACGCCTTCCTCGATGGGGTCGGCCGCCGTCTGTGGCTCTCGAGGGCGTAGCGGCCCTGGCGCTCTCTAGAGAGGTCGTACTCCGATCCCGCCCGATCGACGAGCCACTCGGTGATCTCTCCCATGTGGATTTCGAGTAAGACGTCCCAAAGCGAGTCGATGATCATGGAGTCCTTGAGTGTTACGTCGCCGTGGCGTTTCCCCGAGCGAAGCTCCGGCAGGAGCCACGGCGCTTTTCGGCATCAATTCGAACCCGCCCGACAGGGCCTCGGACGCGCGTCTTGGCCGCGATCCGGTCCGCCGCGAGGCCGATGGCGCGCAAGCCGGATCCCGACGGCTCGTTGAGGGTCGTCGCCGGCACCCCATCGGGCAGCGCCGACGCGACGACGGCTTGCCGGGCGGGGACCCCTCCGATCCCAGCCTGGATGGCGTTGCCTAGGCTTACCCAGTCGATCCGATCGCCGGGAACATTGGGGGCGGGTCAGGAATCCGTCGATGGCTGAGACCTCGGAGAGCGAACCGAGCAGGGTCCCGTGCGGGGTACGGGCGCTATCGATGAGGACGACATCCGCCAAGCACTCCTGCCCGTCCTGCTCCCTCCAATAGGTTGTGGGCGGTATCCGAGACTGTCACATCCTTGGACTGTACCCGGCCACCGTCGTCAGCCTCACAACGTCAATCGACGAGGGCTGACGAGCCCGTGGCTGAGGGTCGACCTGGACTGTCGAAAAGTGCTCCGTCGGAGCGTTTAGGAGCTTATAGGTGAGCGGACTCGGCATCGCGATCCCTTGATCCAATCTTGTTGCGCTTCGCATGCGACGTGTACATGATTGAGCTCGCCTGGGATTATTGACACGGCTGAAGAACAGGCTGCGAGTTGCCTGTCCGATTCTGCGACCGAGTTGGACACCTCTCTTTCGGATGGACGATACCAGCGAAACGGGGGTAATCCAATCACCAGAACGTGAAAAGCGCGCTATCAACACTCAAGCAGTTATGGCAGTAACTGCCGGTCTCTCCGGGAGTTGTCAAAAGTAGTCTGGGCATAGAGGCTAAACCCGGCAAAATCACAAACACACGAAGGGCACGTTCCGATCAAACATATGAAATATACGGCGGGCCATTCGATTTTCTGAAGGATTGTGTGACATCTTTTCCGGACCTACTTGTTCGCCTTCCAATCCCCAGGTTCTACTCCGTGATATTCTCCCTTGGCTTGCCTGGGTGTCGGCCAGATCGTGACTACCAAAGTGCAAAGGTAAAAAAGGGCAACAAGGATGACGATAGTGTATCCAGGTATACCCGGGACCGCTGCGGTCTCGTTCCAGTGTTCGCCCGGCACGAAGACGGTAATCCGAAAGAACCACGCGACGAGCAAGACGCTCAAGAGCGGAAAATAGACCCGACGTAATCGGCGGGTCATAGCCTCACGGGTCGTGACCTTCAGAGTCGGTTTTCGGAGATCGTCGGCGAGCTCTGCTCGCCACTTTCGATGCACCGTTCCTTCCGGATTGAACGCGTTTGCAAAGACGTTCTCCTCGATCAGTCGAACCCGGGACCGGGCAGCGTCGAACGATCGATAGCGTCTGACGTCGAACAGGAGAAAGATCATGAGCGCCAGCATGCCGATTAATAAAAAGTACGGCGGGCTGTCCGGTGACGCAAACGACAGCGCGAGCATTGCAACGATAGCACCGATGGCCCAATCGATCGATTGATCGAGACGACTAACCCTCGTAGACATCTGTCCGACCTCTCCGCGGTAGTAGTGAGGAAGCAAGGAGAGAAAGTCTGTCGGGTCCTGTCCGGCCTCTGCGGCCACCTCACGCGCTTTCGTGGTTTCAGGATCGAACGTGTCGTTTTCCTCCATGGATGATGTTGGTTACTACCAAATATACCTTGTTCCACGACCGCTCATCGCTGGACGGGGCTCCGATCTTCGAGACGTGCTGTGGCAAGAGTCTAGAGAATGGCTGATTCGGAAGCTTAGATCCTGCGAATCCATCCCGGCGTGCTGAACGATTCGTGTCGTGTACCTTTCAGGAATACTCAACCATTATCTCTACTGTTAGGTTTCTCAGGGATCACTTCGCCGGCCCACCGAACGGCCATTTCGGAGACGCTCCCACGAAATCAAAAGACGTCAAGCCGAAGCTGCGTTACTCTCTTCCGAACATCTGCCGCATCATCCGTTATCGGGGCCCCATTGGGTACCCAGGGAGGATTTTCGACTGACCGAATCGTCTCAGACACTCCATCATCATTGAACTGTGGAGCGGCCCCCGCGGAACTTACACCTTCAAGATCTGTCGGTTTGAGAAATCATCCATCATCTGGCCACTCCGGTGGAAGCCGGGACATCGTTGCCCTAATGACAAAATCATCAAGGTCCGTCTCGTCCCGTAACCAGTTCGCCGTCTCAACATGAGCGTCCTGCCCGTTTGGAATGGATATACCGTCCGAATCTCGTGTGACAAAGGGGAGCTCAAGTACGGTGTTTTCGAGTACCCAGGCCATTTCATCATGGTCTTCAGACCCGGCCGATAGTCGAACTAATTGCTCGGCAGGGATAGGCGAGCCCCATGAGTGACGACGGGCAAACTTCCAAATGAGCTTGCCAGCGGCGTCCGACACTCTATTCCATTTGGTCCTGTACTCATTCATATACCCAATCCTTTTCAATCTGGGTTTAATTGAATGTTCAATGGATTTAACATACAGCACGTCTAAGAGACGATCACCAAGCACCAATCTTCCTGATGGATCATGACAAGTGAAAATTTGCCTGTAAACGAGATCGACGACGTGTCGATGGACCACCTACGCGATAATTACCCGAGTGGGTGGCGCATTCTCGTTCAGAACGAGAGCGTCGGGTTCATCCTTGACGCGCTCATGGACGCACTTCCGAGAGCCGAATTCACGAAGTCAGCACTCGCCGCCGAAGCGGGCGTCAGTCGCCAATCCGTGTACACTCACCTCGATTTATTGCTTGCCTTGGACGTGCTCGAACCAGTTGAACACTCCTCTCCAGAACGGTATCGAGTACACGCTGAGAGTGATCTCCTCGCTTTACTGCACGAGGTCAACGGCGTCGTTAACGAACATTTGTCCTGAACCAAGAAGCGTACTGCACATCAAATTCCAAATTGGGTCGGTTGACCGACGCTACCGGCTGATTGATAGGAAGGTATCAGCTTCGAACAGGACCGACAGGGGGCAGATCACGTGTGAAGAGACTCTCTGTCAGACGGCGATCAGGCAATTAGTAATGTATACATCCTGTTTATTCATCAGGATTTGACTACGAATGACGCCGCGGTAGATCGGACAACAAATTCCACAAGATGTATCCAATTATTGGTATACCAGGTGTCAGTGACAATCACTTCAGATACAGAGATAATGGAGCTACACCCCAGCAAAAGGGTACAATGACCATTTGATAGAGCGGAATCCTATTACAGATTCATCGCATCTGTTTCGATAGCATGACACACCGTCGGCGGTTCCTCGCCGTCGTGGCGGGTTCGGGTCTACCGATCACTGCCGGTTGTTTTGGTGAGATAGGAGGCGGCGACGATGATGATAATGATAACAATGGGCCCGACACCGAAGAATGAACACTATCCCTCGGCTCCGTGGATGAGGACCTGGACTCGCTGGCCTTCGAAATTGGCGTTATCAGTGATCGTCTGTCGGAAACGGAAATGGCGACACTGGACATCGGAGTCGAGAATACTTCGAACTCGGTCGTGACGTGGAGTCAGTTCCCACACGGAATTTGCCTTCCCAAGTACCTGGACGACGCCGGATACATTACGTATTGGGACGGAAGGCATGGTCGAGGATAATCTGGTAGACTCGGCGGGATGTCGCCGCGTCGAGGGGATCGTGGTCGATGACATTGACGTGACAACGGAGCTGGAACCGAGAGATCGGTTGGAACAGCGATACGCGGTCGTCGGTCATGAGTCCGCATTCGAGGGGGCTTGTCCCCCAACGGGCACCTATCGCATCGAGAACCAATATGGAGATGTCGGCACATGGGGATTCGAGATTGCTTTGGATTGAAACCCCTTGAACCCAAGTCAGTTGGAATGTCGTATCCCCAAATCGTCACTTTTCACAAACATTGGCAGAGTGACCAAATAAAATCCCCTGTCGAACTACTTCAACCGTATTGAGCGACTCCTGATTGAGGCATAGAAGGTCTCTCACGTCAATTCATATATTACATAAATTGAGACTGTTACAACAGGAGGAGACCCGGCGGGGTCACTCTCGCCCGAACATCTGCCGCATCATCGGATGCATCTCCATCAACTGCTCCTCGGCGATCTCCTCGTACAGCTTGTACGTGATGGAGACGGTCAGGAGCAGACCCTCGCCGGTCACGCCGCCGATTGTCCCGAGCATGTTCGCCATGACTGCGAGAAGCCCGACGAGTGCGCCACCGAGAATTGTCACCTGCGGGATATAGCGGGCGAGCACTTTCTCGTAAACCCCGACGTTCTGTCTGAATCCGGGGATCTGCATGCCGGAGCGTTGGATCTGTTGGGCCGTTGCCTCCGGTCCCATGTTCGTCGTTTCGACCCAGAAGATCGCGAAGATGGCCCCACCGACGATCATGACTGTCAAGTCGACGGATACACGTGCCCCAACCATCCAGAGTGGCTGAGTGGGCCCCTCAGCGAGCCACCACATCCACTCTTGTGGGCGCATGATCGGATTTGTGTAGTAGAAAAAGCCGCTTACTGGATTGCCGTCGCCGTCGTACTGACCGAGGAGCGCCGGCATGTTCTCCCCCATCCGACTGTTCAGGATCTGTCCCATGAACTGGACGTTCATCTGCAAGGCTCGCACGAGGATCATCGGCAGGACGCTCGCGTAGATGAGCTTAACGGGGAACCGACCACGTGCCCCTCGAACTCGGGCGTGACTGAGTGGAATCTCGACTCGTACCGATTCCGCATATACGACGATCCCGAAGATGAGCAGCGTCGTAAAGATCGCGAGCAGGTGCCCCTCGCCGATCAGAATCTCCTGGACACCATCGAGCGTGAGCAACGACGGCCGCTCGGTTCGACCGGTGATAAGATCGAACCAGCTGACGAGAATGCCACGTTCCCCCAGTCCGGGCCAGGAAAAGATGCCACCCAGCATGCGCTGGCTGACCCCGGCGATAATGAACAGCCCGATGCCGCTTCCGATCCCCCACTTGCTGACGACTTCATCGAGGAACAGGATGATGATGCCGCCGATGAGCACCTGGGTGAAGATCAACCACTGGAGCATCCCGACGGAAATCCCGAGCTGGGCAGCCAGACCTTCGCTGGCCGGAAGGAAGCCCCCCATGAACACCATCGGGTAGGCGGTCAGGGCAGTCATGACGATCACCAGCAGCTTCTGCATCCCCTGGTAGAGCACCTGATCACGAGGATCGTTCGTATCGAGGCCGAGCAAATCCGCCCCCGACATCAACTGCATCACGATCGATGCCGTGACGATCGGCCCGATGCCGACCTGCATGATAGTACCCTGTTCCCCCGCCAGAATGGAGCGGAATCCCCCGAACGGGTCGCCTCCTTCCCCCTCCATTCCGTAGAGGAAAATGTTCGTGAGGAAAAAGTAGACGATGAGCACGCCCGCCGTCCACGCCAGCTTCCGCTTGAACGCGACGTGTCCGCCCGGCCGGGTGATACCTGGCATCCGTGCCAGGACCGGTTCCGCTGTTTCCTTCCAGCCCATCAGTCGTTACTCCGCGGCGTCGTCTGCGGCTTGTTCGGTCCGCACGGCCTCGCCGCCGGCCGCTTCGATCCGCGCCGCCGCGCTATCGGAAAACGCGTCAGCCTCGACCGTCAGCGTGTGTCGCAAATTGGGATCCCCCAGTACCTTGACGATATCAACATCGGCCGACGGATCTGCCACAGTCGCGGCGTCGATTCGATATCCATCCTCGGTCTCCTCCGCCAGACCGTCCTCCACGAGGAGATGGATATCCTCGTCGAGGCGCTGAAGGTCGACCTCTGCAACGGTTGGCCGGGTCTCCGGGGGTCGCGTGAATCCGTGTTTGCCGACCGACTCGAAGTTGTGCATCCGGTGTTTCTTTCGACCGGCACGCCCGCGACCTCCCCGGTTACCGGCCCCGCGTCGATTTTTGTGCGTGCCGCCGCCGTGCGTGTTCGATCCACGTTGTCGTCGTTTTTTGCTCGTCATCGTTATCGCATCGAATACAGAAGCTCGTCGATCGCGTCGTTCTCGTGTGCCCCGAGCGCGCCGCCGTTCGTACGTGATTTTTTGATGCCGTCGTGCCCGCCTCGGGGTGGATGAAGACGAAGCGTGGGCCGTAAGCCGGCTTCCTGCAACGTCGTCTCTTCTGCCACCAGGGCCGCAGCAAGCTCGTCTACGGAGCCGTACTCGGTCTCCGAGGCAACCCACTCATCATCGATATCCTCGTTACCTTTTGTCGGTTGCCCGCGACGGGTGATGAGTTCCGCGACGACCTCTTCGCTCGGTTCCCCGAACGCGGTGACTTCCGCAACCCGCTGAACCATGCCCTCGTAGGCATCCGTCTCGGGAACGAACGTACAATGGTTGACCCGGCCGAGATTGAGCAGTCGGAGCGTCTCCTCGAGGTCGTAATCGAGGTTGACTTCGCCACGGAGCTGGACGATCGCGCGCATCACTCTGTCACCTCCGCGACGTCGCGGGCGTGTCGTGGGACGCGCGATTGCGACGAGTTCTGCAAGGCGATAAACGTCGCCTTGCCGAGGTTCGGCGTCGTTCGCGTGTTCCCGTAACTCTTGGTCCAGGCGTCCTCGATCCCAGCCAGCTCGAGGATGTGACGGACGGTCGGTGCAGCAGCGAGCCCGAGCCCGTTTGGCGCGGGAATGAGTTCGACTGTCACACTTCCGGCCTTTCCCTTCGTTCGGCGTGCCAGCGAGTGTGGCCGATCGGTGCGGTCCTCCCAGGAACCGCTCCCCCGATCGACGTTGATGATGTTCCGTTTGGCGATACCGATGGCCTTCTGGATGGCGGAGCCGACTTGGTCGTCGCGTCCCTCCGCATAGCCGACGTACCCGTCCCGGTTGCCCACGACGACTGCACATCGAAACTTGACGCGGCGCCCGGAGTCGGTCATCCGTTGTACCATGTTGATATCGAGCACCTCGTCTTCGAGACCAGGAAGCAACCGATCGACGATCTCCGTCTCCTTCAGCTGGAGACCGGAGTTCAACGCCTGCTCCATCGTTTCGATTTCGCCCGCCTGCACCATCCGTCCCAGGCGGGTTTTCGGAACCCACCCGTCCTCGGCGTGGCTCATGTGTCCACCTCCTCGAGGATACGTTCGCGTGTCTCGTCGAAATGTGCCGGCAGGTCACTCGCATCGAAGGTCCCCGAATACAGTGGCTCCTCTAGCGAGGCCGCGTATTCGGCGATGTGCTCCCCACGGGTCCGCTCCCATGGGGCGAGGACGTCGTCGTTGTGTGGGATTTCGAGCCCCGCATCGATTGCGCCTTCCTGGACGGCAAACACCTTACCACCCGGCGTCGCAGTGTGGAGCCCGATGTCGAGCACCGCTCGATCCAGACCGTCGTTGACGGCGCGGACGCCGACCAGGAGGCCGGTCAGGTAGGCCGCCGGTAAATTACCGGTCGGTGCTTCCCACCCGTACTCCGGGAGATCGGTCGAATGGGCGCTGGCGATCGTTCGATCGCCATCCCTGCCCGTGGCGATCAGTTGAGCCGTCACGTGGCTGTTGCTGATGCGCGCCACCAGTCGGGAATCGCCCGATTTGAGCAATCCGAGCCGTTGATGATAATCAGTACGTACCTCCCGGCGGCGCCGCATGGGCACCTTGTAACGTGGTCCTGTCGCCATTATGGCTCACCGAACTCCTGGTCGATGTACGTCAGCATGTATCGGACGCTATGGAACTCGCCTCCGCCGGCCATGCGGTAGAGCTCTCGGTACTGGGCGGGCGTGAGCTCACCCTTGTCCCGGAGCTCCCGCAACTTTCGGCGCTGGGCGCGGATTGCGTCCGTCCACGCCTCTTTCCGATCCTCGCGAGCGCCCGCTGTCCCTTTCCGGGACCCCGGACCTTTGCGGTGACCGTAGGAGCGTTTCTCGTTTCGTTCCCGGGCACGGCCACGGCTATTACCGCTTGCGGACCGTGCACGGATGATATCCAGTTCGACCAATTCCTGGATCTGTTCTCGCGTAATCGCCTCGGCGATTTCGCCCTGTTCGTCCGGATCGAACCATACCCGATTCTGACCGACGTCAAGGACGTCGGCAGCGAGTCGACGTTGGGCCCGTAGATCCGTCATGATTCGTTCACCTCCACCTCGATGTAGGTCGGGTTCAATACCTTGATTTCCCGATCTTCCGCCGTCTCTTCGATACGCTCGCGTTTTCGGTCACCGACACCGCCCGCGATGCGCACCGCTTCTCGATCGGGATTGATCTCCTCGAGATCGGCAGGCCGTTCGACGAGGACCTCCTCGAAGCCACTGGGATGGCGACCGCGTGCAGCTGCAGGGCCGCGGTATCCCGCGTCTACACTCGCGCCTTTCCCCTTCACCCCCTTGCGTCGCTTGGAGTGTGTGCCACGGGGAGCCCGCCATGAGCTCGACACACGCTGTTTCATGTGCTGATCCTGTCGGGTGAACGAGGGCTGGCGAATTCTGGCTCGCTCACCGAGCAAGCGAGCCTCCGTTTCGCTCAGTGACGGCGAAACGTCCACCTCGACCCGCGGGCGCAACTCCGTCGCGACGTCCTCCGCAGGCGGCTCCTCCTCTTCAAGTGCTGCCTCGACTGATTCGTCAATTTCGAGCGTGTCGACGTCGGCCTTGATGCGTGCGGCCAACGCGTTCCCCAGGCCTTCGATCTCCGTAAGCTCGTCCTGACTCGCTGCCTGGATGTCGCCGATCGTTTCGAAGCCGGCCACGCGAAGGTCTTCGGCTTTCGACTCTCCCACCCCACTAATCTGTGTGAGATCCGTCGGGTCGACGGCCGCTCCGACTTCTTCTTCGGTCTCGTCCGGTTCTTCGTCGGCTTCCGGTTCCGCATCCGCCCCGGGATCGACCGCATCCTCATCGACGTCGAGGTCGCCCACGTCGGCCTTGATCCTGGCCGCCAGGGCGTTGCCGATCCCTTCCACCTCGGCAAGTTCGGCTTGACTTGCGCGGCGGATGTCGTCGGGCGTTTCGAAGCCAGCCTCGCGGAGAGCCTCCGCCGTGGTCTCCATCACACCGCTGATAGCGAGGAGTTGATCCTCGTGACCGTCTTCTGGATCGTCACTCATGCTGGCTCACCTCCAGTAGGTTTTTCCGTGATGTAGATGCCGTCATCGAAGACGCGTTCGTCCTTGTCACGGATCCGAGTGAGCTGCTCGATGTCCGCGGCCGTCTGGCCGACTGCCTCCTTATCCGGTCCGCGAAGAAGGACTCGCTCACCGTCGACTTGGATCTCCGTATCGCCGTGGATTCCCGTGCGTCGTGGCGCTCGCTCACCGAGGAAATTCTCGATGAGTACCTCGTCGCCCTCGACGGACAGTTGCATGGGAAAGTGAGAGTAGAAGATTTCCATCTCGTACTCCCAGCCCTCGAGCACCCCGTGGATTATGTTACGCACGTGACTCTCGAAGCTGCCCACCGTCGCAAGCGATTTCGCGTCCTCGGCGTCCGTTTCGATCACGACGGCCTCATCGATCACCCGAACGGTCACGTCCGGGTACCACAGCCGTCTCCGTACCTCACCTTCGGGTCCCGACACCGTCAGATCGAACCGATCGAGTTCGGCAGTGACGTTCGACGGGAGCTCCAGCGTTATCGTTGTCATTGTCAGTACACGTACGCGATGATTTGACCCCCCACCCCGGCGGATCGAGCCTCGTAGTGGCTCATGATCCCTTCGCTGGTGGTAACGATGAGGGCGCCGAAGTCGCGAGCCGGAAGATACCGTTTCTCCCAGTCCTCGAAATCGTCACCGCCCACCGCATAGCGGGGCTTGACGGCGCCACACGCGTTGATGGCACCGTGTAATTCGACCTCGAACTTCCCGGCCTTGCCGTCATCGACGTATTCGAAGCCGGCGATATAGCCGCGATCGTACAACACCTCGAGGACGTTGCCGATCTCGTTCGAGGCGGGCTGGACCGAATGGCTGAGTTGGCCGACGCGCTCGGCGTTGTCTAGTCCCGACAGCGCGTTGGCGAATGGATCGTTACCCGTCATGCTCACTGATACTTTTTGAAGCCCATCGAGCGGGCGATTTCGCGGAAACACTGCCGGCACAGCCAAATGTCGTACTTGCCGACCAGCCCCTGTTTTCGCTCGCAACGTTGACACTCCTGTAGGCTTCCGGTTCGGTTGGTTGCGTGTTCGCCCACCGCTTCCTCGTCCGTGTCACTCATCGATTACCTCCACGTCGAATCGCTCCGTCAGATAGGTCATCGCATCACCCGGAGTCAAACGGTGGCTCTGGGGGATCGGTCGCGTCTCCTTCGTCCGCTTGGCGACGCGGTACCCCGGCCGAACCAGATTCACCGTCACGTCAAGCCCGTAAATTCCAATGTCGGGATCGTATTCCTGACCCGGGAAATCGGTGTGCTCGTTGATCCCGAAGCTGACGTTCCCGGATTCGTCGAACTGATTCTCGCGAAGCCGCACGAGCGGAAGGGCGTCTTCGAGGAATTCGGTGGCCTCCTCGCCGCGGAGGGTCACTTTCGCCCCGATTGGGTCGCCCTCCCGAATACCGAAGGTGGGCTCCGTCGAGGACGCAAGCGTCTGCACGGGACGCTGCGCCGTAATGGAAGCTAGAATGTCCTCCGCCTGTGCGAGAGCCTCGCCGCCTCTGCCTACACCCATATGGACGACGATCTTCTCGACCTCGGGCTCTCGCATCTCGTGGAAACCTGACTCTACACTCATTGTTCATCGCCCTCCGCGGCCGCGAGGGGGTGATCGTTGTCGACAAACTGTTCGTCGATAACGACCACGTAATCCTCGACCGTTTCGAAGCGATCCTCGCCGGTGTCGACCACGACCGTGTTCGGCGCGCTGCTCCGTACTACCTCGAAGTGCTCGATATGACCGATTCGCCCCGCGTGTTTCCCGTCCACCGCGGTGACCAGGGCGCCCTCCTCGAAGACGAAATGCGCCAAGACGGATTCATCGTCGAATCCGAGTACGATCGAATCACCCGGTGCATAGGTACCCGCACCGTCCTGATCCACGGCGATTGTCTCGCCGTCATGCAAACCAAGCTGGGTGCGACCGCCAGTCACCTGTTGCTTGCTGGTAATCTTCGCCAACTTCCCGTCGGCCGATGCGGCGGGGATTGCGGTAAGCGAGAGCCGACCACCTTCGTCGGGGAACACCCGGTAGTACTCGTCTCTCCCCGGGAACGCCAGGATATCGAACATCCCGATCGGCCGATCCGGATCGGTGGCCGTCTTGCCGTTGATCTGCACCTGATCGGTGTCGACCGCGATCGACGCCTCTCGGGCTGTGTTGACGTATCCGAGCACGTCGCGGAGGAGGATCACGAGGGGAACGCCCGCCTCGCCGTGGGGGCCTGCCCCCGCCTTGACCGTGTATGCGGCTTCCTTGCGCGCGACGGGCCACGCACGCGGCACCGACAGTCGCTTTTGGTGTCGCGTCATTGTTCGTCCTCCGTCAAGCGCTCGCGACGGCGTTCGTCGTCGAGATCCAGCGCGGTGACGCGGACGTTACTCGCGTGGACCGGGCGAGCGACCTCCTCACCATCGGCCTTCTCGACCGTGACACCTTCGACGTGAACAGCGGGGGCCGACATGTCGACCCGCACGACCTCGCCCTCCTCACCGGCATCGTCACCGCGCATAATCTCCACCGTATCGCCGGCATTCACGCGAACGGACCGTCGATCGTGCTCCGAACGCAGCTCCGAGGATAGCGGTGCCTGCAGTTGCTTGTGCCGCTTGTGCAGCGGTGCAGCTTCCTGCGCCTTCCGTTGTTTTCGTGGTTGTTTGCTGCTCATGATTCTAAATGATCATCGTCGCGGCGCTGGCGATGCTGCCGTACCGCTCGGCCACTTCACGGGCGATTGGTCCTTTAATTTCGGTCCCTCGCGGATCCTCTGCCTCGTCAATGATGACCGCGGCGTTATCCTCGAATTTGACCCGCAGGCCGTCGGGCCGACGGATCGGTTGACGCTGCCTGATGATCACGGCCTCGAGGATCTGCCGGCGCATTTCCGGGGTTCCGCGCGTGACGGAGACAGTAATCTTGTCCCCGACCCCCGCCTTGGGCTGACGGTTTTTGGTTCCGCCGTACCCTGCAACGCTCACGAGATTAAGCTCCCTCGCGCCCGTATTGTCCGCACACGTGAGCCGCGAGCCTTTCGACAGTCCCTGGGTCACATCAGCTTTGAGCGCCCGCATTACTCCTCACCTCCTTCGTCACTCGCCACAGCAGATGGCGCCTCCTCCTCGTGTCGCATCTCGATGTCGGCGGCGACAACGGCGTCTGCCTGCTCAATGACCTCGACCACGACGTGGGATTTTGTCTTCGAAAGTGGTCGGCACTCGGCGATCTTCACGCGATCGCCGACTTGGAGTGGTTCGAGCACTCCGGGGACGTGTGCCGGGACGCGCGAGCGGCGTTTCATGTATCGGTCGTACTTGGAGACGAACACGTCGTACTCGCGTTCGACGACGACCGTTCGATCCATGTCGTTAGAGACGACAAGTCCCTCGATAACCTGTCCGCGTACCGCGAGCTCGCCGTAGAAAGGACAGGTTTCGTAGTCGTACGAATCCGGGTCCTCGGGCTCGGGCGGCTGTTGGACGTCGAGGCCTACACCCATGCTGACCTCCCGGACGTTTCCGTCCGTCTTGCCGGTCGGGCGACGAGTCGATTGCCATCCACACGGATGCGTACTCCCGTTTCCAGCTCGAATGCGAAGGTGGTACCAGCCTTGGGCACTTGCTTCCGGGGCGCCCCGACATCACCCAGGGGATCGTCCCCTGCACGAACGACGAGCGTCCCGGTCGTCTCCCTGACAACCCGACCCTCGATACCGACCAGATCCGTATTCTTCGCGTCAATAATGCGCACCGGAAGGCCGATCAGTTCGTGTCGGGCGATCGTCTCAGGAGTCACCGTCATACCTCGACCTCCTCGCCGGTGACAACCGGATCGTCCTCTTCGCGCT
>SKQO01000154.1 GCA_007118975.1 Halobacteriales archaeon | reverse complement strand
GGTTACCGTACCGGTCCTGTGGGACCGAGAGGCGGAGACGATCGTCAACAACGAATCCAGCGAGATCATCGAAATCTTCGATCGGGATCTCGAGGCGGTTGCCGGTCGCGATGTCACCCTGGTCCCGGAGGATATGGTCGAGACAGTTCGTGGGACCATCGAGGACATCTACGCGCCGATCAACAACGGGGTCTACAAATGTGGCTTTGCAGAGCAGCAGGGGCCGTACGACGAGGCAGTGGATCGTCTGTTCGACGCACTCGTGCACTGGGATGATGTGCTCGCAGCCCAGCGGTATCTGTGCGGTGACCGACTGACGACGGCCGATATCTGCCTGTTCACGACGCTTTATCGGTTCGACGAGGTGTATCACACACATTTTAAGTGCAACCACCGCCGGATCGTCGATTTCGAGCATCTCTGGGGGCACACGCGGGAGATCTACCAACTCCCCGGGGTGGCGGAGACGTGCAACATGGCCCACTGCAAGGAACACTACTACCGCAGCCACACCGACATCAATCCGAAACGCCTGGTTCCAAAAGGACCCCAACCGACCTTCGAGGCTCCCCACGGTCGGGACCACCTGTCAGGGGAACCACCGGTCGCCCTGCAAGCGTCGGGTAATTGAGCGACCCGAAGACGGCTCGTATAGTGTGGACGTAGTGGGAAACTGACCAGTCTGGCTTTGCACCTGCGACTTGCCTGTTGCCGTTCAACCGCCGGGGATGCATCGCCGCCCGGCGCGTGTCATGCCTGTACTGATTCGCAAGAGATCGGTTTCGTTAACCCCCGGACCAGCGTCCCGCAGACCGGGTAGCCCCGGCTCCGACGGCGGCGCATGAATCCGATTACTCCTGGACCGGGACGTTATCTGTCGGCCGAGCGTCCACGCGTAATGACGTGGCTCGCCGGGATGCGGACGATGACCCGCGATTCCGCTTCCTCGTCGTGGTGAGGATATGTATCAGTGTCGAGGTACTTTTGCGCGAGTCGGTCAATGTGGCCATCGGCGCCGTCCTCGGTCAGCGTCGCCCGGCCGCGAACTGTGAGATACCGGTAGGGGTTGTCCGGGTCAGCGACCGAGACCATTGTCCTTGGATTCGACCGAAGGTTCCGTTCCTTTCGGCGCCCGCGGAGCGTGTTGAGCAACACTGCCTCGTTACCGTCGTGATCGACCCACATCGGACTGACGTGTGGCCACCCCTGGTCACTGATGGTGGCCACGTACGCGAACGACTGCTTTTCGAGGATGTCGAGATACGCTTCGGGAATCCGCCCGCGATGGACTTCGTAGGGATCGCTCATTCGACGGACCTGCGGCGCGTCTCACTTGAGGCTGTCGTTGGGATGGCGCTCGCCCCTAAACGCTTTTGGGCGTTGCCGGCCGAGGATCCACCATGAAGTTCCTCATCGTCGGCTACGGGCGCGTTGGCCGGCGGACTGCCCAGGTCTTGGCAAAGGAGGGTCACGAGGTGATCGTCAACGACCTCGATCCGGAGGAGGTAGAGCGTGCCCGGGCGGAGGGATTCGAGACAATTCACGGGGATGCCGAGCGGGACGGCGTCCTCGAACGCGTCGACCTCGGGACGGTCGATGCGGTTGGCGCGCTGACGAGCGATCTCAACACCAACTTTGCCGTCTGCACGGTCGGAAACCATTTCGGCTGCCGGACGGTCATGCGGATCGACGACGACTATCGCCAGGAAATCTACGAGCGATATGCCGGGGACGTCGACGAGGTTATTTACCCCGAACGGCTCGGAGCCGCCGGCGCGAAAACTGCGCTGCTCGGGGGAGATTTCAACGTGGTCGGCGAGCTCGCCGAGCATCTCCAGATGCTATCTGTGACGATTGCAGCGGAATCTCCCGCCGTCGGCAAACGAGTGAGCGAGGTAAAACTCCCGGGCGGGGCCAATATCTACGCACACGGCAACCGTGGTGAGCCGATGCAGATCCCCCTCCCGACGACGACGATCAATCCCGGAGACAGGCTGGCCGTGATTGCCAACCAGGAGAGCCTCGAGGCAGTTACCGAGCAGCTGATGGGCGCGACGTAAACTTCGCTCGAAAACCAGTACTCCCAATGACCGAGGAAGACGCCAACTCCTGGACGAATCTCTTCGAGCGAGCGTCTATGTACGGGGCGACGCGCGAGGCTGTCTTGGAAACGCTCGACCGCCACCGAGGTCATGAGTGAGGAACCCCCCGATCCCACGCGCGTGGTCGTTGATGCGGACGTCCTGGCAGTCGATCTCCTGGTCGGCGGGGAGGCGCGGGAGGCGCTGGACTTGCTCCGCGCCCACTCGTGGCTAACCATGGTCCTTTCCGAGCAACTCGTCAGTGACGCCGCATCGGTCATCGAAGCGCATACCGACGATCGATTGGCCGGTGACTGGCAGGACCGGATCATGCAGGACGCGACGATCGTGGTCCCGACCGTGAGCGGGCACCCGGCCATCGCCGCTGCGGCTACCGGAAACGCGGCCTCCGTTCTGTCCTTCCACAAGGGCCTCCGCAGCACGGCGGCGGGTCAAACCATCCGACAGCACGTCGCAACCAGCGTAAAATCACCCGACGCCTTCTGCAAACAGCTCGATCCCGAACGCCTGTATGAAGCGATCAGCGACGAGCCGTATCCCGGGCCGGATGCGGATCCCGGCGCCTGAGCACCTACCGTTGTCGATACCACTCGGCAAATTTCTCTAGGGCCCGGCCCCGGTGCGAGACGGCGTTCTTCTCCGCGATGTCCATTTCCGCGAAGGTACGCTCGCCGTGTTCGAAGATCGGATCGTATCCGAACCCGCCATCGCCCCGTGGGTTCACGATCCGACCGCGCACCTTCCCCTCGAAGGTTTCGACTGTTTGCCCGTCGGCGTATCCGACGACGGCGTGGAACGCCGCTCGGTGATCCGCCTCGGCCAGGGTTAGCTCCGCCACTCGCTCGATCCCGAGTCTCGGTTCCACGTAGGCGGAATACGGGCCGGGGAACCCGTCGAAGGTGGCGATGAACAACCCGGCATCGTCCACCATGATCGGCTCGTCGCCCTCGAGTGCCGCGAAGGACGTCTCCGCTCCGTAAGCAGCGATCTCTTCGAGCGAGTCCGCCTGCGGTTCGAGATAATCGTAATCGACCGGCTCGACGACCTCGTCGAGGTACTCGGTTGCCTCGCGGATCTTCCCCTCGTTGCCCGTCACGTACCGCAACATCGAAGTGCCGCGTTACTCCTCGGATTCGTCGACGACGATCTCGATGGGTTCCTCGTCGGTGTCGTCGATCCCGTCGCCACGTCGCTCCTGAAAGAGCAACGCCCCGACAATGGCGAGGACCACCCAGGACCGCCAGTTCGCGAGGTTCAGCGTGTAGCCGATCCCGAAGGGTTTCTCCACGATCATTCCCTGGCCGGGTTGCCAGTACGAGGCAAAGAGGCGCTTAACACTCGGTCGTTCGAAATTATACGGGATGCCGAACAGTCGGCCGCTCTCTGGAGTGTCCATACCGGACCAAACGCCGGGCGCGATATCAAAGCTTCCGTCGCGCGTTAGGCCTCCTGATACCGCCCGCGCGTCTCGATCTCTCGCAACCGTTCGAGGACATCCGCGTCACCGTTCTCCAGATATCCGGTTTCGACGGCCCGCAGCATGACCGTCGCGTCGTCAACCGTCCCCGCTACGCTCGCCTGGAATACGTGGAGGTCCATCGCCAGGTCCTCGACATGTCGCGAATGAAAACCGAGACCGAAATCGATCAGGTGGAGCCGATCATCGCTCGTGTCCACCCGTACGTTCCGGCAGGTCGGGTCACCGTGCACGATGCCCGCGCGATGAAGCCGCGCGAGGAACGCTCCGACCTTGTGGGCGCGTTCTCCGGTCAGTGCGTCCCGGAGATCGGTGTCTCCAACGTGCTCGAAGGTGATCCGGCTGGCTTGCAGGTCGAGATCCGTGATCACGGGGGTCGGGACGCCCTCGCGCCGCGCGAGACTGGTCAGTCGGGCCTCCGCTGCGGTTCGTTCGCGGCGCAGCCGGCCGTCGAGGGTTTCGTGGCGGTACCGCTTCGCATGACGGGTCTTTCGAACCCGTGCGCCGTCGCGTTCTACGACGGCCTCCGCTCCGCGCTCGAGGCCGGAATCCGTCTCTACGCTCGCCGGTGGGGACGGCTCGTGCCAGGTGACCGGGACCTCGTCCGGCCGGAAGTCGGGACGGACCCGCGAGTCCGCAACGTCGACCGTCGTACCGGCCCGTGCCATCTTTGCACCCAATACCGCGATCATGCCGGCATTGTCCCGGAGCAGCCGATCCTCGGGAACGTGGAACGACGCCCCCCGCTCTGCACACATGATCTCCAGCATCTCCTGGAGGCGATCGTTTTGTCCCACACCCCCGCCGAGGACGAGTTCGTCCCGTCCCGTCAGCGAAAGCGCCCGTTCGGAGACCTCGGTGAGCATCGAGAAGATCGTCTCCTGGAGGCCACAACAGACGTCGGCAACCGGTGTCCCCTCGTCGTAGGCCTCGATGGCGGCACTTGTGATTCCCGCGAACGAGAAATCCATGCCCTTGACCACATAGGGAAGCTCGACATACGCGCCCGTTTGGGCTCGCGCCTCGACCTTGGGGCCACCCGGGTGCGGCCAGCCGACGTGACGCGCGAACTTGTCGATGGCATTGCCCACGCCCGTGTCCATCGTCTCGCCGAGGATGCGATAGCGGCCGTCCCGGTAGCCCAGGACATGCGCGTTGGCACCGCTCGCGTTCAGACAGACCGGGGTATCGAAGCCGGACTCGTGCCGACCGATCTCCAGGTGTGCCAGCATGTGGTTGACGCCGACGAGCGGGACGTCAAACCGTTGGGCGAGCGTCCGCGCCGCGGTACCGACGACCCGCAGACACGGGCCCAGCCCGGGCCCCTGTGAGAAGGCAATCACGTCGGGGCGCGCGGGGGTGATCTCGTCGAGGATAGCCGTAACCACCGTCGGTATCGCACTGGCCATGTGCTCGGCTGCCTCGCGCGGGTGAATGCCGCCGCTCTCCGGCGCGTACGCGTCCGACTCGATCCTGAGTTCGTCCGTCTCCGTGTCGTACACGGCGGCGCTCGCCGCCCAGGCCGTTCCTTCGACGCCGAGCACCCGCATGGACCGTTACTGCCACTCGGTGAAGCTACACCGACCGCAGTGGCGGCGATCGCCGTGATCGGCCAGAAACGTGTCGCCACACCGGGGACAGAACTCGCCGGTCGTCTCCCCGTCCTCGTTGTAGAGGTCGTGACGGCTCATTCACGCCTCCTCGGCGGTTTCCGCGCCGTCTTCGGCGGCGATTTTGTTTCGCTGGAGCATGTACTCCTGCTCGATTTCGCGTGCGTCACCGGGAGTTTCGTAGACTTTGGCGTATCCCCGGGTTCGTCGCATCCCGAACTTGGTGTTGAGCTCGTGAATGAGCACCTCGTCGGCGTCCTTGTTCAGCTGCGCGGCCAGACTGTCGCGAACGGAAAGACGGGACGGCGTGGCGTCGTCGTGGATGACCTCGAAGGTAACATCGGTCCGATGCAACAGCGGATTCTCCTCTTCTTCGATGATTCGAATCTCCATGGTAATCAGTTGAGGTAAAATACCCACCGATCCAGCTAAAAGGATTTCGTCATCCCCGGCAGCTCAGCGCGCGAGCCCGGCCGTGATCGCGCCGTGATCGCCAT
>SKQO01000056.1 GCA_007118975.1 Halobacteriales archaeon | reverse complement strand
TGCTAACCCACTCCGGTCGATACGGTAGATCACGGACTGGGCAAGGTCGCGATCGAGATGATTGTAGACGGGGGCGTCGATCGTGATCTCGTCGCCGTCGACGGCTTCGACGCGGCGTGAGTAATAGATGGGCCGTGAATCGACGTCCCATGCCGGTTCGTCGGCGGTCCCGCCGCCGTCGACCGCGTCGAGCCACTCGCGGGTACACGGGTGATAGATGGCGATGTGATCGCCGACCGCGAAGGCGGACGCATCGGCCACCTCGAACGTTCGTTCGCCGACGCGAACGAGATCAGTGGTGATCTCGACCTCCGGACTGTCGGATGCGGCCGGCATGCCGTGGCGATCTCGACCGCCGAATTCCACCGCGAACGGATACAGCCACGTTTCGGGTGCGGGGTCTGACTCCTCCTGCCCATACGCGATCAATATCGAATTTTCGGCGGGATCCGACCCGTCACCGGCCCCACGAACGACGACGCCTGAGCCATGGATCGAGAGCGGCCCCGCGATCCGATACTCGCCGGGGGCCAGTTCGAGGGCGGCATGCTCGCGATCCTCCTCGTCGAGTATCGCCCGAACTTCCCTGACGGCCGCCTCGATGTGACCGACGTTATCGCCGGCGACCGGCTCGATGGTCTTGACCGTTTCCACGTCGGGAATCGGCGCCTCACTGCGTCGATACCCCGCCCAGCTGTAGTCGGGAATCCGGTTGTGATAGCCGTCGACCAAGTACGTCAGCCAGCCGTCCTGAAATCCCACGTACTCCGAGGTCCATTCCTCATCGCCTGGCCCCTCAAGCGGCCCCTCGCCCTCCGGGATGATCTCCTCGGGTTCGGCCGGGGGTTCTTCGTCGACTTCCTCCTGGTCGTCGTCGGTCGCCGCATCCTGGTCATCCTCATCGTCGGTGGCGTCTCCGTCCCCGCGGTCGGGTTCATCGTCCGCACAGCCGGCAATCCCGATCGAAAGCAACGTCCCGAGGGCGACGAGTTCTCGACGGGACAACCCACGTTCCGATCGCATGCCCCAATGCCTGGAATCGCTCACATTAAGTTCGTTGGTGTCCCTTGACACGTCGGTTGGCACCCGCGTTGAACACGCTCGACCGTGGGCCACCCACGCATCGGATCGTCCCTCGATTGACAAATCGACCGATGTGCAGGTGACCCGACCGCCTGGGGTCTACGGCTGGCGTCCTCAGATCTCGTCGAGGAGGGGCGCCACCTCCGCGTCCGTATAGCGTTGGCACCGGTAGATCGATCCGCGATCGTGGGCGCTGCCGTACGGGTTCACGAACGACCAAACGACGTCCCCGTCCGGGGTAACCTCGAACAGATGGGCCTTCGAGCCCTCACAGATCAGCGTGTTCCCGTTCGGTAGCCGTCGCGCCCCGGAAATGTACGGGCTGTAAAAGGCGTCCTTCGGGGAGCCGGTGTACTCCCATTCGATCTCCTCGGTCCGCGGATTCAGCTCGATCACGCGGGACCAGCCACGTTCGGTGCCGTTGTCGAAGATCAGCAGGTTTCCGTTGGCGAGCACGTGCGGGAGATGTTGCCCGTCGAGCTCGTCGGGCCCCCACGCCCAAACGATCTCGCCGCTCGGATACTCGATGACGCCGATCACGTCGAGGCTTCGGTAGGAGAACACGATGTTGCCCGGCCGGAAGATCGGCCGCTCGTCGGATTCGCGTTCTCGCTCGAACGTCTCGTTCTCCGGAATCCGCTGCAGCGTGTTGTTGTGGGCCCAGTCGAACGGATATGCCTGTTCGATCCGCTCCCGGACGGCGTTCCACGTATCCTCGCCCAACTGTGCCTCCAGCTCCGCCAGATGCTCGTCGCCGTGCCATTCCCAGTGTAGATTCTTCTTGCGGTCGATCTCGATGACGTACGGGTGGCGCGTGAGCTCTGGTCCGACCGCCGGGGCCACGTGATCGGTGATCGTGTGCAGGAAGCGGTGGCCGTCCGGCGCCACGAAGAAGTCGTGATCGATCCGACAGTGATATTCCCAGACGACGTTCCCGGCCGGATCCAGTTCGCGGAGGCCGGCTTCTTCGATCCTGGACCGATCGCGGGTCGGATAAAGAAGATTTCCGTTCGACAGCAACTGGCAGTGGGACTGCAGGGCGGTCTCAACGTGCCAGCGGTGGACCGGCCGCCCGCCGACGTCGATCAGGTAGACCGTCCCGGTCCGTCCGGACGACGGCGGGTCACACGATTCGGCGAACAGCGTGTACCCGCCGAAGGCACGATCCTCGTCATAGCTGGCCAGCGGTGGCTCGACCATGGGTCGGCGTCTCACCGGCGGACCAAGAAGCTGGTCACGGATCGGCCGATGCCGTGCCGGTGGAACATCGGTACCGATGGTCAGCTCTCACCGGCGATCAGGCCGTCACGGCGGCGTCGGGTTCCGACCAGATGCCCGGCGCCAGCCCGCAAGAGTCCGACGACAACAAGCAGGGAGCCGTGCAGCCAGGGTGGTGAGAACGGTATGGTCAGTTCCGAGACCTACAGCCCGACCATCAGCGACAGCCCGCGGGGACGAGCAAATCGATCCGAACGCGCCGTAGGCGTTGACGATGTGCGTGGGTCGAAGGCCGTGTTCCTCACCTGCGTGGGCAGGAGCAGGTTGTGCAACGGCCGCACGTGCAACAGGATCAGCCCGATCCCGACCACGGTGGCCTGGATGGCGAGCGGGAGCGCCACCGGCTCTGCAGCCGGCGCGTTCGGGTCAAGTCCGGCCAGTACACCGTCGCCGAAGGTGACGGTCGACTGCACGATCGTGAGCGCGTTCGGCACGGAGGAGTCCCCCGTGAGCATCAACCAGAGTTGGAAGCCGATTGTGGCCGTCCGGCCGGCGCGGCGTGTGGTTGGGGGGCGAAGTAAAGGAAGGGGATTGCGAGGTCGACGACGTGGTTGCCCAGCACGCCGCCCGATGAAACCGATTCGGCAGCTGGTGGACGTACCAGCGCGTCGGGTTCGGCATCGGCTGGTTCTCGAACGATGGTGGAGACAGGTTAGGTCGCGCCAGCACTCGTCCCCCCGAGATTGAATGAGACCGGCACCGAACATATTCTTGAGCGCACCCATTGAGCAGCCACCCGATCAACACGGGCGGGGCGCTCGCGCCGGCCCCGAGCAAGTTCGCCAGAACTCCGGTTTCGAGCAGCATCGACTCCCATCCGTATCCGTAGAATATCCGCCCGGCGTTGACGAACGAGAGGGAACGCACCCGCATCGACGCCCGGAGAAGCATCACGCCGGGATCGGCCACGGCTCGGGCAGCCAGTACGGGACGGCGACACGGACCGCCAGGCCGACCCGCCGGTCCAGGCGGCCATGCCGGCGGCCCGGTCGGTCGGTCCGAAGTAGCAGAGAATCGGTCGCTCCCGGAACGTCCGCGTTTCGACGTATTCATCGAGCTGCGGGAGGCCGTCCTCGCCCGGCAAGCGGTCGAAACTGATTCGCCGCCACGAGAAAGGCGAGCGGGTAGATGAGCGCCAGGGCGCGCTGGAAGACGACCCGGACGATCTAGTATCCGTCGCCACCGAACGCCTCGATGGGCGCGGGATGTCTCCCCGGAAGTATTGTTCTCCTGGCCTGCCAGCAGTCGTCACGATCGCGGGCTGGAGAGGAGCCGTTAGCCGCCGGCCGATCTGTCCTCCGGTAGTTCATGCTCCTCGATCCAGGATTCAAGCAACGATAACTCGGACAGTTCGAGGTCAACGTCGTATCCGAAGGGAGCGTCAGCTACGCTCCCGAAGCGGAGCTCCCCGTCCGTGATCCGGACGGTCGGGAAGCCATTCTCGTGGCGTTCGTACAGGTCGTCGTGGCTGGCGAGGACACGCTCCTGAATGGAGTCTGGCATCATCGTCAGCCCTCGGAAGTACTGGTGGCCGTTCCGTTCGACGTGGTCGATACCCAGCGTGCTACCGACCGCGAGGTCCTGCAGCAACGCCACGGGACCCACGTTCGCGGCGTCCTCCCAGCTCATGCGGTAGCTCGCGTCCGGTTGCTCGGCTTGGAGTTGCCTGATTCGGCAGGCATTCGCCACGCCTTTAAACACGCCCTTGACGTTCTTGTGGCTCGTCCCGTCGTACCCACAGGCAAGCGCGGTGGCACAGCTGTCGAGTCGATCGTCCGACTCGTCGATGACGATCGGCGGTTTGTCGGGCCACGCCCGGAACGCGGATCGCGTCTCGACACCGAAGGCGGCGTGTCGTGGCAGTGGTTGTTCGACGAACAGGATGCGATCTGCCAGTTTGTGCCATACAGACGCCTCCCGAAGCCGATCCCAGAACGCCCGGAACGCCTCGGCGGACGCATACTGTTCGTTGGCATCGAGCGTGAGTCGGTACTCCTCGATCGGACACTGATCCAACACAGTGGCGATCCACTCCAGCCGGGCGAGATCCTCGTGCCCGTCGCCGGCGAGCTTCACCTTGAAGTACTGGACGCCGTGGGTTCGCACGTGCTCGACGAGCGTCTGGGGCAATCCGTCGGAGACACGGGATTCTACGTCGAGATCCTCGGCGGTCAGCGGATCCGTCAGCCCGATGGTATGTCGGACCGCAACGCGGTCGGGGGACCGTGCCGGGAGATGATCCGGGGGCGACGTCCCGGCGAGCTCGTGGTGGAACGCGGCGAGATCCAGCCCGAAGCCGCCTTCTCGAAGCAACGCCGCGAACGGCCGATCTCGGGCGCGACAGTAGGCGTCGATCAGGGCCCGTTCGACGAGACTCACGCCGTAGGCCCACAGCAGGGGTGGATGTGGCGATTCCCGCCCCCAGGATGCCTGCCGGTCGTACACCGCCTGCCAGATCGCAAAGGGCGTCGCTCCGGAACCGACCCGCGTCGCGAGGCCGCAGGCCCGATCGATGACCTCGAGCATGGCCGCGAGTCCCTCCTCGTACCCGAGATCCTTCTGAAACCACCGCGGCGAAAGCCCGTCGCTCGCGACTCCGCGGGTGCGGCCGTCGGGGTGGTCGAGCTCGATGCGGACGAACAGCTGGGGTTGCTCGGTGACCGTCACGTTGCCGAAGCTGAACGGCATGCGGAGCGTGGCGTTCGTGATGAACCGATCGACGTCGACGATTGCGAGGGACATGGCGGCAGTCGCGGTCGCAACGGACAAAATCCTACGTGGCGCCCCGACGGTGGGGACATTCTCTGGGAACCGCCAACGATGGGGCCGTATCCACTCTTGGACGTCGTCCTCCGCAAGATCGGTCGATTCCCAGTGGCCGAGGACCCGTTCGGGGATGCGCCCTACGATGCGGAGGGGGAGCTGGACCGTGATGACGTGGTCGGCCGCGAGCGAGTCCGGTAGTCCGTAGACGGCCTCCATCGTGTCTCCACGGTCGAGTCGCGTGCCGTTCCCCTCGCGCGATGCGATCCCATCGGTATGGACGACCGTGGTCGTTCGCTGATCCGATCGTTTCGCTGGTACCCCGGATGTGCCAGCGGTCGGACGTCGCCAGGCGCGACGGCGACAAGTGCACCGAACGGCGGTTCGGCCGGGCGATTGACGGTCACCTGCCACCGACTCGCGTTCGTGAGCCGATGGTGGAGCTCGTCGTCATCGCAACCGGCCTCGAGTTCGACCGGCCGATCCCAGCAATCGGACGGGGATTCGACGTAATCCACCACCATCACTGCCGGTCGGAACTGGACGCCCGCGACCGAACCGGT
>SKQO01000086.1 GCA_007118975.1 Halobacteriales archaeon | reverse complement strand
GGTACCGCTAGTCCTGGAAGGGTCTTCCTGGTGTTCGAATACGGGAAATAGGTGACGGCGTATCAGGGGGTATGCTCGCCTGCTTCGACCTGCAGTGGCTACTCGACGGAACACGGACGGGGGATGGGGCGGTGCTGGATAGGTTTCTGCGCGAGGGCTCGTGAGTATTCCCCTCGCACTCGTTGCGTTCGCGCCCCCATCACCTATGGTCCCCCGTTCCGCACGGCTGGCCCATGGCAAGCGCTTGCGTTACCAACACACTCGGAATGCGGATGCACCGACTCGATCCGGGGACGTTCCGGATGGGAGCTCGGTCGGTCGAGTCGACCGATTGGCGAATCGGGCGGGATGAGACGCCGCGCCACGAGGTAACCCTCAGCCAGCCGTTTGCGATGGCCGAAACGCCGGTGACGAACGAGCAGTTCGAGGCGTTCGAGGAGACCCACGCCGCCCGCCGTGGGAGCCGCGGTCTATCGACGGGCGATGAGGAGGCAGCACTCGGCGTGAGTTGGAACGATGCCGTCGCATTCTGTGATTGGCTCTCTGAGAAGACGGGCGAACCCTACCGCCTCCCCACGGAGGCAGAGTGGGAGTATGCCTGTCGCGCGGGGTCCAGCACGGCGTTCCATCCAGGCGACACCCTTCCGGACTCATTCTACCGCCACCAGGTAGACGACTGGCATCCAGAACCCGTCGATCTCACCGTCGGGGACACACTCGCTAATGACTGGGGACTTCGCGACCTCCACGGGGTTGTCGAGGAGTGGTGTCTCGGCTGGCACGGGCCATATCCTCACGAGGCGCTTTCCGACCCCGTCGGCCCTCGAATGGGTATTGCAAAAGTGACACGTGGAGGCAGTCACAATACGGCGGTCCGTCACCTCCGCTCGGCGAGCCGAGCGGGTGCACTGCCGGGAACGAGGTCATGGTTGATCGGCTTTCGACCCGTCATCGGGCCGATGCCGGACGGCGAGTGGACCGATCCTCCCGCGTTCGGAACACCGGTGGAGATCGCAGATCGCGAGGTTGCTTGGCAATCCCCGACGCGAGACGGCGAGCCATGCTTCGCGGGTCCCGACAGGTTTGTCCCGGAAACCGCCGAGGCGTGCGCCGCTCCGGTGTTCGAGCACAATCACTGCCCGGCCGTCACATGGTGTGCTAACGGCGACCTCCTTGCGATCTGGTTTTCTACCGAGAACGAGTCGGACCGTGAAATGGTCATCCTTGGGAGTCGTTTTCGGCGCGATACCGAGTCTTGGGCGGACCCGTCCGTGTTCTTCGACGTCCCGGACCGCAATATGACCGGCTCCGCACTCTATCACCATCCTGGTAACGGGATGATCCATCACTTCAACGGCGTCGGTGCCGGGTCCCACTGGGCCAACCTTGCCTTGGTGATGCGAACCAGCTCGGATGACGGACGCACCTGGAGTGCGCCACACTTTGTCGACCGGAAGCATGACTATCGAAACCAGGTGATCGCCGGGACCATCGAGACTGCCAATGGCGACCTCATCCAGCCGTGCGATGCGACGTCGAGTGGAAACGGCGGGACAGCGATCCACCGAAGTCCTGACGACGGTGATACATGGGACGATCCTGGGGAGGGAGCCCCGTTGCCGACATTCGAGGCCGGTGGGACAGGTGGCTGGATCGCCGGTATTCACGCGGGTGTCGTCGAGCTCGAGGACGGTCGTCTTCTTGCATTCGGGCGTGGGGATAACATCGAAGGCCGGATGCCCCAAAGCATCTCCGCCGACGGCGGCAGGACCTGGCAGTACGACTCGAGTCCGTTCCCCCCGATCAGTGGCGGCCAGCGATTGGTCCTGCAACGACTGCGCGAAGGACCTCTCCTGTTCGCGAGCTTCACTGATTCCAGTGCCGACTCCAACCACCCCGGTGGAATGGGGCTACGCACCCCTGCTGGCCGTCTAACCCGGGCCAGCGGTCTGTTCGTTGCATTGTCATTCGATGAGGGTAGAAGCTGGCCGGTTCGGCGACTCGTGTCTCCGGGCGCCACGTCAGGATCACTTGATGGCGGGGCCTGGACGGCGGAGTTTCGAGCGGACGAGACGACCGCCGAGCCGATGGGGTATCTCGCGGCGACACAGACACCGGATGGGATTTTCCATTTGCTCTCGAGTGCGTTGCACTACCGATTCGATCTCGACTGGATGACCGAATACGCAGATCACCACTAACTACCGCCCCGTGGCAACGTCTCGAAGTGACTCGCGTGTTATCCTCAAAACCGATTAGCCCCCATCCGGTGGTGACTTCCGGTCGACGGATCCCCAGGTTTTGACGATCGTCGACTGTTCGTCACTCAAGCGATCGAGCAACGTCGCGGACGGCTCGTAACCACGGCGCGTCACACCCCATGATGGTCCATAGCGGAATACGGCAAACCGCCGCTCGCCCGGATTGGTCCGTTTTGCGGAGCCGTGCATGAGACAATCGACGAACAGCATAGCGTCACCGGCGTCGAGGTGCACTTCCTTGGCGTTCGGGACGTCCTCGAGCGTTTCCCCCCGAACGTCGTCATAGAACGGTGGGGTGAGGTTCTGTTTGTGGCTTCCGGGGACTGCCATCGTTGCCCCGTCACCGGCCCCGATGTCGTTGAGGGCGACGAGCACGTTGACCTGTCCGCAGTGAAACCCCCCATCGTGATAGCGAAATTGCGTGCGCTTTGTCCGTTTGTGGGCGCCGCTGTGGATCGCGGTGCCTTCGCCCTTCGGCGTGATCTGGAAGAAATTCTCGTCGATGTAGACCGGCCCGTGGTTGGTATCGAAGTCATCCTGATTGCCGACAAATCGTTTGATGTACTCGATCCATGATGGGTGGTCGATGAGCGTATCGAACGGTGCGAGTTCGTAGATTTGCTGGAGCTGAACGGAGTCGCCGATGACTCCCGTCTCGGCCCGCCGGTGCACGTGGTCGTGCCACTCGCCCGGTTCGAGGGGGAGGATGTCGTCTACGGCGTCGTTGAGCGCTGCCACTTCCGAAGAGGAAAGTGCGTTCTCGCGGACGACGAAACCCTGGAGGTCGAACAGATAGTCGTCGAGGTCGTTCGGTTTGGTGGATTGCATGGGATCTGGATGACTGTATTCGGTCGTTTACTGGGGGTAAAAAAGGTACCTCATGCCGCCGAAACAGTACACGGGACTGTTATCGGGCCCTCCCTCGTGTGTGGTAAGAACACTACTCACATGGCAAGTTTCAAGGTCGGTCCCTGGCCGACAAAATGCAAATCCTGCATGGATCGAAGGCCAGTATGATATCTGGTTCGACTGGATCGAAGAGATTCCTCCGATCGGCGAGCCCGACGCCGACCTGGAGATCGAGTGGAATCCGGGGTACGTGTGGGGAGCCACGCGTACCGGGCCGCTAGACTACAACCACCTGTACGACGAGAATCCTTACTACCTCCCGCCACACGAGGAACCCCACGAGGAGAACGAGGAATACTGGTGGCAGAAATTCGCGTGGACGGCGAACTGGTTCCTGCAGGGAATCCTCATCACTCTCCTCGAAAATCAGAATTTCATCAACTACGAGAACTGGATCTGGCCGGACGACCACTACGTGATGGATTACTTTAATCTGGGGTGGGACGCCGATGCGCTAGCTGCGCAAAACCTCGTGTACGCCGACCCAGATGTCCAAAAGGACAGAGCCACAATAACCGAGCGATAGGCCGCTAGCTTCGCATATCGACCGAACTTTTTCCCATTGGGTCGCTACGGCA
Source organism: Halobacteriales archaeon (assembly GCA_007118975.1). GTDB lineage: Archaea > Halobacteriota > Halobacteria > Halobacteriales > SKNY01 > SKNY01. The sequence goes on along the minus strand of SKQO01000086.1, from coordinate 14,663 downwards.
CGGTAGATGACCACTACCGTCGGGTTCGTCGGGCTTCAGCACAGCCACACCGAACAATATCTGGCGAGTTTGGAACAGTTGCCAGTTACGGTCACGGGGGTCTGCGAGCCGGACGAAACGATTGATGTGGCCCTCCTCGCTGATTCCTACGATTTGGACGTTCCCCGATATCGGGATCCAGCGCGCCTTCTCGATGTGGAAACTCCCGACGTGGTCTGGGTCGCCCTTCCGAATCGGGCTACACCGAACGTCCTGCAACTCGCGCTTGAGCGGGACGTCTCCGTGTTCGCGGAGAAATCACTAGCCCGAACGGCGTCTGAGCTTGAACCGATTGTGACTACAGCCGAGCGTGCCGACGCTTTCGTATCACCGGCGTACGTGAATCGATCGAAGCCAGTGTATCGGTACTTATCGGAACTTTCGTCGGATGGGTTTTTCGGCGAGATCCGTGGATTCGACGGTCGGTTTATTAAGAACTCCCTGGCTTCACGACTCGAATCCGACGGCCAACCCGGATACCTGTACCGAGAGGCGGACGCCCGCGGCGGTATCCTCCAGTGGCTCGGGTGTCACATGATCGATCTGTTCGCCCGGCTACTACCGGGCCGCATTCAGGCAGTCTGTGCACAGACGAGTCACGGGGTGGAGGCCGTCGCAACTGAGGATGGTGCCACCGTCCAGTTCGAAACCACGGACGGGGCGATGGGGACGCTTCAGGTGGGGTATTATTTCCGACCGGCGTCCCACCCCCGCGGTGACCAGACGGCAGGACCGACATATGAGCCATTGCAAATCTACGGGATGGACGGTTCGGCGATCGTCACCCCTGGGGCGACAGGAATCCGACTCGGCGCAACAAGTTCAGCGTGGGATGCCGCTCCGATCCAGCGCCGCGAGTTCGAAGAACCTGATGTGCCCGGCTACGGCGGCGCTGGCGGTCTCGCCTATTACCGGGAGTTTTTCGAGTGTGTCGAGGGGGCGGAGCCACGAAACGTCGCCACCCTCGAAGACGAATTGCGAGTGTTGCGGATCCTCGATGCGGCCTACGAATCCGCCGAGAACCGTCGATGGGTCGAAGTACCGGCGTAAGTCGGAGCGAGAAGTGACCCGTGGTCCGGGAATTGGATCGTGTTCATCGTCAAGAAGGAACGCTCATGGCGGATCAACAGAGACGGCGGAACGATGACGAACTCACCGTACCGGGCCGGGGTCGTCGGCTGTGGAACGATCGGTCAAGATCACGCGCGCGGGTATCGCGAACACGAGAACGTAGAACTTGTGGCCGTTGCAGATCTCGATCCGGCCGCTGCCCAGGCAGTTGCCGACGAATCCGACGGCGTCAGCACGTACAAGGATCATCGGGAGATGCTCGCGGACGCTTCGCTCGACCTCTATTCGGTCGCGACGGATCACGACACCCACGCGATGCTCACGATCGACGGGGCCGAAGCGGGGGTTCGGGGAATCGTCTGCGAGAAACCAATGGCGGTCGATCTCGGGGAGGCAAAAGCGATGCGGACGGCGGCCGACCGGAACGACGTTCACCTCACGATCGGCCATCAGAACCGATTCGCACCCGCCCACGAGCGCGGCCTGGAACTCATCGCCGAGGGTGCGATCGGAACGCCACAGGCGATCACCGCCAGGGCTGGTGGCGGGCTCATCAACAACGGGACCCATTTCATCGATTTGGGGCGCTTTTTAGTGGGTGATCCCGATCCAACGTGGTGTGCGGCTCACGTCGAACGCTCCACCGATCGGTACGAGCGAGGCGTCCCCGCTGAGGACAGCTGTGTGGGGCGGGTGAGTTTCGATACCGACCTCCGATTGACGATCGAGACGGACACGCCGAGTGACCTCCCCACGGACGGCCACCTCGTGGTACAGGGTTCGGATGGCGTGATGACTGTCGATTACGGTCGGTCGATTCGCGTGGCAGGTCCAGATGGGGTCAACGAGTACGCGCCCGACAGTGACAGGCGCCGACGAGTCAAGTTTATCGACGAACTGCTCTCCTGGATCGAAGGAGAGCGGGACGGTCACCGTTGCAGCGGAGCCGAGTCGATCGTCACGCTGGAGATCATGATGGGGCTCTACGAGTCGGTACGAACAGATCAGGTGGTTGAGTTCCCGCTCGAAACTCGTGCGAACCCGTTACACGTGATGATTGAGGAAGGGGAGTTACCGCCATCGAATCCCGGGGCGTACGACATCCGCCACCCCTACGCCTCCGTGCGACGGGACTGAGCATCGACACGTTCCGGATTTCAGGCGAGTACTATGCTGTTGGCGAGTGGATCGACGAGTAGGACAGTCAATCGATCGCACCTGTGAAAAACTGGTTGTGCTTCCTGCCGTCCGGACCCACAATCATCCGGAGAGGTATCGACAGTGGGGAAAGCCGAGGTTAAACATCGTTCGAGGCGCATCACACGACTTCAGTCGCGGGTAGCTTGCGTAACGCGTCGATCAACCTCCCTGTGCGCGGGCTGCAGGGTTACCCCACGTCGATTGTCCAAGGTGCTCAACGACTAGCCGTCGTAACTGGGTTTGATCCATCGTTCGGCGGTACAGAAACTGCCTGAAGCGCTGGAACGGTGACTGTACAGGTGATTTCCCAGGCTCACTATTTGTTATCCGTTGACATTACTTCGTGAGCCATTGGGCCGGCTCGGTCATCGTGCTAGGAAGACGGTGCAAGCGGGTCGATCATTCCTCCTGCAGTTGTAAGGACAATATTGGCGGTATCCCAACCATTGAGACTACAACCAGTTTTTGAGTCTTCGCCAGACTAACAGCGCTACCTGGACGCGAGTATTACATGAATCGTCGTCGCTATCTTGCGGGCTGTGGTAGCCTCACATCGGCCGCGGTTGCCGGATGTATCTCAAACCTCCCATACAGTTCTAGCAAGCAGGTCCCGTCCTCCGACGTGTTTGCCCGACACTGGTATGACCCGACGGAACTCGTCGTCGAGTTCCAGGACGACGTCGATGTCAAGCGAGCCAACCTCGTCGAACCCGCGGCGGACCTCGAATACGAATCCGTCGATCGTCCGGGCGGATCACTCCGGTTCCGAGTTGTCTTTCCGAATCGGTTAAAAACGTACCTTGGGGCTCGACCGGGACTACGGGTGACCGCCCAAACTGATGACGGGATCGCTCGACAATCGGTCTGGGAACCGATCCACGGCGTGGCGAGGGCTGTCGAGGCCCTTCCGGACGGTCGCGCACGATTCGATCTCGAAAACCAAGGCGAGGCGCCGCTTCTCGTCCGATTCGTAGGGATCTACGGCGACGTCCCCAACCCGACGATCGATCCAACGACTGACTCGTTCGATCTGACAACGTTTGATCTCGGCCCCGGTGTTATCGGGATCGGTGCGAATCGACCGCTCACTCCTTCCAGAACCGATCTCGTCATTCCGGCTGGCGTGAAGAAATCCTTTGAAACGACGTATGCGCCGTTTTCCTTCCCGAGTACCGCGCCCACGAGGACCTGTGACGGCGAGGATCGCACCGGGATGATCTCAATCGTTCCTGCGTCCGGTGGGAGCACTGCGTATCAGTTTACCTACCAGCTTGACGGTGAGATGTCTCCGCTTGACGGTCACCCCGCAACCGTCTGCGACACTCCATCACCTTCTGATACGAAGGATTAGCAATAAGATGCCATCTCCGACTTGATTCCCGGTTGGTTGGGGTGGGCGTTCTCGTGCGCGTGACTGTGACTTGTGCGAGTGGATACTCGTGGCGCACGGTCCACGGAGTGACCTTCGTCTGGTACTTCTTTGCAACCTTCGAACGAACCCCTTGCCGGTGTTTCCGTAGTCCCGCCAAGTTGGCAATATTGCTCATCGGCAGACCGCCGACCTCGTGCCCGGAACCTACGAAGAACAGATCGATGGGTTTCATCTTGATTGACGGGTGCGCGAGCAGGTCGGCCGCTATTCCGTCGCAATCACCGTCGGCAATCAATCGAGAATATTCAGCAACGACGGCATTCGTGAATGATCCGACAAGGCTGGGTGAGAAACCAGTGACTTCGGTGTGGTGCTCCGTCGAGCCACTTGAGTTCACCCGCCTCGTCCCTCGGGAAATGTGGGCCCGGAATCCCTGTGCACTCTGTGAATGATCGGACATCCCATGGTGGGACCCACTCGCGGCGTCGCTCTCTTTCCAGCAGGTGGCAGAAACATGCAGCGTCACCATGCTTCGAAAGATCGCGCGAGCGATCGACCGACTCAGAATACCGGTTCGTCGTGGACGACGGGCTCCTCGCGAGCACCTTCGTGCAGTTCTTCCCAGCGGTCGCTCCCGTCGTCCGGCACCAACCACGTGTGGGCCCCGGCTGCAAAGTAGGGCATGCCTTCCTCCCTCGCGTAGGTGATCATAAAGTTCGTCTCATTTTCCGCAAAGTAGATGGTCGGCCCCTCCGGCCAGTTAGCCTCGATCAGCCGCGGGGGGTTCGGTTGTTCTTCAGGTTTTTCACACCGGAACCGTTCGACGGCATCCATGTCGACTTCGTAGCCGAGGCCGGGGTCCGTCGGGACTTCGGCGTACCCGTCTTCCACCTCGATACGTTCTTCGAGCAACTCGTGTTCATATATCTCCCGACAGGTGATCGCCGGCCAGGTTGCTTGCTTGAACGCACCGCCACAGTGAAGCGCGAATGCCGCCGTGATGCCGGTTCCGACTAGCTGGAGCCAAAACGGTTTCTCCGCCATCGACGCAACCGCTGCCGTGTCCCGGAGCTGACTCGCACCCCCACTGACGACGAACCCGTCGCACATCGTCTCGCATAGGGCGGTTATCGGTTCCGGGCGGCCGTAATGGAGTGCCACCGGCACGTCGAGTGCCTCGGTAATGCTGGCGTTGCCTTCCACGTCCTCTTGCGGAATTGGGCCTTCGATGTGAGTGACCTGCGGATATTCGACGATCGATTCGAGATGGGGTAGCCCCCGCTCGGCATCGAGTAACGTCCCGTTGTAATCGAGGTCGACGGCAAACGAGGCGGGCAAGGCATCGTCGAGCGCCTCGAGTTGTGCATCCAGGTCGAACCACGGACGGGCTTTTAGCTTGATGTTCCGATACCCCAGCTCGCGTGCGCGTCGGGCCTCGGTAACCCAATCCTCGCCGGGCATGTCGATACACCACCAGGAAACCGGCGTTTCGTCGTGGACCCTCCCACCCAGCAGATCAGTAATCGGACAACCGACTGCCTTGCCCACCGCATCGAACAGCGCGATCTGTAATCCCGCCCCCAGCGAGTCATCCCACATTATCGACGTTGCCCGCTCCCCGTGGGCTCGCTCGACGTCTTCATCGGTGGTTTCCCCCCAGGTGTAGAACAGGAGTGTCTCGCCGTAACCCACGCTCCCGTCGGCGAGTTCGACCTCGAGGATCTCTAGGTAGCGCCAGTGTGGGAGTTCGCGATCCATGTTTCGTTCCGTGACCGGTCGATAGGGCACCTCGATCGGATGCCGATCTATCCGTTCGATTGTCGTGTCCATACATCCGGCCCCACGTGCGGCCACGTATATGCTTGGCCCGTCGTCACAAGCTGGTGTGGATGCCCCTCGCCCGCTAGGGAGCCGACGGAACGCGAGAAAAGGATCGGCCGGCGGATTAGCCAAGGATGTACCGGAGTGCGGGGAACCGGTCGGTGAGCGGTTGACCCCCGAAGTCCAGTTGTTCGATGTACCGATCAGCGCCGAGGATCCGGCCGGCCGCGAAGGCCCCGAGTGCCAGGAACAAGATGGCGTAGACCAGCGTGCTGTCGAAGAGAGCGAGCCACTCGCCCTCCCAACCACCGAGGTAAAACGCCCCCATCTGCATCGCCCCGCCGAGAGCAGCGAGGCGGACGAAGACGCCCACGATCAGTGCCAGCCCGATCAGCACCTGCGTGACCGGGATGATCACGTTGATCACGTCCATCAGCATCGGGCTCGCAGCCATGGCCCCATAGAGGCCAGCGACCGGACTGGCTGCGTCGACGTTGCCGAGGTAGCCAGCGGCGTTGAATGCTTCGCCACCGGGAACGGCGGCGAACTTCCCGAGCCCGGCGAACAGGATCATTCCGCCCAGCACCAGCCGAAGAGCGACGACAAACCACGCGCTCAACGGGTGGGCGGTCCCCTCGAGCGTGATGCCAGCATAGCGGCTCTGCAACCGGTTTGGGGTTTGGGTTGACATGGTGTTTTCCTCTACATGTGAACCATCGGGAAGAGGAGGGATATAAGGGGGCGCAGTTTCCCACATTGTGGGAAACCTGTTATCGCTACGTAGCGGGCCGCGCGGGGTAAATCAACTACCAGGGCGAACCACTGGGTTCGTCGCCCGTCTCTCACCCAATCATTGCTCGTTCGAGGGATTCACCGGCAGCACCGATCGAGCAGCCGAATCGATCGATCGCCGGTTCGCTGACGAATAGCACCAGCCCAGGGGCGATCGGCAGCGTCGTGATGCCCTCGCCGACCTCGAGGCCGAGACGTTCGACGAGTGCGGGTGGCACACTGGTGACCGTCGATCCGACCTTTCCTCGGAGATCGACCGGGTATTCGCCCACGATCGTCATGTCTGTGGCCAGGGTATCCGTGACGACGCCTCGCAAGCGAACACGCTCTCGCTGGGAAGGATACTGTGCGAGAATACAGCCGAGCCATACTCCCGGCGCAGCCGGGAGGTGAACGAGGGTGGGACGTGGCGGCGCCACGTCGATCTCGGCGGCCACCGCGGCGTCCTTGAGCAGTGTCAGGCGAACCGATCCCCCGACGGTTCTGAGCGTGTTAAACTCGTACTCATCGACGCTCGGATTCATGCACGGAATTGCGACCCGGTCACAATGACTGCTCTGGCCAACATCCCCGGCTTAGTCGTGATTGGTGTTCTTTCCACCGACGGCCGGATAGGCGATCGCAAAATTCCCCGGGACCGCCGCTGCAATTCGACCCGGCACGGACTGTAATGAATCGTGCCAGCCCATGGCGCCCCGCCGGGCACTGACACAGACGACGAGGTCAGCCGACTCGGCCGTGTCCCCGAGGACATTAATCGCCGCGGCCCAGGTCTCTACTCGCTGGAAGTCGACGGGAACAGTCGGCGCGAACTCAGTGAACGCACGCTCGCATGCCGCGGGTTCCGTCGCGATACTGATTCCATGGATCGTCGCGTCTGTCTGGTTGGCGATCCGGCCGACGTGACCCACGAGTGCCGGCCAGCCAACCGCGTGTCGGCTCCCCGGGGGCACCACGAGCAGGATTCGATCCGTCCCGGAGAGCGGCTCGCGGGCTCGTGTGACGAAGATCAACTGCTCGGTCCCGCGGATCACGCGGTCGATGTTTGAACCGAAGGCCCGCTGGCCGCGGGACGGGGCGCCGTCCCAGCCGATGATCACCGTGGTGATGCGGTTTTCGGCGATCGCGCGGATGATGCCGGTGGCGATAGAGGGTGCAACCACGGCCCGCGGTTCCACAGCAACGTCCGCGCCCGCTCCAATGGATTCCGTCGCCGGAAACCGGGCCTCTGCTGCTTCGATCGCCGCGGGCGTGTCGGATCCTGATTCGACTACCGTTGCCGTATAGATCGGTTGCACACTGTCGGGTTCCCGGAGCAACATCGCGAAAGTGAGCAACGATTCGCTGTACCGTGCATTGGGTGAGACGGCCACGAGAACGCGTCGAACCGGATCCGGTTCGATCACTGCTCCCGAGGCTTGTTCTCTGCGGATATCGCGCCCGGCACGCTCGACGATTGCTGGACTGATGACGCTGATAACGAGAATCATCAGCACCACTGCGTTGATCATGTGCTGGTCGAATCCCGGCACGCCCGCGTCGAATCCGATCATAACGATCGCGAGGGCGGCAGCCGCTTGCCCGAGTGACAATCCGTACATTCCCATGATGCCCGAACGCGGGTAGTCGTACCAGGCGCCCGTCAACCAAGCAGCAATGAATTTCGTGAGAACGAGAAGGACGAGCAACGAACCGGCCAACAGGATCGTCCGCTGTCCGGCAACAAGCACACGAACATCGACGAGCATGCCGACCGCAAGCAGGAAAAACGGGATGAACAACGCGTTGCCGACGAACTCGATCCGGTTCATCAGCGCTCCGGTCGCTGGGATCAATGGGTGAAGCGCCACCCCGGCCAGAAAGGCGCCGATGATGTGTTTGACGCCCACGAGTTCTGCAGCAACTGCTGCGGCGAACAACACCGTCATGACGAAGAGAAAGTCGACGGCACCTTCATGGCTGACCGATCGCAGGAACCACCGAGCGATACGAGGAACGAGAACCCACACTGCGGCGAAGAAGACGATCAGACCGACAGCGAGCTGGAGCCAAAAGCCGGCTCCGATATCGCCGTCCACCCCGGCGATCACCACTGCAAGCACCAGCAATGCGAGCGTATCGGTCAGGATCGTACCGCCAATCGACACCGTCACCGCTTCGTTTTGCGTCACCCCAAGGCGGTCGACGATCGGAAACGCAAGCAGTGTATGCGAGGAGAAAATCGCCCCGAACAGCAGTGCGGCGGGGAGGCCGAGATCCAGGACCGCGACCCCAGCCACTGTCCCAGATAGCTGGGGAATCAGAAAGGAAAGCAGTCCGAAAACGAGACTCCGCTCCCGGGTCGCGGCAAACTGACGAGGACTGATCTCGACACCGGCGAGGAACATCAGATAGACGATCCCTACCTCGCCCAGTAACACGAACGTCGCATCCCTCGCCAGAAGCCCGACTCCGTTGGGTCCGATCGCGGCACCGACCAGAATGATCCCGACGATCCCGGGGAGCCGATACCGCTCCAGAATCAGCGGTGCGAGGAGAAACACCAGCATCGCCACGCCGAAGATGGCGATCGGATCCGCGAGTGGAAGCGCGTTGGCGGTCATGGTCGAGGCGGGGCCAGGATCGATTGTGGTTCGTGAAGCCTATTGGTGCTACCGGCTACTCACCACTCCGGTGACACGCTGGACGGACCGAAACGCCATTGATCTGGCCCCTCCGACCACGCTACATGATCATTTCGGGGACGGCCTCCCAGACCTTCGCGGCCGCACTCGCCCGCGAAACTGGGCGTGAGCTAGCGTCGGTGTCGACCGAACGGTTCCCCGACGGCGAACTTTCGGTTCAGCTTCCCCCGTCAGTCCCCGATCGCGTGGTCGTCGTGGGCGCCACCGTTTCGGATGCCGCCCACCTCGAGCTCTTGCTCCTCCAGGATGCCGCCCGCGAGACGGGAGCAACGCACGTGACGACCATCATTCCCTACCTGGGATATGCTCGCCAGGAGCGGGCGTTCGAGGCTGGGCAGGCGGTCTCGGCCCGCGCGATGGCCCGGGCGATCGCGACGGGGACAGATCGTGTCATCACGGTGGACCCGCACGAGGAGGCGGTCCTGGAGTTTTTCCCGTTCGACGCGACCGCTGTATCGGCGGCCGCGCAGCTCGCCCCGGCCTTGCCGGAGAATTTGACGGCACCGGTGTTTGTCGGCCCGGACGAATCAGCCCGAGAACTCGCAGCGACGGTGCAACGAGCCTACGGTAGCGGCAGCGTCGACCACTTCGTCAAAACACGCGCGGACGAGCGAACTGTCGAGATTGCCCCGAAGGAGACGGCGGTCGCAGACCGAGACGTGGTCTTAGTCGATGACATGATCGCGACGGGGGGCACGATGAGCGAAGCTATTTCCCTGTTACGCGACGCCGGTGCGACTCGGATCTTTGCCACCTGCGTCCACCCGCTGTTGACTGACACGGCCCGGACTCGACTTGCCCAGGCAGGGGTAACAGCGGTGATCGGCACGGATACCATCGAACGGCCCGAGAGTCGGGTCTCTGCGGCCCCCGCCGTCGCGGAGGTAATGTGATCACAGGGCAATCTTGATTGTCGCCCCCGGTGAAACCCCACGCATGAACAGACCGACCGACGACGACTGCATTTTCTGCTCGATCGTCGCCGGCGACATCCCGAGTCACACGGTCTACGAGGACGATGAGGTGCTGGCGTTCCTGGACGTCAACCCACTTGCCCCTGGACATACGCTGGTCATTCCCCGTGGTCATTACCCGACGTTCGGGGACGCGCCGAACACGTCCCTTTCGGCGGTGTTCGATACCATTGGAGCGTTGACCCCTGCAGTCGAACGGGCAGTAGCCGCTGACGCCAGCAACGTCGGGTTCAACAACGGGCCCGCAAGCGGGCAGGAGGTGCCCCACCTCCACGGGCACATCATCCCACGCTTCGAGGGGGACGGTGGCCGCCCGCTCCACGCGGTCGGGGGGAGGCCCCCGGACCTGGCCGACGACGAATTCGAGGAAATCGCGACATCAATTGCAGACGAACTGTAGGACTGCGCCATTCTCTCAATGCCGATATATCGAACAGAGAAGATCTCTCCACGGGTTTAAGGGGTGGGATGGAGCATAACTTCGCCACTCGTGAACCACCAGACAACCTCTTCCCTGCCAACCGGAGGAATCGGCGCTGAATGTCCCGAGTGTGCCGGTACCCTCGCGCGCCGCCGCATTGAGACCGTCTGCTCGACCTGCGGCCTCGTCGTCGCCGAGGACCCGCTCGACCGCGGGCCGGACTGGCGTGCCGTCGGCGATCATCGCCGAAGCAATCGACGCGTGGGCGCGCCGCTCACCCGGACGCGCCACGACCGCGGCCTTTCCACCGAGATCGGCTACGGCAACGGCCGCTCCCGTCGGATCACGCCCAGCAACCGCAGGCGGATGGCACGGTTGCGGCGTCAACACAACCGCGCCCAGGTTCGGAGCAAGCTCGAACGCAATCGGATCTATGCATTCTCGGAAATTCGACGGTTGACCGCCGTACTCGATCTGCCCGAACCCATCCGGGAACGGGCCTGTGTGCTTTTCGAGAGTGCACAGAAGGAGGACCTCATCCGTGGCCGATCTCTCGAGGGATTTGCTGCCGCCGCCGTGTACGCGAATTGCCGCCTGTCCGATGTCTCTCGAAGCCGATCGGAGATTGCCGAAGGGGCGCGGGCATCAGAGGACGAGCTTACGACTGCCTACGATGCCCTCAACCGGGAACTCGGGCTCGCCACCGGTCCGATCGACCCTGCCGAATACGTGCCACGCTTTGCGTCGAACCTCGACGTCTCCGAGGAGGTCGAGCGGCGAGCGATGGAGCTCGTCAAGCGCGCCCACAATGAGGATCTCGTGACCGGCCGGAATCCGTGCGGCGTGGCCGCCGCCTGTCTCTACACTGCGGCCACAGAACTCGGCGCGGGGTTAACCCAGGACGAGGCCGCTGCGGAGGCGGACGTCGCAGCCGTTACGATACGTTCGACGTACCATGACCTCAGGAATGACTGAGTAGGAGGGTGTTCTTTTCCCGACTCTCACACTAACCGGAGTCGGTCATGTTCCGGCGTGAACACTTCGCCCTGGTCTTTGAGCTTCTGAATCTGGTGTTCTGCTTTCTCCCGCTCGATGCCCGCCTCTTCGGCGGCACCTAGAACGGCCTCGAGCGGTGCCCCACCCTCGTGTTCGTCCTGTTGCTCCCGGATGATCTCCTTGATACTTTTGACGCGCTGGCGCTGGGTCTTCGATTGTCCCGTTTCGACGACGTCGGCGTCGAACTGTCCGGTTTCCGGATCGACCCCGATGTCCTGCAGGCACGTCCGAACGATCTCGATGACCCGTTCTGCGTCTTCCCGTTCGACGGTATCCGATAGCCGCACCCGTGCGCTCGCCTCAGAGAGCCGGACCAGTGCCTCGAGTTTTCGTGCCGTGACAGGTACCGGGGCGTCCTCGTCGGTCCCCCGCGAGCGGAGATCGACGTAGAAATTCTGTATTTCCTCGCGGGCTTCGTCGGTCATTCTCGGGAAACAGGCCTGCTGGGCGAAGGCGACGTATTTCCGGAACAGCTCCGGGTCGATCGCCGGTTCGACCTCCCGGCTCACGGCGTCGATCTCTTCGTCCGTCACTTCGGGGGCATTCAGTCGCTCCTTACGGCTCTGGAGCTCGCCGGCGTAGTTCGCATCGAGGATGTGTTCTGCGAGGTTCCGGTCGTCCTCTTCGTCCGGTTGGTCGGTGATCGTGAAAATCAGGTCGAACCGGGAGATCAGGGCGGGTTCCAGATCGATCTGTTCGCCGACCGGTTCGTACGGATCGAACCGGCCGTACTGGGGGTTTGCCGCCCCCAGCAGCGAACACCTGGCCTTCAAAGTCGCGTTGATCCCAGCCTTGGAGATGCTGATTTCCTGGGCCTCGAGGCCTTCGTGGAGTGCAGAGCGGTCCTCGGAGTTGTGGACGACCATCCCGTTTGCGACGTAGTTGTGAGTGTCCTCGACGGTGAGGTCGTAGACCTTCGCGTCCGCATCGACATCGACCACGCTCATCGTGGCGATCTCGCACCAGGCGACGTCACCCGTGATTGTCGGTCGTTCCACCGCTTTGAGCCGTCCAGCAACCGCAAACGAGGCGCCTTCGTCCTTGACGCCATCCGCTGTTACGTCATCCGCCCGGTCTGCCGGGATACAGAGTTCCTCGGTGCCGGTGAGCTCGCCGGCCGGAATTTCGACCGGCCCGTCCTCACTCCGCGCGATGAACGGATGGTCTGGCGTCGTTCGAAGCGTATCGCCCGTCTCCAGGGTCACCTCGACGAGTTGTTCCGGCGCATCGTATTCGTGGATCGCCGAGACCGGCCGTTCGGCGAGGTTGGTCTCTTCGGCCATCGTCCAGACATCCAGATCGACACCCCGGATCGTCCGTCCGTTCGCCAGTTCCTCGATGTCGCCGGTTTCCGCACTCTGCCTCGCGAGTTCGGCAATCGGCCGTGTTTCGCCGTCACGCAGGCGAACAAGAGTATCGCCCGTCACACATCGCATCTTGTCTAGCTCGTCGATGGCGGCGATACCACGATCGGCGAGCACGAGCGCACCGGCTTCGAGGGTCCACTGGTTCCCCTCGGCAAATTCATCCCTTACCGCAGCGGCAGTATTATGGGTGACAATGCCGTTCCCAACGAAATTATGCAGACCGGGGACCGTGAGGTCAAACACTTCCTTCTCACCGATATCTTCCACGGCAACGACTTTATCCCAGCGAAGCTCGGCTTCGACAGCTTCACGGACGGTTTGTTCTACCGATCCGAGATCGAGATCATCCAGCATGGCGGCCGCCCGTGATCGACCCGAGTTGTCAGCCCGGTGAATATTCACATAATATTTCCCGGCAGGGCCGCCAATGTTTGATAGCGCGGGCCCGATCGGAAGTTGATCCTCCCACAGCCGGTCGGTCTCACGTAGCTTCTCGAGCGCCTGTGCTTTTTCGGTGCATTTGAACCCAATTCGCGACGCATACCGGTCGATGTCTGCCCCGTATATATCGAGCTGATACTGGATCCGCTTTGTCTCTATTTCCTGCCCGTTTTCAAGTGTGTATACGCCTCGCCGATCTCGGTCCCGTATTTTTGCAGAAACGCCATACGTCTCGAGCATGAGCTGCAGTTGCTGGGCCAACGTTTCACTAATCGTCGAAAATACGACGCTGGAGCCACCGTTATCCCGCACGGAAACTGAACCGTCGGCGTCCATCAGCCCCCGGATAAAAGTATCTGCGTGTTCGGCCGTGGTGAGCTCAGGTGAGAGTGAAATGTCGGCTTTGGGCGTAGACATCCCCATGTTAGTAAATAAACGGGCGATCGTCGCGCTGTGCACACGGATGCACGGCACGCGGTCTTCCTGTTCTTCAATTTCGGGTCGTTTGTCGAATTTTTCCTCGAAGATGTCGGCTGCCCTGGATAGGAGGTCTGTATCACTGTTTGATATTCGAACAAGTCCCCGGTTCTCATCTCGGTTATTGAGGGAAATGTCCCCGTCACCAAATGTTAACCCGAGCAGGTACATCAGATCGTCGTCGACCGTCTCGGGGAGCGTGATGCAATTACCATGTCTGATCATCAGGCTCTCAATCGAAACATCGCTTCGAGGGGCGCCGATCCCGTCGAGGATCCGGTCTAGCTTCTCGATTGGAACGTGACGCCGTCGCAAGTGTGAATAGATGAAGTCTTCGGAAAGATCGAGCTCTGCTGCTGCGTCTCGAAGTGAACCGAATGCTTGTGTCAGTTCATTTCGGACGAACCCGATGGAGTCGGCGGATAGTTTCACCTTCTCCGTGGTCAGGTCGAGGAAATCGCGGACGGCGACTCTTTGGCGGGGGATGGATTCGAACGTCGGGACAGCCACATGATCTCCTTCTTCGACATCGCTGATCGCTTTCCACTCGATTCCCTCCGAACTGCAGGTTAACACCGGCGTCTGGCTCGACGTTTCTAATGATTTTCCGTTTAGGGTCTCGAGCCGGCGACAGGGTTTCTTGGGCATTCGCCAGGCGTGGGATGCTGTCGCTGATTGCATCTCCCCGGATTCTCGATCGTAACTCTGGATCGGAATCTCGCAGTCGACTGCAGTTTCCTCGGCTGTCGGTTCAGGGATCAACGGTGTCACCAACTCGTGGATTGGCTTGAATCCGGACGACGTGTGGATCAACGTATCACCGGTAACGCAAAGTCCCGCTGCACTGCTCCCTTTCCCGGACGTGTACACTGACCGTGGCGCGATGTTTCTGATATACTGGAGCAGCTGCGAGTTGTGCGAGACGATCCCGTTGGCGATGTAGTTGTG
>SKQO01000133.1 GCA_007118975.1 Halobacteriales archaeon | reverse complement strand
GCAGGCGCGGCGGAAATGTGGGTGAGGGCGCTTAGCTCAGTCTGGACAGAGTACTTGGCTTCGGACCAAGTTGTCGCGGGTTCAAATCCTGCAGCGCCCACTCGTTTTGCGACGAACGAACGTGAGGAGCAAACGAGTGACGCGCAAAGGATTTGAATCCTGGGAGACGCGCGCAACGAAGTGAGCACGTCTCCCTCTGGTTCAAATCCTGCAGCGCCCACTTGTCCTGTGAACGAAGTGAACAGTGACAAGTGGGCCAAAGGATTTGGACCAGGGAAGGCGTAGCCCGGCAGCGCAACGAAGTGAGCAGCCTGGAACGCCTTCACGAGGTTCAAATCCTGCAGCGCCCATCACGATTCGTGACGGTCCAGAGTTGCCGGACTGCAACAGTGCGCTTATAAACGACCCCTCCATTTGCCGGTTTGATTTCGTCACGTTCCGTGACGGGGGTCGCCGGTATCGTGCGATTCGTCGAGATTTGATTGAAAGGCTTATCACATAATTCTTTGGCTTAGAATGAGCGAAAGCGGTCCTTGCGCGCGCCACATCGGTCCCGAGGAATTCGAGAAGCGGACAGGTCATAGTGGATTGAGCCTATACATCTCCAAACTACTCGATGAGATATAGCTGAGGATTGAGAGAACGGGCACATCCTAGCACTCGCCAGGATGCCGATTTGATAGCTGCTATGAACATTTTCTACAATGGAGTCCACGCCCGATAGTGTCAAGGGGGGTTTGTTCCGAAAACACTCGATCACATGATGTACAATGCACTTCCTCGGTTACTCCGACCCCGCTTCCATACCCTGTTGTTACAGTCTCAGTCGAATTCTTCCCCTCCAGCTTGAATTCGATTTCGCCTCGCTCATACTCTACCTCGGTTATCGTAAGCGGGGTGACGACCACCTCCAATGCGTGACGCTCGCGGATTTCCCGTTGTTGTTCCGGATACCCCTGTTCTCGACGCTGCCGTAAGTCCAAGAGTTCGGATTCGAGCTCCTCGTACTCTGATCTGTACTCTTTGCGCTCCTTGAGAGCCTGAACGCGTTCGTTTTCGTCGCATCTGTCGATCCGATTACTTAGCTCTTTGATCCGTGACTGAAGGCTGGAGAGTTGTTTCTCTAATTCCTCTTCGCGCTGTTGCTGCATTTGACGGTAGTCTTCAAGCTCTGCATCAGCAGCCCTCGAAGCCTCCTGGTGAATCTCGTCGATCTTTGGTCGAACCTCCGAAACCACGTGGTCTTGCGCCAAATCAATAAGCCGCTCAACCTGATCGGGATCTACTGCAACGTCCTCGGATTCGAGGGCCGTACATCCCGGTTTGGTCAGTTCGAGAAACGTCTCGTCGAGGTTGGGAAGAACCTCCTCGGAGCGCGTATCGAGGGCGATTGCATGGAGGAACTCGTGTTGATATTCGCTCACCGTCTCGATACTCACTCGAAAAAGCACCACGATCGCCGTGCGATCATAGTACGGGACGAACTGTGCGTCGTTGACCACGACCTTACCTTCCTGCAGCCACTCTGGGGTCACTATTTCGCTACTCCTGGCGTCGATCGTGACATGCCCTACTGGAGCACGGCTACTCGCTTCATTGAGGACTTCGTGAAAGAACGTACTTTCAGGATGAAGGGCTTTCTCACCTTCTGTTACTTCTTCGACATCGTCACAGACCAGAACGAGGTCCCCAGAGGGGAGGTCAGTAGCGGCCCCCTCTGGAATGCTTACGTTCCACGTGTGTCCGTGCTTTTCGATTGTACCCCCGAGTGATTCGAGATACTGTTCGGTGAATCCCTCGACGACGGATTGTGTCACTGGAATAGCTGCGTCAGTCATCGCTCGCCCCCAGGTCGAAGCCCTCGAAGACACCGCTGTTGAACTCTTCTAACTTCTCGGCAAGATCGCGTTGCTCCTGTAAATCGACGGCCATCTTGTCGAAGTCATTTTCCAGGTCAGCTTCGGATCCCGCGTTGACGAGCCGCTCGAAGATCTCGTCTTCGAAGCTCGTTCCGGACTCCTCTAATCGGCTGAGAATCGAGCTTAGCTCCCCGACGGTCTGCTGGAAAAGGTCGATCTTGTGGTAAAGTCGCTCCAATACGTACTCCTCGACTGTATCCTTCAGCGCCATGTTGAAGATGTAGACCCTACGCTTCTGCCCGATTCGATGGACGCGACCGATGCGCTGTTCGACTCGCATCGGATTCCACGGGAGGTCGTAGTTCACGAGGATATTACAGAACTGAAGGTTTCGACCTTCACTCATCGCATCGGTCGAGACGAGCACGCCACCCTCCTTCTCGAAATTTTCGACGATCTGCTCCTTTTCCTCGCTGGAATGGCCTCCGTGGAACGAATGGACTGTGTACCCTTTAGAAGCCAGCCTGTCGAGCACCTCTCTCTGTGTCGCTCTGAATTGTGTGAAAACGATGACGCGTCCTTTTTCGACGTTGTCACGGGCTTCTTCTACGATGTCGAGTAATCGTTCCTGCTTCGTCACCGTTTCAGTGGCCTCGATTAGCGCTAAAATCGACTCCAGTTCGTTGGCGTGCGTGAGTTCGGACTGGTCGTCGAGCCGCTTCTCGATTGTTTCCTCAAGTGCGGCAGGACTGCTGACGACCTCTTTCTGGAGCAGCATCAAGACGAGCTTCTGGCCCTGATCCTGGCTATACGCGCCTTTGACGTAATCGGATACTGCCTGGTAGAGTTCGCGCTCCTGGGGACTAGGCTCGAACGTTCGAGTGTCGATGGTCCTGTCCGTGAAGTCGATATCGGTGTCTGCGCGGCGGTTCCGGATCATCACTCGATCGAGCCGGTCCTGGAGTTCGCTTCGGTTGACGAGCGTCTCCTGATCGCTGTCCACGAAATAGTGCCGGAACACGTCACGCGTTCCGAAAAGGCCGGGTCGGAGCAATGAGACAATGTTGTACAGGTCGGTCAGCTTGTTCTGGATCGGCGTCGCGGTCAAGAAGAAGGCGTAATTGTAGGAGAGACGGTCGATCAGGTCGTAGCGATCCGTCTCTTCGTTCTTGACGTAGTGTGCTTCGTCGAGCACGAGAACGTCCCAGTCTTGGCGCAGAACGATTTCCCGATAGCGATCACTCTTTGCCGTGTCGATGCTGGCGATGATATGGTCGTGAGCGTCGAATCCGCTGAATTTATCGTCGTAGTTACAGACGAAGTCGAGTCCGAATTTTTCGCGGAGTTCGGCCTGCCATTGTTTGGCCAACTGTGCCGGAGTGAGGACGAGAACCGAGTCATCCGTCTCACGAAAGTGCATCTCTTTGAGGATCATCCCAACCTCGATCGTCTTTCCGAGCCCGACTTCGTCGGCAAGGAGGGCCTTCCCGTCCATCTCGAACAGTGCGCGGTACGCTGCGTCGACCTGGTGTTCGAGCAGTTTGACCGAGTTCTCGTCCAGTTCCTTCAGTGACCGGAGTTCGGAATCCGGCTGTCCCGCCTGGATGCGGGCTGCCCGTACCGTCTGCAGATGGTTTTCACCGACCGGCTCCGCAGATATCGAGTCGAGAACTTCGTCCACAGATTCGTGGGTGACCTCTATGTCAACGAGGTCGTAGCTTCCCATGTGGGTCTACAAATCAGGTGAGAGTGAAATACGTTACGTGGTTCAAAACGCTTCTATCGACCTGAAGGTTAGATTCGGAACCGGATCGAACAGCATCATAGTGTTTATTGCGTCCTGCAGAGGTGTATTTACGTATTGAGGATGGCAGAAACAGGAACCCTCTCTAACACTCTCGATGATACGGTCACGTTGAGCCGTGAGCTTCGAGAGGACGGGCAAATTGATGGACAAGTAAAGCTCTACAACGTGGACGACGAAGACGAGTTCGAGTCGGACGCCAAACTATTCTTCGAGCGAACCCTGATGACCCAGGGACTCCGAGAGGCGCTCTCGATTCTGCGTGACTCCCTCACTGGCGACGACCCCCGGGGTACACACATTCTCTATGGGCCGTACGGAAGTGGGAAATCCCACCAGATGGTGGCGCTGTACCACTGCTTCGATGATCCCGAAGCTGCGGGTACGTGGGCCGACGACTCGATCGATGGGTTCGAAGCTGCGCTTCCCGAATCGGCGGTTCCGATTACCGTCGCCATGCAAAACGAACAGTACGAGTATCTCTGGGAGCCGTTCTTCGAAGCTCTCGATTACGATCCCGGTTCGTTCGACTCGGGGGGCTACCCCGACATGCAGCTCATCCAAGATGCCGTCGGTGACGAAACGGTCGCGTTCTTCGTGGACGAACTCGAAGACTGGTTCGACACGCTCCAGGGCGACCGCAAAAGCGCCAACAAGGCATTCCTGCAGTCCCTCCTCGAATCGACGGCGCTCTCGGATCTGGAGCTCTATACGATCGTCTCCGTCCTTCGTGAAGACTCGGAGGTCCACGACATCCTGAACCGGGAACAGGCGGTCGAGGTCAACATGAACAATCAGGTCGACAAGCGTGAAGTCCTCCATCACCGCCTGATATCGGACGTCGACGAGGACGTCGCACGCGAGATCGTCAACGGGTACTTCGACGCCTACGACCAGTCCGACCACGTCGACCTCCCCGACGATCTCCTGTCGGAGATGCACGACCTGTATCCGTTCCATCCCGTTCTTCTGGACGCGCTCGAAGCACGATACTACGCCGACGAGGGGAACCAGAACACGCGAGGGATGATTTACCTCTTCTCGAAGGTCCTCCTCGAAATGCAGGATCAGACGGACCTGATCACGCACGGGGACATCGACGCCATCGAGTTCGAAGACGAGCTCGCAAAGATCAACTACGAACGGTTGAACGCCGCGACGGGCGACGTCAAGAACCGCGTCGACGAGGACGACGTTCCGCACGGACGCCGCATTCTGAACACCATTCTCCTGTACTCGCTGAAGCCCAGCGAAGGAGAAGGAGCAGCGGTCTCCGAGATTGTGATGGGCGCGTACCAGACAGGCGATCTCGTCTCCGACGTCGTGCTCAACCTCGAACGTCTGCACGGCGTGGCGTGGCACCTTCACAAGCTCAACGGGAAGTACGCCATCCGCGACCGGCAGAACCCGAACGCGCTCATCCGGAACGCGGCGACCGACGTATCCGAGCGGTCGGCAAAAGCCGAAATCGCCGACTTCATCACGGACCTCTTCGGCTCGAACGCGTATCCCGTCGGTTTCAGAACCGACGATATCCGGGACGTTGCCGACGACCGCGAAGTGAAAGTCGTCGTGAAAGACGAGCAGTGGACACAGGAGGAGGTCGAACGAGCCATCACGAACGATGGCCGGGGGCGCGAGTGGCGGAACACGCTCGTGTTCGTCCAGCCCTCCGGTGAAAAGGCCATCGAGTCCGGGACGCGGTACATCGACAAGGCTCGATACATCGAAGGTGCCCGGCAGGTGCTCGCCGACGAGTCGCTCGACGAGGAGATCCGCGACTCCATTCGTGAGATGAAAGACCAGGAGGAGAACGAACTCCGCGAGGAGTTGCAGCTCCTCTACGGCGAGGTGCTGGACGGCGACAACCTGCTCGACGAGTTCGACCTCGCCGCGCCGATGGATCTCGACGTGTTCGTGCTCGACGGACCTGAACTGGATGCGTCGAACATCGCGGATTCGGCGGCCGCGGACCCGTTCGATCTGCAGACACACGCCTGGGAGATCGTCGAGGATCTGCTGGATCGCCGGGGCGAGATCGCTATCGAGGACGTGTACGAACAGTTCCTCCGGGATCCCGAACTTCCCATCCCTGGAAGCGCGAACGACGTCCTGAACGCGACCGTCGAGGCGCTCGCCGACAAACCGGTGCTCGGCCGTGACTCTGGTGGCTTTCGGGATGACCTCTCGGGGAGTTCGTTGGACACGACGTTGGTCCACAAGGACGACGTCGACGTGTGGGACGTTGACGATGTCGAACAGGAGTTGCGCCGACGGTT
>SKQO01000052.1 GCA_007118975.1 Halobacteriales archaeon | reverse complement strand
TGCTCCGCTCGTGTCTCCACGTGGTGACGATCCCGCGAGCGCGTCTGTTCTGATGTTTGTCCCCCGTCGCTTGACGAGCCGCTCCGGGCTGGCACCGAGGAACGTCGAGCCGGTCGCTGGTGCGATGAGGAAACGGTACGAGGATGGGTGGGCTCGACGGAGCTGGTTCGCAAGGGGTGCCACTCGCGGTCGGGCCTTGAGCTCGGCCGCCATGGAGTGGGCCAATACCGCCTTTTCCAACCGGCCAGCGTCGATCTGTTCTCTAATCTGTTCAACGCGGTGAAGCCACTCGCGTCGGTTTGGGTGTGGGGCGAATTCCGTGATGGGCGGGACCGTGCACTGTTGGGTGATTCCGATCCCCGCCTTCATTGTATCGACCACCGAATCGACGGCTGGCGGCTCGGTATCGTCGGACCAGTGAGCGACGGTTACCCAGCTACCGTCCTCGCCAGCGATCACCTGGACGGCGGGCACGGCGAACCAGGCGTCGTCGAACGGCTCCCACGGGCCCGTGGTTGCCCCACCCGCACAAAACGCAAAGCCGCCGATGAATCTTGGTCGTGCGATCGCGGGTCCCTCGTACTCGATCCGCGAGGCGATCTGTGAGGCCCACGACCGGACGGTGGCGAAACGATCAGGGCCTCGGGCACGGATGTCTGTGACCGCGCCTGCACTCCCCATACACTCGGTATCTCCCGGCGACTGCCAGAACGTAACGGGGGGATTGTCGTCTTGCAGTAGCCCGAGGAGCCCCGATTCGTCTACCCGCGTCGCGCGTGAGATGATTCGTTCGTCGACTGCGGGCACGTCGAAAAGCTCCTCGCCCCGCCCCGAATCCATTGGCGGAGGTGCGATACCGACCTCCTTGAGCCTACTGTTACGCTGCTGGACGGCCCGTGAAGTGGCATGACGAGATGTGAATTGGGTAATACCGCTGGTGCGGACGGGTTTTACACCCCGTCAGGATTAAATACCCCTCTCGCAAATCCCAGATCACTTCCGATGCCCAAAGTCGAAATCTCCATCCCCGAGCATCTCGAGATGCAGATCGTACAGCTAGTCGAGCAAGGGGAGTTTCTCAACCGGGAAGAGGCCATCGAGGACCTGCTCGCGGCCGGGATAAAGGCCTATAAGACGAGCGGAGACGCGGTCATGGATGACGAGCCGGAGATGGAAGATGACGGAATGATGGGTCACGATGACCCATACTCGTTCTGACGATCCGCGAGACCCCCTTTCTACCATTGCGCGCTGACGAGCAAACAACTGACGCCTGGGTGCGTCATGTGCTGGCAGGGAGCGCAGTCTCCACAGGAGTTGATCCGGCGGGTCCCACTCCTACGTCTTCGAGACCGCGAGAAAGGATGTTCCACGACGCATTCGCGTCTCTGTCTGCCTCGAACCCACATGACGGACACGAATGCTCACGTACCCACAGCGGTTTGTCCGTCTCCGTTCCGCGCGACGCGCACTCTTTGGTCGTTCCTCGGGGGTTCACGGCGAAAAAGTGCGTTCCTTTGTGTTCGCACTTGTATTCGAGCATTCGGAGGAATGTTCCCCACGAGGCTCCGGCCCGATTCCGAGAGTTGCCCGGTAGTTCGACCAATCCTTTCGCGTCCAAGTCCTCGACCGCTACAAGGACGTATTCGCGGGCGTAGTACGCCGAAAGTTTGTGCAGGAAGTCACGGCGCTTTCGCTTCAACCCGGCGTGGCGTTTGGCCACGACCTTCCGTTGTTTCTCCCAATTGTTCGAGCCGTGTTCCTTCCGCGAGAGGTCACGTTGGGCGCGTTCGAGTCGCTCGCGTTCCTCACTGAAGTTGAGACTCTCGATGTCGTGCCCATCGGTGTCGTGGGCGTACTTGAGAATCCCAACGTCGATGCCAACGACTCGCTCTGGATTCTCTGGTTTCTCGGGCGTGTCCTCGTCCACGTTGAGACCGAACGCGGCGAACCATTCGCCCGTGGGTTCTCGCTTGACCGTGACCTGTTTGATCGTCACGTTCTCGGGGATGTCTCAGTGGAGAGTGATGGGTATTTCACCGGTTTTGCTCAACCACAACACGGGCCGACCACTCGTATTCTTGGGTTCGAAGCCGGACTGGTTGTAGGTGAGCGACCGATACTCCCGATGCGGTCTCCACTTGAGCATTCCCACGGTGCGTCCGTTCTCTTTCTGCGCTTTGAGCGTGGAGAGGTTGTCGTAGACTCACTTGACGACCATCTGCAACACTTTCGAGTGAACGTCTCCGAGGTCGTGCCACCATGTTTTGAGATCGGGGAGCTGTCCCTGCACCTCGTATCGAGCGGGAATCTCGTCCGTCTCGTTGAATTTGTAGAGGACGTGGTTGTACAGTTGTCTACAAGTATCGACGTGGGACAGAAGCGTCTCGGTGAGGCTTCCGGTGGGTCGAGTCGATACTTGTAGTTGTAGTGCATCTATGACTCTCGTTCCTCGATGAGTTCGTCCAGTTTCTCTTGGACGAACGAGGAGATGTCCAGGTGGTTGTCCTGAATCCACTCCTCTTGGTCGTCACGAATGGAGATGTCTTTGTGAGTTGTCACAACATAACTTACATAAACTACACAAAAAGGAGTTGCGATAGCGTAGGCCTGTGGGCCGGTCGTCGCGGAGTGTTTGTGAGACGATGACGGCGCTGTATCCCCTACCTACTGCGCTACTCGGTTGCTTCGCTCCCTGCGTTGCTCCTTGAGGAAGGGGACTTAGCGCCGGAAAACAGTTAAACGCGTTCCCACCCAACATTCGGCTAAGATGCACAAAGACGAGTTACTGGATTTACACGAACAGATGGTCATTATTATGGAATATTTTAGAGAGCAGGAGGAGATCGAGGGTGGCCTGTTTGACCCCTATGATGCACTCGATGTCGGGCCGGACGACGTTCACAAATCCAAAAGCGAACACAAACACGCGGTGTTTGTACTCGGGAATGCCCTCGCATCAGCGCTCAGTGAGGACGAATTCTCGAACGCGGGACGTATCGGAAAGCGCATGAACGAGCTTGCCGAGGACGCCAAGCAGAAGTTGTAGTATCGTTTATGCTTTTGCCTCGGTTGACGGAAACGTTTTAACGGCACCTCGTTTCGTCTTCTCGTATGGAATCACGGCTCGAAGCCGTCATCGAGGGGTGGCAGCTTCGATCGTGCGATCCGGGATACGCCGGTCTCCACGAACTTGAAGCAGATGAGTTTAGCGGGGCAGTGCTCGCCGATGGGGCGAGGGGAATCATGGTAAACGGTCGGTTGATCGGGATCCTCGACGGAACGATCGAGTCGTTCTGGGGCGCAGAGCTCCGGGTGATGGAAGCTGAGGATCCCGCAACGCCGCTGTGGGGTGCGATGGTGGCCAAGGACGCGGAGGTGCAAGCGGAATACTACACCGGGGAAACGACGATCTCGGAGGTCGATGGTACCCTTTCTTCCTCGAAGTTCACCGGTTACCTCGAACTCAGCGAGAACGTGTTCAGCGGCGATTATTACGTGCTGTACTACGGGGGAACATCACTGAGTGTGGCGTTCGTCGGGACGGACGATCAGGTGATTACTGGGGAGGAGGCTTTCCAGCGAGCGAACGAAGAAGTAGGGATCTACGAGGTCAAAAGCGTCGATATCGAGGTGATCGACATCCCCGACGCGGAGGTTGATGACTCCGCTCGACAGGCACTTGAGTCCGACGAGTCCGAAGATGACTCGCTGGAACCCGCACCTGAAGCGAACGCGCAGGCGGACCAGGAGTCGACTCCGGCGCCAGAGCAAACGGAGGACCCCGAGACGGACGAGCCATCGACGTCAGACGAAGGGTTGAGCATGGCAAAAGCGACAGATGAAGAGCAGCAACTGTCCCATCTTGCAGAAGCCGCAAGGGCTGCCGACGGTGATGCGGTCGCCTCGCTCGCAAGCGCGGGAGACGCAAAGCAGGCGGACTGGTCCTCGAGGGAGGTCGAAGTCATCCCATCACTCGATCCAGGTCGCAGTACGACGCCACCGGTGGCTCAGCGAGATGATACAAGTAGCAGTGGCATGTCGACGCCGCGGCCACGGCCCACGTCTACCGACGATACTGAGTCAGAACCCGGCGGGAATCCGCAACCGACGGGCAGTCACTCCCCACCACCCCAAGAAGCCGAACAGGAGATAACTACCCTCGAGACCGAACGCGACGAGCTCGCGGCGGAGAACGAACGGCTCGAGTCGACGATTGAAGAACTCGAAACAGAGATCGAACGGCTCGAAACTGAACTCGAGGAATTGCGTCAGTCGACCGAAGCAGGAGATATGGCTCCAGCGACCGCGATCAGCGGGACCAATCTGTTCATCGGTTATCAGTCAAAGGCGCACCCCACGCTGAACGACGCGATTCACGGGGGCGCGAGTGCGACCGACTTGCAGGAAAACCTTCAGCTGGACTGGCACACGGAGTTCGACGCGAGTGATGTGCGCATCGGTGAGAAGTTATTCGACGAGTTTCTGCCAGAAACACTGCAACACCGGTTTGCGGAATGGCTCGTTGGCGCGCTGGTATTCGAGTTGCGGGATACCGGCGCGGAGGGTGAGATGCCGGATCTTTACAGAGTCCTTCCGGAGATGGATCGGATCGAGTTCGAAGGCGAGGTCCCCGTGCACACCGAGGAAGACGGCAAGCGCGAATCGCAAGTGTATCCGTTCGACATCGTGGTCCGAAACAGCATGGGCGATCCCCTCTTACTCTTCGACGTCAACGACGACCGGGACCCCGTCGCGCAGGAGGCAGTCAATCGAATCATCGAATCCGCGCACACGGTAGCGACGGCACGCGATTCCGTCGCGGCAGCCGGGTACGTCACGAGCAGTTACTATGAACCGGCAGGGCTAGAATCGGCGACCGACGCAACGTCGAGCGGTCTGCTCCGGGGGGGCTCAAAACGGGGATTCGTCAATGTTTCCCGAAAACGAGGGTTTCACCTTTGTTTGATCGAGGCTCGTGGAGATAGTTTCCACGTGACCGTACCGGAACTTTAAGTTTCGATTTCGGCAAAGTCGTCGATTTTCATGGCATCAAGCTTGGAGACGATACCTTCGAGTTTCCCCTCTAGGTCGTTCACGAACGTCTCGGTCTCCTCGGTCGTAATCGCACCCTGGCTCGACGGCTCGATGAGGTTCTCTTCCTCGAGCACACGGAGTGAATACCGCACTTTGTGGTGGGGATACCCCGTCTCGTTGGACATCTTGACGATGCCGATCGGTTCGTTGCCGATCACCATCTTTAAGACCTGTAGATGCCGTTCCAGCATATCGACTTCCTTCTCCAAGCGATCTATCATGGCATTTGGTAACTTGTCGTGGCGAGGTTTAAATGTTTGTGAATCGAGAAGCGCCGAGTGGAATCGAATCCGCTTTGGGGCCGCTTGAACAATTCGTAGGCATGCAACGTGGGTCACCGCCTCGTCAGATCGCAGAACAGCTGTGGTTGACCGGTGGTGCCGCGACGGGACGTACGAAATTGGGGTGCTTCGACGCTTCGCTCCAGGAGGCCGGTGTGCACAATGCAAACCTTATTCGTGTCTCGAGCATCGTCCCCGCACAGGCAAGCGTTGCCCCGTTAGACCCCCAATCGAACGAGCTCGACATCGAGCCGGGTACGTATCTTCCTGCCGTGTACGCCTTCGCAGCGAGCGACGAGCCCGGGGAATCGGTCCACGCCGCCGTTGCGGGCGCCCGCCTCGCGGAAGGGTACGGAATCAACGTCGAACACCACGGGCGCGACATGGAGCAGGTCGATGTACGTGAGCTTTGTGAAGACATGATTGCCGAGATGGCTGCGAATAGAAACGCGATGCTCACCGAGGAACAGTGGTTCGAGTACAAACAGACGACGGTGCCGTCGGATGGACAGTGGGGCGGTGCTGTCGCGGCGATGGTCTATCAGTAAGGTCCCGCTGGTCGTCATCACTGCCTGGGCGAGAGTATGCATACCACTCAGTTTCGGCTTTGAAAGCCTTTGTACATCCTGCACACCAATCGCCAGCCACTGATGATTGCTGAGGTCGTCGTGATCGGTGGGGGGTATGCCGGAGCGGCTACCGTGAACACGCTCCAGCGGATGAACGCCCCGGTGTCCATCACGTGGATCTCCGATTCTCCGTTTCACGTCGTCCGCCACGAGATGCACCGTGTTATTCGGCACCCGCACCTGCTCTCATCGCTACGAATTCCGCTCGAACGGATCGCGTCGGCCGAGGTCACCTGCCGTACGGCAACCGTGACCGAACTTCGTCCCGAACGTCGTGAGGTGGGGCTCGGTGCCGGGGAGTACCTCCCGTATGATTACCTGGTGGTGACTGTGGGCTGCAGGATGCCCTACTACGGAATACCCGGGTTGAAATCGCAGGCAATTCCGATGCAGTCGATCGAAGATGCCAGGACGATTCACGGCGTGATACGGGACGCGGACGTAGAGTCCCAGGACATTGTTGTCGGCGGTGGGGGCCTCACTGGCGTGCAGACTGCAGGGGAAATCGTGGAGCTGCGCGACCAACTCGACGTAGAAATGTCAGTTACGATCGTCGAAGCGCTGGACTCTGTCCTCCCCACATCGAAACCGCCCCTACAGCACCGTGTGCGGCGAGCACTCCGGGACCATGGCGTCACGATTATCGAGGGTGAGCCCATCGTCTCGACGTCCCCCACCACAGTGACACTGGCAGACGAACGTGAACTGGGCTACGATCGACTCGTGTGGGCAGGCGGTATCGCTGGCCGGGAGTTTATCGACGTTGCTTCGCTGGAGACACAGCGAACGCGCCTGGTAACCGACGATCGACTTCGCACCTCGGATCCGCACGTGTTCGCGGTCGGGGATATCGCCCTTATCGACCAGGAACACGGCGTCGCTCCTCCGACAGCGCAGGCAGCCTGGCAGGCCGGTCCGGTGGCCGCAAGAAACGTGGCAGCAGCTGTTGCGGACGAACCGCTGGAATCATGGCAATTTGACGACAAGGGTTCGCTGATTTCGATCGGGAGTGCGGCGATTGCCCACGACGTCGTAGGCATCCCCGTAGAGACGTTTGGTGGGCCTGCTGCCGCTTCACTCAAAAAACTCGTCGGAACCCGGTGGATCGCCTCGCTCACGAGTTGGCGGGAGGCAGCGCGACTCTGGAGCTATCTTTGATCTGGCCTTCGCCGGGGACACGCAGCTGTATGCGAGCATTGCGGCGGATATGTCCCGTCCTCACGGAGTGAGCCACGACGATCGAGAGCCCGGCCAACGAACGGGCCCATCCTGCTGGCAGCCCGTCCAAAACTTCGGTCGATCCATACGCGAGGGACATGGCTTTGTCGTGTTATGCATCGTACGCTTCGTGTAATGCCCCGTCGTCGGTAGCACTCGGCCGACGCCGAGCCGCCCCTCTCGGCGACGTTCGTACACCGGCGGAAACGATCAATTGCTCAACGTGGCGGAACTGAATAGCCCGAATGGTTGTCCGGCTACAACTCGACGCCGCTCGGAATCAAACTGTGGTTGCGAAGAAGGTTCCCCGATTGATTATACAGGAGGAACATGCGCTTGTCGTATGCCACTGTCTCCTCGCCATCGATGCTGATGACGACCCGATAGAGGGTCTCTTCCTCCGCATGTTGTTCAAACTCGCGAGCGGCGGTGACGAACGCGAGAATCGTCTCCGCATCCGCGTTCAGCTCAAGAATAAACTGACCTGTAACGCGGTCGCTCACGCTCACGACGCCATTCGCCTCGGTCGCGTCGACATCAGTGAGAAAGCGAAAGGAGACATCGATCTCCGAGGCGTCGAGCAACTCCGCGGACCCGTCGGTAATGCGCTCCTGTAACATCGACGCCGGGCCGTCGAAATCGATCAGGAGCGCGGGCGGAGTCGGCGGTTTGTCCTCGGCCACCCGATCAAGCCCGGTGACGTCGAGGCTGAAATAGTCGCGCCTCATCCAACATGTTATCCTATGGACTCAGATGGCTTGAACGTAACGCCGTTCCCCGGTTTTCACCGGTTTTCCCGATCTGGGTCAACTCGGTACGCCTCACGCAGTCACGCCGGATCCATATCCTCCCAGTAGTTCCGCAACATTCGGGGAGTCCATCGTCCGTGGCCGCCCGCGCCACCGACGCCGGCCCCATTCTGGTCAGACCTTCGCAGTGATGCCGCAGCTATACTTGGATTCGCAATTGACACGCTATCGAGAACTCCGGGTAGAGCTGGTGATACATCAGCCGCGCTGGGTCCCACCGCGTGGAATGCAAATGCTTGTGTCGAAAGACAGTGGCCGCTACTAGGAGATCGGCGATCACATGGGCTATACCCATTGCGTGCTGAGCGGACAACGGTGCTTCCCGTGGGTGACGCTCCCGCTCGGCACGCGCTCGCCGACACGTACGATCGAATTGCAACACATTTCGCAGCGACGCGTCAGCATCCGTGGTCGGACGTCTGTGAGTTCATCGAAGGATCTCCCCCGGGCGCGCGTGGATTGGATATCGGATGCGGGAACGGTCGTCACCTGGACGTGTTAGGTTCCGTCGCGAACTCCGTGGTGGGGTTGGATTTGAGCCAATGCCTATTAGCGCACGCACAGGACGAGCAGCCACACGCTTTCTTGGTTCGCGGTGACGCCGTCGAGCTCCCCTTTCGAACCAACGTTTTCGACATTTGCCTGTACGTCGCGACACTCCACCACCTTCCGACACGTGCAGAACGCCACGCGAGTCTCGCAGAAGTCGCAAGAGTACTCAAGCCGGATGGGCGATGCCTCGTCAGTTGTTGGGCAGTGACGCACCAGCAGTTTGACTTCGAGGAAGGCCAGGATCGCTGGATCGATTGGACGCTACCCGATGGGCGCACGGTTCCTCGCTTTTATCACATCTTCGACCCCGCGGAATTCACGGACGAACTCCAGGCCAGTGCGTTGGCAATCGAGGCCACCTGGGTCTCGGGCGGAAATTGCTACGCGGTGGGACAGGGGTAAGGCCATCCTACCGAGAAAAACATGTTTGATGTATTATATTTAATTAACTCGATCTTCTGTGACAGTCACAAATACCGACGCGTTCCTGCACGGTAGCGGGGCTGCGCCGGCCTGCGCTGTGAGGACCGCCTATGACGCGATCAACAACAACTGCGACCGACGACGTATCGACACCTCCGGACCGCGCGGTGAGCCCGGTTATCGGAGTGATATTGATGGTTTCAATCACCGTGTTCCTCGCGCCGTGGTAGGGGTGTTCGTGATGGGACTCGGCGGAGAACTCGGTGAGGCCTCACCGACTGCAACGTTTTCGTTCGAACCGGGTGACGAGGATGGGTTTGTGGTCCTCGTTCATAATTCGGGCGATTCAGTTGCCGCTGATGACCTGGAAGTCTTGGTGAACGGTTCGACAAATGACGAGTGGAACTGGGAGGAGGCACCGGATGAAATTTCACCCGGGGAGCACACCACAATCGACCTGTCGGACGACGATGACGTGACTGGGGAGACCGTTGATCTAGCATTACGCCATCAGCCGTCGGATTCGGTCTTGGCCCAGCAAACGATCGAAGTCCCCGGATAACCGGATCGACCCACCCAGATATTTCTGTAGATTTGGATTGCGAGCAATAGTACGGCTGTTGAGATTTCTTCTCACACTTGTTGGGAGTTCTGCATGGATGGCCACTAGTGATCTGGCCGCCGGTATCACACGTGGTTAGCTCACTTGATTGAGGCGCGCATTTGGGAGCCTGCCCACGAGCACGATCGTCGTAGCAGGCGAGCCCGTCCCTCAGCATCGGCGATCTTGAATTCGCACAACTCTGGCAGGCCACACTTCCTGGTTTTTCGCGAAGATTGGTAGACTGTCCCAACGAAGACTTCGCGCGTCTCGTTACACCCGTTATGGGGAGGCAACCGATGATCTTGCCGAGTGAAAGGGTGAACAGCCCGACGCTGGCGAGATGTCATCCTCGACCACTGTCTAGCAATCAGCTGGCGGCCATGGTCGCCAGCTTCGTCCTGACAAGTGAAAGATCGTCGCAGAAGTGTTCGCACGGCGCGATCCCCGGGTATCTCGTCGTCGATATTCGTCCTTGCACCCCTCATCTCTCACGCGTCCGAAGTTCATCGACGCGGATAGATCAACGGGGCCACCCAGGGCTGCTGACTCCCCACGATCATGTCACGATTCGCGATGACGGGGGCCATAGGTCCGGTTGTTCGTCCCCATCTTGGACCGCTTGTCAACCGTAATCGGTCATTGATCTCGTTTTGGCGCGGCTCTGATCTGTGACGGCGCACCATGCACGCATTCGAGAGGACTCGGGAACGACGAGTACGCACACCGTACGGATAGATTTCTATCTGTTATTTGATAATTAACTAATCCACCGTCTTGAGATAGTCACGATACCCGACGTGTTACCACCGGATCGGTGGGCCGTCGGTGGAGAGGACGACATGAGCCAGCAACACCAACAACCTGCCACGTTCGCCGCATCGATCATGAACCAATCGCCGTCCGGGAGTGAGAGGCGATGACCAGCCCGGAGATTCGTCATCACGATGGCGAGCCGATGCCGTGGGAAAGCGCTTTCGAAGGACCAATTTCGGTCCAGAAGACACCAGATCCCAGAGATGACGGTTTCGTCCTGACGTATTCGATTCAGTCGACGAGTGACGAGGCGACGTCTGTCGTGATTTCCGACACCTTTGATATCGACCACCCGGAGGAGATTGGATTCCATCCGGAACACACGCCCATGAACTGGGACGTGGAGGGTAACACCGTCACGATGGAACACTTCGTCGCTGATAGTGATGTCGAACTCGTCCTCGGGTTGGTTACGGACGACAGTTCCTCTACCGTTGAGGACGTCATGTCTCGACCCGCCATCACGGAAGTCGCGCCTGCCGACCGCTCGGAAGGTGATGGATCTGGTGATGTTGAAGATTCAGGTGATACTGGGCTGTTCGAACGGGCCAAACGCTCGTTGATGTCGAGTAATGGGACGGAGCCAGCGGAACCAGCAGAATCAGACGACCTCGCTACAGTCGAGGAACCGCCCGAAGAATCGTCTCCCAACAAAGGGGTGGAATCCGAAGCGTCTGATCCTGAGTCCGAGGAAGAGGCTCGGCTTCCCCGGGAGCCCGATGAAAACCAACCCGACCCGGTGGTGGAGCTGACATTCGCCGAGCAGTTATCCCAGGAACTGACAGCTGACGAGGTTGACGACGATGTGCTGGTCGGGCTCCGCGAGCAACTGGGTCAGCGGCCCACCCGATCCGAGGAGCTTCGGCTCGAGCACATGCAGGCGAAGTTGGAAGATCTCTCCGTCTACATTCGAATGTTCGAATCATTCGTCGACGAGTACGGGACCCTGCCCGAATTTGCCGAAGAGCTCAATGAGACCCTGGCGACGATTGATGACGCCACCGAGAACGTCCGGAACGAGACATCGGCCGTTCGCTCCGATCTCGAATCGGTACAGGACGAGATGGCTTCACTCGAGGACCGCCTCACCGACACGTCGAGGGCCTTCGAAGAGGACATCGACACCGTCCGGGACGAGATCTCGACGGTGAACGCGACACTCGATGATCTCGAGTCGGACGTTCGCGATCTCGAACCGACCATCGAGCGGATGGATCGGCTGACCGACGCGATCGAAACAACCCTAGCAGACGAGTCAAGTATTGACGCGACATGAAGAATTCATCAACGACCGAATCCGGGTCGCCGTCGGAAAATATCGGCGTGTTACACGTCGATGATGACCCTGTATATCTGTCATTGTCACGAGCTGTCCTCGAGAATGACGATGTTGGGATTGCGGTCTCATCCGCCGTAGAGAGTCGGTAGGCCCCCAAGCAGTTCGAACTCACGAACATCGATTGTATCGTCAGCAATCTCGACATGCCCTACAATGACGGCATTACGTTATGTTCGAACTTGCGCGAGCGCGGTGTCACGCTGCCATTCATCTTATTGACCGCGCGTGATCCAGAGGCGGCCATTCCAGACGCATTGGATGCGGGGGTGACAACGGTCGTCGAGAAGGGTTCCGGGACGACCCATCTTTGCCTGCTCACCAGGCGGATCGAGGTGCTTGTGAATGCTCATGAGGCACGTCGGGAACAGAGATACACCCGGCTACTAGCCGACATCCGTCGAATCCTGTTACGCTGTGATAGACGGAAGCCGCTCGCCGGGGCCGTCTCTGAGCGACTACAATCACATCCGGGAATTGCTCAGGTGATAATCGGGATCGTGGCAACGGAACACCCGAACGACCATGTTGAGGTACTCGGCGGGGCCCCACGCGAGGCAACAGTCGATGAGGATGCCGCCGACATCGTCTCGGCCGCGATACGAGCCGGCGAGCTTTGTGTCTCGGAGCCGGGAGTGCTGTCCTCGCAGGGCACATCCACCGATGGCATCGCCGCAATTCCCATCGAAGCCGCCCCGCCCCATTGAATGGTCTTGTGCCTCCGGGGCCAGTTCGATGGCGGCGATACTGACCGGATAAGACGACGGATTGATTCGATCGCGAGCGATCTCCGACGATCGTGTATCCTCCGACCGCCTGAAGAGCCGTTCGCCGATCGGGAGGCAAACCCAGCATGACGGAAGACCAGACGGTGGCCGAAATGATCGCTGTCGAGGAGGGGAATGGCGGTCGGACAAGACATGCAGCGATTGCCGGTCTGACAGCCCTGGCCTTGGGTGGCATCATGCTGGTCCCGGCACCATCGCCCGCTCGCGCCTCGATAACCGTGGAGGAATTCACGGCGGAGGACACGAAACTGACCAGCCACCATGGTAGTATCCACCGATTGCTGATCGATCCGGTGCTCGCGGTCGAGTGGGAAGGCTTGAACGAAGATTCTTCGACACTCACCCTCGAGATTACGTTCGATACGGACGAGGAGGAAGCGATCACTCCCTACGATCTCGAGAAGGAACTCGATGGCGTCGTGGGCGATACCCAGTTCGATCTAGATCAGATCGATCTCCTGGAGGAAGGCTGGGGTGCGGAGACGTTCATCTCGGAGGATCGCGGGGAGGCCGCCGAGTCGACGGTATCTGTTACGTGGGAATGGGAAATCGACGATGGTGGGGACGATCCCGCCCTTGAGGGGACCGAGTCGGATTCGTTCACGGTGACCGTTGAAAATCACCCCTCACAGGGTGGGGTTGGTGGAAACGTCGAAACCACTGCCGAGTCTGACAACGAGGTCGGGAACTAGTCCCGTCATTACAGCGTCGAGCATCCCCCAGGCCTGTGGTCGGATGATGCAATCACGCTCGGGAGGAAAGTGCGTGGGCCGGGATTTGAACCCGGGCTATCAGCTTGGAAGGCTGAGGTCCTAGCCGCTAGACCACCCACGCTGCAAGTGCCCCTTGGTGAAGGGACCTATTGGAAGTTTCCTTTCGCCGCCGCTCACAACTCGAGGCGTTCGACGATCCGATCGCCGGATTGTCCGACATTGACGGCGACAATACGGACCTCTTCCTCCAGTCCTGAACCCTCGAGCTTGGCTTTGAGAAGCGAATCGACCTGATAGACACCGGCGGCGTTGGTCATCTCGATCTCCACTCGAACCGGGGCCGATTGCCCCTCATACAAGTTGACACGTTTGATTGCCTGACTGGAGACGGTGTTGATTCCTCGCCCGCCCCGTTCATACGGTTGTCGAGACCGTCCGTGTTCCATATCCAACCCGTCCGCGATCCGCATGACGCCTGCCTCCTCGGTGAGCGGCGACTGTTCGGCGTGGTGGCACACGATCGCGTGCAGGATCTCGGCCTTCATCTTGCAGCGTTCGGGGATGTCGTAAAATGGCTCCAGGAACCGATCGAGCACGTCGGCGGCAAGCGAGATTGACCACTCGGCGTGACGGTACCGGTGAACGAGATTTCCGACGTCGTGAAGCGTGGCCGCAAGTGCGATAATCACTGGTTCATCTGCCTCGGATAGTCCCTGGTCACCTGCGCCACGAAACGTCACGTCGCCACGTTTTAACAGGTCGTACAGGCAGAGCGCGCGGTCGGTTACAATCTCGATATGTTTCGGTCCGTGGTCGTTGTATCCCAACCGCGTGACGGGATTTACGTTCTGTACCTGCAGGAGCGCCTGGATCTCCTCGTCGGCCGCGATCGCATCGATAATGCGGTGGAGGCGTTCGTCGGGAAATGCGTGCTCGTCGGCTTGTTCGTAACACCTGTACGCGTCCGATTTCGGGGCACCAGTTTCATCGCTCACGCGGGGTCACTCCCGGCACATCGGGCCATCATTGATCCGCCGCCGCACTGCGGATCGCTGCAAGTGGGAACTCGAAGGCGACGACCGGTACCTCAAGGCCATGCTCGACGAGGACTGCCGGATCGATCTCGCCGATCACGCCCACTGCCCCCATACCGAAGTCGATCGCCGCGCTGCGACCCGTGATAAACGACGGGTGCTCACAGGCCGGGGTTTCCAACGGTACGCCGAGCCGGCGACACACGGCTGCAAGCCGGGCCTTCCCGTCCTCGTAACTGGCTTCGTGATCCGCAATGACTCCTGCCACGGTCCGCCGTTCGGCCGTTTTCGTCGGCTCATCCCGGTCGACGACCCCCGCCATCCCGATCTCGGCCAGGGCCTGTGGGTACGCACGATGTGTATTGTTTTCGAGCACGAGCATTACCGAGGGTAGTGCCCACGTGCGGACGATCTCGTACTCGGCCGAATAGGGCTCCTCGATGGTCACCGGGGTGCCTGCACCGTGTACCTTGTCATCCGGTGCGACGTGCATCCGTTCGAAGTTCGCTGTGTGGCTGATGAGATTGAAGTTGAGGAGGTCTTCGAAGCCGACCCCAGTCAGCAGGCTCCGCACGGCCCGTTCGAATCGTGAGTTGGCGTGACGGCTTCCAACGGTTGCGACGTCGGGGTATCGTGGCTCGAGCTCGTTGAACCCGTATGCCCGCCCGATGTCGTCGACGATGTCGACGGGGTGTAACACATCGACCCGGTACGGCGGGATACCGACTTCGTAGGCCAGGCCGTTCTCGTCGATGGGCTGGGCGTCGAGACCGGCACAGGCCATGAGTTCCAGGACGGTTTCGCGGTCGAGTTCGATCCCGATCGTCCGCTCGATCCGCGCGTGTTCGACCTGTTTCGTGGTTTGTTCCCAGTCCGGTCGGACGATATCGTACTCGGGGTAGGCGACTTCCACGTCTTCGATCTCGGCGCCCCGCAGATCGAGGGCGTAACAGACGATCGCCAGCATGCGGTCGATCGTCCACTGATCGGTCCCCGTTAGCTCGACCAGGAGATTCCGGGAGTCCGTGGTCACCTCCGTTCGACGACTGTTGATCACCGGCGGAAACGAGAATAGGCCAAGGTCATCGTAGATCGCGGGCATCAGTTCGTATTCCGCCACCACCTCGGCGTACTCCCTCCCGGTCGGATGGTCGGTGAGCACCTCACCGGGGGTCATTTCGGCGTCCGCTTCGAGCGGGACGAATCGTTCCGCCTCCGGTTCAATACCCGTATAGGTTATCGACGTCCTCTCGGCCGACTCCGTCGCCCCACGGCCCTTCAACATGCCCAGGTCATGAATGCCGATCGCGCCTTTGTGCCGCCCGCGACCCATCGTTTCGTGGAGCTTCTCTTGCAGCGTGATCAGCGACTGGAGGGATTCTTCCGTCAGATCGACGTCCCGCACGATCGCTCCCGTGACATACGGTCGTTGGGCGGGCACTCGCTGATCCACGACGAAGGTCCAGTTGGAGCGATTCGTCCGCGGGATGTGCATTCCCCTGTCGTGGCCGTACTGGTACCGCAACGACCGCGCGATACCCTCCACGCTCAACCTGTCGAGGCGGTCCGGGGCGAATTCGAGCTCGAGCGCTCCGTCCTCGGTCCATCCTTCGAACTCCAACCCGAGGGCAAACAGGTCATCGATGAGCGTCTCGTCGGAGACGTCCTCGGCTCCCGCCAGCCGGCGAAGTTCGTCCGGATCCACATCCACAACGGGCATCAGTACACCACCTCCGTCTCCCGCAGGTACTCCAGATCGACGAGGGTCCCGTGCACGTCCCGGATGTCCTCCGCACCGCTGACGAGCATCATCAACCGCTCCAGGGCGAGCCCCCACGCCATCACATCACAATCGACGCCGAGCGGTTCGAGCATCTCGGGGCGGAAGATGCCGCTGTTGCCGATCTCCATCAACTCGTCCGTTTCCGGATGGACGCCGAACAGTTCGAAGCTCGGCTCGGTGTACGGGTTATAGTGCGGTTTGAATTCGATATCCGTGATACCGAAGTGTTCGTAGAATTCCGTGAACGTGCCCATGAGATCCCGCACACTCAGTGACTCCGCCATGACCCAGCCCTCGATTTGGAAGAACTCGAGGAGATGCGTCGCGTCGATGGTATCGTTTCGGTAGGCCTTCTCGACGCTGAAAAATCGTTGCGGGGGCTCGAGATCCCCCCGGGCTTCGCCAGCCAGGTGACGAGCGGATAGTGAAGTCGTATGACCGCGAAGCGCGAGCGCCCGGGCGAAGTCCTCCTCCCAGGGCGCGTGATACCCTTCACCGTGTTCTCCCACGCCTTCACGATGGGCGCGTTCGACACGTTCGACGAGGTCGGTCGGAAGCTCCTCAATCCGGGCTGGTTCGGCAAGTTCGAAGCGGTCCCAGTGGGTGCGCGCGGGATGATCCTGGGGCATGAAAAGACAGTCATTGATCCAGAAGTCCGCGTCGACGTGCGGTCCTTCCATCTCCTCGAAACCCATCCCGATCAGGACGTCTTTTACCCACTCGGCCATCCGGCGAAGGGGGTGTTCGCTCCCGCCGATATGGCGGGGTGGATCCGCGGCGACATTGTAGGCGGTGAACTCGACGTCTTCCCAGTCGCCTGAGGTCAATAGCTCAGGCGTGACACGATCGACAGTTTCCGTCACCTCCAGGCCGTCGGCAACTACATTCCGACCGGTCTCAGTGAGCGTTACGTACCGATCCGTACGGGATCGTCGTTCGACCAGGTTCCGATGTTCCAGCCGATCGATCACCGACTCCTCGACCCCTGGGGATGTCTCCGCCGCGATCTCGGCCAGCGCATCCGCCTCCTCGTCCGCCGGATTTACGACCGACACACGAAGTTCGCCGGCCGACACGGCTCCGTATTCCTTTCGCGCCAGGTTCGAGAGTGCGATATCCACGTCAATGTCGTCGCCGAGCTGTCCGACAATCCCGCCGAGCGAGACGGGCTCGTCGTCCGCTCCCGCCCCGATGGCTGCCTCGAGCAATCGCAGTTCAGGGAGCCCCTGTGACTCGTACTGTGACCCTTCATCCGTCAAGCACAGTCCTTCCGTCTTGCGCTCATCGACAGTCGCCAACCCGTCTTCCTCAAGGGTGAACACGATGCCGGTGACGGTTTCCGGTTTCATCTCCAGCTGCTCGGCCAGAGACTCGAGCGATATCGGTTCCTGTCGTGCCCCAAGCGCCTCGAGCACCGTCGCCTGGCCTGGCTCGACTTTCATGTGACTCCCCCTGTCCGCATAATGTTCCAGATCACGAGACGATCCCGGGTTCGACCCGTTTTTCCTCGATTTCGGTCGCTAATTCCGCCGCGAACGTGTCCGGGTCGACGTCCTCTACCTCCGCTTCGAAGCGGTCTCGAATCGAGATCGTCCCCGCTTCGACCTCGTTATCGCCAACGATCAGCATATACGGTACGCGATCATCGTGAGCCGCCTGAATCTTCCGACCGAGCGTCCACGATCGTTCCTCGATTTCGACCCGGAAGTCAGAAAGCGGCCCCGCTGCCAGCTGTTTCGCGTAGGTCAGGTGATCGTCAGCGATCGGGAGTATGCGAACTTGTTCCGGCGCCAACCACGTCGGAAAGTCCCCACCGAAGTGCTCGAGCATGACACCGAGAAATCGTTCGAACGTCCCGAGGAGCGCCCGGTGGACCATAACGGGGCGGTGCTCTTCGTTGTCGGCCCCGACGTAGGTGAGATCGAGGTTTTCGGGGATGTTAAAGTCGAGCTGCACCGTGCCGACGGTCCATTCCCGACCCAGGGCGTCGCGTGCATCGAGGGCGATTTTCGGGCCGTAGAATGCTGCCTCACCCTCTTCGACATCGTAATCCAGTTCCCGCGCTTCGAGCGCGTCCCGGAGTGCGTCGGTTGCGCGCTCCCAGATCTCGGGCGATCCGACGGCGTGTTCGCCTTTCGTTTCGAGCTTGTAAATCGCCTCGAGGCCGAACTCCTCGTACATCTCCTCGATGACCGCGAGCGTCTGGGTAATCTCGTCCTGAATTTGATCCGGTCGAATGAACGCGTGCCCATCGTCCTGGGTCATTCCGCGCACCCGTAAAAGGCCGGATAGTTCACCCGACTGCTCGTTTCGGTACACCGTTCCGAACTCCGAAAACCTGATTGGAAGGTCCCGATATGACCAGCGTTCTCGTTGGTAGAGGTAGGCGTGGTTCGCGCAATTCATCGGCTTGAGGCCGTACTCGGTGTCGTCCTGTTCCCAGAGGAAGAACTCGCCCTCGTCGCCGAAGAAGTCCAGATGTCCCGACTCCTCCCAGAGCTCTTTTTTGTTTAGCTCCGGCGTCCAGACTTCCTCGTACCCGAGCCCATCGTTCATGCCACGGACGTACTCTTCGAGCTCTCGCCGCACCGTCATGCCTGCCGGATGAAAATGGACGCATCCCGGCGAGTGTCCGGGTATCGAGAACAAATCGAGCTCCTGGCCCAGCCGCTGGTGATCGCGCTCTTCCGCGGCCGCACGTCGCTCGAGGTATGATTCCAGGGATTCCTCATCCGGGAATGCCGTCCCGTACACACGGGTGAGCGTCTCGTTCTCCTCGTCCCCCCGCCAGTACGCTGCCGAAATTTCGAGTAACGCGAATCCACCGACTTCGCCCGTGGATTCCACGTGGGGACCCCGACAGAGGTCGCGAAATTCCCCCTGTTCGTAAAACGAAACGAATTCCTCACCGGCTGCCTCTTCGTCGAGGATCTCGCGTTTGAAGCGGTTACGTTCCTCCTCGGTATAGTACTCCAGTGCCTCCTTCCGAGACAGCTCCAAACGCTCGACAGGGAGATCCTCCTCGATGATTCGTTCACATTCCGCTTCGATGTCGGCTAACTCGTCAGCATCGAGTTCGACGCCAGCGATATCGTAATAAAACCCTTCCTCCGTCCACGGGCCGATCGCCAGCTTGGCGTCGGGGTACTGCCGCTTGAGCGCTTGCGCGAAAATATGCGCGCCCGTATGGCGGAGCGCGTCGAGGTATTCCTCGCTATCTGGGGTCACGATCTCCAGATCCACATCTTCCTCGATTGGTTCCTCACGCGCGACCAACTCCCCGTCGATCTTGCCCGCGACTGCATCGCGACCGAGGCCCGGACCGATCGTGTACGCGACATCTTCTACCGTGCTTCCCGCATCGACGTCGAGGCGGGAGCCGTCAGGTAGACGTACCGAGACAGACATGCGTAATGCCAGCCCCAGCGCGCTAAAGAAGCTTCTTTCTTGCGCGTGTGCTCTCCAGTCTCGTTACCTTCAGAAAGGTTGTTTGCGCCCGGAGAGGTTAATCGATCCAAAAAGGCTATAACTGCCAACCGGCTAATTCACCCTATCAATGACCGTACCAGCATTTCCCCTGTTCCCGGGGGTCCCCGGGGGCATGGAACTCGCTGTGATCCTCCTGATCGCCATTCTTCTCTTCGGAGCGAACAAGATTCCGAAGCTTGCTCGCTCGACCGGGGAGGCGATGGGAGAGTTTAAAAAGGGCCGTCAGGCCGTCGAGCAGGAACTAGACGAGATGCGCGAGGGGGCCACGCTGGATGAGGACGAACTGGAGACCGAGCCCGACACCACTGACACAGAACCCGCCACCGAGCGATCGGAGACGGGATCGGAAGAACAGTAACCGTTTTTGCGGCTCGTCGGTTTTTCCGGAGCGGGGCGCGTGGCCTAGCGGACAGGGCGAAAGGTTCCTAACCTTTCGATCGCGGGTTCAAATCCCGCCGCGCCCGTGTCGAGGCGACAACCTTGTTAGAGGTCGAACCAGATCGGTGATGACCAGGCGTACTGGCCGTCTATCTGTGACGCGCGGACGTAGTAGGCATCGCCGGGGGCAGGGTCGATCGACCACGAGATGGTGGCCGAGCACGCCGTGACGGGATGGGGACGATGGAGTTTGATTTTTGGCGAGACGTGGTATCGCCGATCCATGTTGCCGAGGGCATCCACTGGCACCCCGACCTGTTCGAGAAGATCGGCCGCCTCGTCGTACTGCACGATGAGCTGCGGGCCGCTGAGTAAGTCGGAAAGTGTGAACGTACCACCCTCAAATCCCTTGAGTTCAACTGAGATCTCGGTCGAGCTGTCCGCCTCGAACTCGACAATCAATCCCTGACGGTCCGAGCGAGAAACCGCCTCCGGAAGCGGCCCAGACGGCTCGTCTCGCGAAGTCAAAAGCGTGAAGTCGCAGGCGTTGTCCGTTATCGTAAACGATTGGGCACTGCCGACGAATCGGGGGGCTACGTCGTGGAGGGTGCCCCCGGTCAGCCGAATCGATCCATCCCACTCCACGTCGGT
Organism: Halobacteriales archaeon; assembly: GCA_007118975.1. Lineage (GTDB taxonomy): Archaea > Halobacteriota > Halobacteria > Halobacteriales > SKNY01 > SKNY01. Next base: position 26,164 of record SKQO01000052.1, on the reverse strand, counting down.
CCGGAGAAAGGGCGCATAATCCGTGGTTGGCCCCCAGCCAAACTCGACGAGGATCCGGTACCGACCTGGCCGTGCTTCTGCAGGAATGGTGGCCTGCTGTACGTGGTTCCGAACGACCGTCCCGTTGCGAAGTAACTCAACCCGATCGAGTTTCCTGGGGCAATCGATCTGTATCTCGGCACGTGAACGACCGGGGGTCGGTACGTCAGTCACACTCCCCATGGGCGTGTCATCAATCGACCACCAGAGCGTGATCCTGTCGCCCGTGACGCCGTACGTACGGCGCGATCCGATTGCTTCCCAGATGGCCGATCGGGAGAGTTCGTCCGCCCATACACCCATCAGACCGCGGTTCCAGGCGCCGGGCACCCCCGGGCCGTCGTTGGAGGCGATGACTCCGAGTCGGTGACCCCGTGCCAGCGCATCATGGAACGTCCCACCCGCCGTCCGTGGGCCCATACTCCGGTTAAATCGCATCGGCACTGGCGTGTCGACCCCTTCGCTTGAGCCGTGCGTGGAGTAAATCTCCATCACGGGGGAGAGGGCGGGATCGTGAGCTGCCCAGTCCTTCCCACGTTCACCGACGCGATAGCCCGTATGATGGGGAATGAGTATGGCTGGTCGGGACCGAAGCGCCTCGGAAAGTTCGCGCACGTCGTTCGTCCCGTCCAGCGGATTGCCGGGTTTCCGGTAGACGACGTGGTGGTCGCCCCAGCGACGCCGATCGCCGTGCCACTCGTAGGCCGGAAACGTGACGAACGACCCCGGTTCGTTGTACTCCCTGGCATGTTCCTCGACCCGCGCCCACCATTCGTCGAACTGAGACCGATGATCCGTCGTTTCGACCCGCAACCCCGTTCCCTGCTCGTAATGTTCGAACGGATAGCAGTACACCGCGCAGAAATCGAGATGTGCTCGGGCTGCCGTCAGGGTGTTTCCCATCTCGGCGATCGGGGCGCCGGGGCCGGTCATGTGTTTGTGAAGGTCTCCCCAGTAACGCTGCTGGGTTGCCGTCGTTCGTGTGGCGTCCATACTCACGTGTGCGTGCCTACGGATGTAGACGTTTACCGGTTAACTCGAGCGTGAAACTCGGGTGGCCACACGCCAACCACAGTACGATCGCATCAAAACGATGATTGTCTTTCACGGCGCACCATCACATTGTTCGATGCCAGCAATTGATATACCTCGGTTGGGACTGGGCACGTTCTCGTCGGCCAATCGCGAACAATGGACGGACGCGGTCGAAACGGCCCTGGACCTCGGTTATCGACACATCGACACCGCGCAGGTGTACGGTAACGAGGAATACGTGGGGGAGGGGATCGCACGCTCGAGTGTCGACCGCGACGAGATCTTCCTCGCCACGAAGACGGTCCACGTCGACGTCCCGGAAGAACCCGCGGCCGTTCCGGGGGCGATCGATGGTTGCCTCGAACGCCTCGATGTCGAATATGTCGATCTGCTCTACGTTCATTGGCCGTCCGGCATCTACGACCACGAGGCGATTCTCCCGGCGTATCAGGAGGCGTTCGACGACGGAAAGACGCGCGCGATCGGCCTCTCGAATTTCACGCCCAAACTCCTCAACGAGGCGAGGGAGGTGCTTGACGCCCCTATTCTCGCCCACCAGGCGGAAATGCACCCACTGTTGAGACAACCAGAGCTTGTTAGTTACGCCCAGGAACAGGATATCTGGTTCGTGGCGTATTCGCCACTGGCGAAAGGGGAGGTATTCGAGGTTCCGGAACTCCAGGACATTGCAACAAAACACGACGCCACGCCGGCCCAGATCAGCCTCGCCTGGCTGCTCTCACAGGAGAACGTCGCAGCGATTCCGAAATCGAGCACGCCCGAACACATGCGCGAAAACCTGACAGCGCAGGAGATCGAGCTAGACGAGCATGATCTCGCGCGAATCCGCGGGATCAAGCGTACGTACCGCGTGATCGATCCAGACCACGGGCCGTGGAACTGGTAACGGAACGTTCTCGCCCGGTGCGTGAATGGGGTTTAAGGGTACGCTCTGACCTCCCGGCCCATGGAGTTCGGGCTATATCTGAACCAGTATCACGACGCGCGGAGTTCGTTCACGTTCGACCATCTCTTCGAGCAGCTGGACGTGATGGAAGCGACCGGATTCGATCTCGCAGCCGCCGGGCAGCGACACTTCTATGACGACGGCTTTTTCGATCCCTGGAGTACGCTAACGGCGATGGCCAGCCATGCTGAGACGCTAACGATCATGGCCAACATCCTGATTCTCCCCGTGTACCATCCGATCCACGTGGCCGAACGGATCGTCAGTATCGATCATCTCACGAGCGGACACTCGCGTTTCGGGGTGTCGCTCGGCTACCGGGAGTCCGAGCTGGAGAACTTCGGCGTTCCGATGCCGGCGCGAGTGGATCGGTTTACGGAATCACTTACGATCATAAAGCGCCTGCTCGGCGGGGACCGGTTCGACCATGATGGCGACCATTTCGTTTTCGACGACGCATTTGTCCGACCCGGACCGATCCAGCAGCCCAGGCCACCCCTGGAAGGTGGCGGGAGCGCTCCCGCGGCCATCAGACGGGCCGCCAGTCGGTGTGACGGGTTCACTGCGGCAATCACCGATCCCGAGGTGCTCGCGGACGACATCGAGTTGTACCGGGAGACTCTGAAAGCCGCTGGGGCGTCCAGCGACGATGGACACGTGACCATCATGGTCGATGGCTACGTCGCAGACTCGCGGGAAGCGGCCAAGGACGCACTGGATCCATACGCCCTCGACCTCCACGAGCAGTATATCAAATGGGGTAACCCCGAGTTTACGGGGCGACCCACTTTCGAGGACGTCGAAGCCGGGATGGTCCTCGGGTCCCCGCAGGCTGTCGCAGGACAAATCGAGACCTACCAGGACCTCGGGGTGGATACGTTCATCCTCCGGACACAGTTCCCGGGGATGTCCCAGGTGACCGCACTGGCGGGCGTGCGCAGGTTCGGGGAAGACGTCATCCCACTCATCTCCTGATCGGCGATCGATTGTCGCGCTACTCGGTGTCCGACACTCCGTTCGCCCGAGGCGGTTCTGTCAGACTGGTATTCAGTCATTCGGCGGATGTGGTACGTTCGATGCGCTCCCCGTCCAACATCTGTCATAGCGTGTTGAATCGCTCGGGCCCGTCCCCGTACTCCCGCCCGAGGTTTTTCACGCGTTCGGCGTAGGTCTTGGAAACGTGGGTTGCGAGGACTTCATTGGCGAAGATCGTGTGATCGCCAGTGTGCAACGCCGGCCCCTTCCGGCATTCGAAACAGGCGGTCGCCTTGCGCAACAGTGGGGGTGTGACTTCCGACGCAGGGATCGGCTCGAGCGAGCTCTCGGCGAGTTTGTCCACCTCTGCACCGCTGTGACTCCGACAGAAGACGAGATCATCGACCTGTACAGGACTCGGGAAGGCGATCACGAGTTCGTCACTCCGCTCGAGGTTTGTGTGGGTGTGTCGACTCACACCGACACTGATCGCGAGCATCAAGGGCTCACCTGACGTGAACATGCTCCACCCCGCCGGCATCACGTTGGTAATTCCATCGGGATCCTGGGTAACTATAAGAACCACCGATTCCGGATATTTGCGGTTGATAGCCTCACCAAGTGAAGCCTGTCTCACGTCGACCACCCCACGACTGCATTGGTACAGCTCACCCGCTCTGGCGGAAAATGACCTCGTTTACTGTCGGGCTGTCATTCCTGGTCGTACGCGAGGTCGATCCGGTCGTACTGTTCTGACGACAATGAGATATCCGCGGCACCCATGTTCTCCGTTAGCTGTTCGACGGTTCGCGCGCCGAAAATCGGCACACAGGTCGTCGGGCGATACTCGATCAACCAGCGTAGAGTGACCTGTGCGGGAGTCGCGTCGACCTCGTCGGCGACATCGACGATGGTGTCATGGACGCGCCATTGGCGTTCGGTAAACTCGAGATCCCATTCCTGCAGCTCACCGCGTGACCCCGGTTCGAGTTGCCGGTCGGCGTACTTGCCGGTGAGAAAGCCTCCCTCCAGCGGCGAATACGGGCACACGGCCAGATCGTGTTCGGCACAGACATCCAGATAGTCAGCTGGTCGATCAGCTGGATTGAATCGTGGTTGGGTGAGTTCGAAGCGCTCCAGCTCGCCGACGTCACTCTGCCAGAGTGCCTTCGTGAGCTTCCAGGCAGCCCCGGACGAGGCGGCGAGATAGTGAACACGACCCTCCTCGACCAGCCGGGTAAGGGTTCGCAGTGTCTCCTGGAGCGGTGTATCGTCATCGAACCGGTGGATGTAGAGCACGTCCACATAATCGGTATCGAGCCGTCGGAGGCTGCCTTCGATCTCTGCTCGGATGTTTTTCCGACTCAAGTTGCCACTAAACCGACTTTCTGCGGACCAGTACAACTTTGACGCGACGACGAAGTCCTCGCGATTCCGCTCGGCGAGCCACTCACCGATCCACTCCTCGCTTTTCCCGCCACCGTATGTGTTTGCCGTATCGATGAAGTTGCCGCCCTGTGCCGCGTAGGTGTCGAGGAGCTCTTGTGCCGTTTCGCGATCCGTCTCCAGCACACCACTCGACCGTTTGTTGAACCGCCACGTTCCAAAACAAAGGACCGATACTTCGAGACCGGTCGAACCGAGTCGAGTGTACTCCATAGCCGACGGTCTCCCGGGCCGTCCTTAAGCCGTTGGATGGCAGAGACAGCTCGATCCAATGAGGAAACCGTTTAGGCGAAACGTCGAATATTACTCCACAGATGACCGAACTTCGCTATCTCCCGGACGAAGATGACGTGACGGCGTTTTCGGACAAAGTTCGTGAGGCGACGACGGAGTATCTCGTCCTCGAAGGCACGTACTTTTATCCGGAAGGCGGCGGCCAACCGGGGGATCGGGGGCACGTTTCTTGGGATGATGGGCGAGCGACGATCGATGGTGTCCGAAAGGATCACGGCGAGGTTCGCCACGATATCGAGACGTTGGAAGGAGAACTTCCCTCGCCGGGGACGGCAGTCGAGGCTGAGATCGATGCAGACCGCCGGGAACGGTTGAGCCGGATGCACACCGCCCAACACGTGATTTCCCGTGTCGTACTCGACGAATACGGTGGCGAAACGGCCGGCAACCAGATCCATGAGGACCGTTCACGCATCGATTTTGCGCCAGTCGATTTCGACGACGATGATACCCAACGAATCGAACACCTGGCGAACGAGGCGATATCTGCGAATTACCCGGTTAGCAAGGGAAACCGGCCCCGAGACGAGGTTGAGGCAGCCGTTGACGAGGGACGGGCCCTCCTGCATCTGATCCCGGATTCGGTTGATCCCCTGCGAGTTGTAGAGATCGAGGGGTACGACTTGTGTCCTTGCGGCGGCACGCATGTTCGTCGACTCGGTGAGATTGGGGAGATCTCGATCGTCAATCGTGAGTCCAAAGGCGCGGACACCGATCGCATCGAATTTGTGCTCGACCCGAGGTAGGCGAATGAGCGGCTGGTGTTGACTCATCTAGCACGTTTTCGCTTTGTCTCCGGGTCACGCATGTGGAGGCTGCATTGCCATGATGGTAGAATGCATGTGGAACAATATCACATGGAAATTACCTTTGGAACTTCTTGCCCTGATCTTCCCGCCAACCGGGGCCTTTAGGTTTCGATTAGTAGTGCCACTTCACGATCCGCTTGATGCGCCGACCGGTCGATCCGGGTCCACAGGGGTGTGACACCCATTCCAACGAGGCGAAATGGCCCCGTTCGAAAAGCCCTGGCTCAGCGATTCGATCTGTCGTGACGACTGCAGTGTGTCCCCACCCGCGACACTCGTCCCGTAGAAACGTGGATACCGAAGACGGTCTCTTCGTGCATGAAGATAAGGCAGTACCCGGTGTTGATCGAGCAGGGGCTATATTAGTAGGGGGTGTTACTAAGGCATTGACATGCTCATAAGTGGATTACCGATGGAATCGGTCACTGGGGTTAACGTCCACCGGTGGGACGGTGGACTGCTCGTTGAGTTGGTCGGCGTGGCGGACGAAGGGGAGATGGCGGTCCGGAGCTTCGAATTTGAGTGGGTCGACGGGGAGCGGGATCGTGTGCGGCCTGCTGTAAGCTTACCGACGGATCGCCTTCCACTCATCGCCGATCATCTGACGGCAGCCGGATACGAGATCGTGACGGATCACGGGGATGGTCGCGCTGCTGCTCGCCCGTCCGTCTCTTGATCGACCGGCATCGTCTCGGGTTGGGAACGCACAAGCGAACAACGGGAACGGCATTGAGCTGCGGCGTGTGGACGCCCCAAGCTCTGTGCGCGTCTAATCGGCGAGCGATGCCTCGAGTTCTTCCACTAAAAGCGATGGCGGAACCAGGGCCGGGTCCAGCAGTAAATCGGCCTGGTGGCGGGCAAACTCCGCCACGCTTCGATCGGTGTAAACGACAATTCTCACATCAGTGTTGAGCTCCCTCGCCAGGGGAATCATGGTCGCGTCGTCCGGATCAGTGAGGACAACCACCGAGGCGCTCGGCACGCCGGCATCCTTGAGCGCCGAGCGCTTGCCACGCCCGGCGACTCGGCTGACATTCCACTTCGCGTCTTTACACGCAGCAGCTAACTTCTCGGGATCCGGACCGACGATTACCACCATATCACTCATGCCGTTCCTCCTCCGTTTCCGCTCCACTCGTCCCATTCATGCTTGGTCCATCGTTTCCCCTCGCTGGCTGAACACGGATGCCGGGTCACGAGCACGTGTCTCAGTGCCGTAATCCACGTCCGTTCGTCCAACTGGTATGCTCACTCGTACTCGATTGTCGCCGGTGGTTTGTGCGTGATATCATATACAACCCGCGCGACGGATGGGTTCTCGCCAGTGATTCTGCTCTGAATCCGCTGGAGCGTCTCCCAATCGAGTTGCTGTGCCCGTGCGGTCATGCCGTCTCGACTTTCCACGGAACGGACGGCGATGACCCAGCCGTGGACCCGATTGTCGCCTTTGACGCCTGTCGCCTTTCCCAGGACGGCAGCGAACGCCTGCCACGGGTCGTCCGATTCCAATTCATCTTCGACGATTGCACACGACTCCCTGGCGATTGCCAGTTTTTCTTCCGTTACGGGTCCGAGTACGCGAACGGCCAGGCCCGGCCCGGGGAAGGGCATCCGTTCGGAAATCACGTCATCCAAGTCGAGGGCTCTCGCTACTTCTCTGACTTCGTCCTTGTAGAGATCCCGTACTGGCTCGACAATCCCGTCGAAGTCGATGATTTCGGGTAATCCCCCGACGTTGTGGTGGGATTTGATCCCGCCCTCCGATTCGATTCGGTCCGGATATATCGTGCCCTGGACCAGATAGTCGGCATCGGCTGCTTTTGCCTCCCGTTCGAACTCACGAATGAATGCTTCGCCGATGACTTCCCGTTTCCGTTCCGGATCGACCACGTCCTCGAGTGCGTCGAGGAACCTGTCTCTCGCGTCCACGATGCGGAGGCTCTCCATGAAGGCGAATGTCTCCCGGATGTCCGCTGTTTCTCCTTTTCGCATGAGCCCGGTGTCGACATAGACCGGCGTCAACCGGTCGCCTATCGCGCGGTAGGCTAACGTGGCGGACACCGAGGAGTCCACACCCCCCGACAGCGCGATGATGGCATTCGCGTCGCCGATTTCGTTTTCGATTTCTGCGACCGCATCGGGAATGAACTCCTCCACGTCGACCATCAGATCTCCACCTCCTGATCGACCGATCGTTGATCCGCAAGCATGCTATCGACGAAGCCCAGAAACGGAGGACTCGGTTTGCCGGGCCGCGATGTGAACTCCGGATGGAACTGCGTGCCCAGGAAGAACGGGTGATCGGGAAGTTCCAGGATCTCCATGCGGTGATTCGAGCGGCCGGAAAACACCATCCCGGCCTCTTCAATCTCATCGATGTAGTGCGGGTTGACCTCGTACCGGTGCCGGTGTCGTTCGATACAAGCGTCCGCACCGTCGTATATTTCAGCGGCGAGCGTTCCGGGCTGGATTTCCGTCTCGTGGGCGCCCAACCGCATGGTGCCGCCGAGATTGTCCACGTCGTACTGTTCCGGCAGCAGATCGATCACGGGTGTCTCGGTGGCCTCCTCGATTTCCGTAGAGTGGGCATCCTCGAGGCCCATGACGTTTCGAGCGAACTCGACAACCGCGAGTTGGAACCCGAGACAAAGTCCGAGGAACGGGGTCCCGGTCACGCGGGCCCGCTCGACGGCGCTGATCTTTCCCCACGTTCCTCGACTACCGAATCCACCGGGTACGACGATCCCTCGCGCCCGTTCGAGCCGATCTTGGTGATCGTCGTCCATCTCATCGGCATCCACCCAGAGCACGTCGATGTCGACGGATCGCTCCAGTCCAGCGTGCTTTAACGCCTCGTGGATGGAAATATACGCGTCCTCCAGGGCGTATTTGCCCACGAGCGCGACCGGTAGCGTGTCGGTCGCCTTGCGGCTCACGACCTCCCGCCAGGTCGTGTCCCTGGTGGGATTCGTGTATGGTGCCAGCGAGAGTCGATCGATGACGAACGTGTCCAACCCCTCTTCCTCGATCATGATGGGAACGTGATAGATGTCCTCGACGTCGGGGTTGGAAAATACTGCCTCCTCGGGGACGTCACAGAAGAGTGCGATCTTGGCCCGCGTAGCGGGCTCTAGTCGATCATCCGATCGACCGACCACAACGTCCGGCTGCAACCCGATACTCCGGAGTTCTTTCACGCTGTGTTGGGTGGGTTTGGTCTTCTGTTCTCCGTTTTTCGAATACGGGACCAACGTGACGTGCATGAAGAGGACGTTCTCTGCCGGTTCTTCGTGTGCAAACTGCCGGAGGGACTCGAGGAATGGCATCCCCTCGATGTCCCCGATGGTTCCGCCGACCTCGACGATGCACACGTCGCTGCCGTCGGCAGACTCCCGGATTCGCCGCTTGATGTCGTCGGTGATATGCGGGATAATCTGCACCGTCGAGCCGAGATAATCGCCGGCCCGCTCCTTTTCGATGACGCGACGGTAGACCTTCCCCGTGGTAATGTTGTGATTCGACGTCATGTCGATGTCGAGGAACCGCTCGTAGTTTCCCAGGTCCAGATCTACCTCCGCACCGTCTTTGAGGACGTACACTTCACCGTGCTGGAACGGGTTCATCGTTCCTGCGTCCACGTTCAGATACGGATCGATCTTCACCGCGGTGACATCTAGGCCGGCGTTTTTGAGCAACCGACCGGTGCTCGCCGCCGTAATTCCCTTTCCCAGCCCCGACATCACCCCGCCGGTGACGAAAATGAATTTGTTCCCGAGGGACGGATCGTACTCCGTCCCGGGTTCGGTCGGCATACTGCCAATGTGCGAAACGTCGTGAAAACGATTTCGGAGGGGGGCAACCGGTGCGTGGTGAGGTGGTGTGACACGCCCGCATTCGGTCTTCAACAGACGACGGGCGATCCCGACAAGGCTGGCTAGGTTTTAAGAAGCTTGTCACGAATACTACTGCATGAGCATCTTCGGTCGCGCATCGTACATCATCCGGTCTAAACTGAATGCGATCCTTAACCGGGCGGAGGATCCCCGAGAGACACTGGATTATTCCTACGAACAGATGCGAGACCAGCTGCAGGACGTAAAACAGGGTATTGCGGACCTGACGACTCAGAAAAAGCGCCTGGAAATGCAACGTCGACGCCTGGAGGAGAACGTCGAAAAACACAACGAACAGGCTCGGGAGGCGGTCAGACAGGATCGGGAAGACCTCGCCCGACAGGCGCTCGAGAAAAAGAAGGCCAAGATGCAACAGATCGAACAGCTCGAGGAACAGATCGCAAACCTGCAGGGTCAACAGGAGGATCTGGTCGAGCAGAAAAACGAACTCCAAGGCCGCATCGAGGAATTCCGGACGAAAAAAGAGACCATGAAGGCCCAGTACGAGGCCGCCGAGGCCAGTTCGCGGGTCTCGGAGGCCTTGACGGGTGTTGGCAAAGAGATGGGGGATGTCTCTCGCGCGATCGAACGCGCCGAGGAGGAAACCGAAGAAATGGAGGCTCGCGCGGCCGCAATGGACGAACTGCAGGAGTCGGGAGCGTTCGAGGACGCGCTCTCGGATCAGGATCGCATCGACCGGGAGCTCCAAGCGGGACGCACCGATACCGAGGTCGAGGCCGAACTCGAGACGCTTAAAGGAGAACTGGGTGGTGGTGATACGGGATCGACAGACGACGAGATCGAGGAAGAGTTAGAAGAACTGACCCAGGACGAGGGAACATAGGCCCGAATATCGTCGATTGTCGAAGTAAGGTTTTAGTATCGTCGATGTATTTGCTCTGATAACAACCAATGAGACTCGAACATATCGAACGGACGGGCCTTTCCGTCCCGAAGTCACTGGAGTCGCCCGGTGCAAAGCTAATCTATCTGTATCTCCGTGTCTGTGGTAATTCGACGCTGGAGGATCTCCACGAGGATCTCAACCTTCCCATCGTGAGCTTGTACGGCTTGTTGTCCGAGCTGGAGAGCCGGGACATTGTGAGGCGCCAGGGCCGCTTTTATCGCTGTGAGGGGGAATTGTCTAGCCGGTCGACGAGCGACCAGTTCCGTGTAGGCGCGAGTCGTAGCGGTTAGTCGTCCTGACGGCAAGCGACCCGATATGGTTCCACAGCCAGGAGTACGGGGTTCTCGGGACGGGGTTTGGGGGGGACGGGATTGGCTCTTGCTCGGGATGATTCTGTTGTCGTTTATCGTCATCCCCGGTGTCATCGCCTTCGCTCCTCCGACGTGGGTCTCATTCAGGTTCGCGTACCTCATCATGCCTGTGATCCCCGCCCTCGCGCTCGCCGCGATCGCGGTCTGGGCCGGATTGGGGCATCACTAGCAAATCGTATCTATCGGGCACGCACCAAGAATCTGCCAGGAATCAGGATTCGAAGTCGCGCCGCATCGCGATTTCGAACCAGGGGCAGAGTCGGAGTTGTCGGTACCAGTGCGGGTGCTCGTACAACCGCTCGTACGGGGCCCAGAGCAGCCCGGCCACCTCGGATTCGTCCGGGTCGAGCGTCGTGTCGGTGAGCGTCGCCTGGAGAACCGCGCACACTTCGTGTTCGACCCCTCGGCGGGGATAGTACCGTTTGTATTCGAATTTATCGGTGATCCGAAGATCGTCGTACTGGGCCGGTTCGATGCCGAGTTCCTCCCGGAATCTCGCACGAGCTGCTTCCCGTTGTGATTCGTTGCGCGTGGGGTGTGAGGCGACTGTTCCGTCCCAGAAGCCGTCCCAGAGTCGCTTTTCGGGGCTGCGCTGGGCGAGGAGGATCTGTCCGTCCTCGTCGAAGAGGAGCGCCGTGAACGCACGATGACGGATCCCTTCGCCAGTATGTGCATCGAGGCGATTTGCCTCTCCGATCTCGTTGTCCTCGGCGTCGACGGTGACGACCGTCTGATCGACGTTCGGGTGCGCTCCCTCGGCGGTGGGATCGGTTGATCCCTCGTCTGTACTCATATCCGTGAAAATGGGCAGCGATGTAAAACGCTCTTCGACTCCTGCCGGGCTACCCGAGCGCTTCGTCGAGGATGAGACGCGTTTTGGTGCGGTTGACCTCGTCGAGCTCCCGAGCCCGTGTAAGTAACGCATTTACCTCCTCCGTATCGGCCGCATCGACAATGACGACGATGTCCTCCTCGCCACTCACCTGCCAGACGAAATCCACCGCGGGCCAATTTGCGATCCGATCGGAGATCGCGTGTGTATCCACCGCGACATCAACTCCGATTTCGATCATCGCCTTGACGTTCCCGGTCCGCGTCGCGACGGTAAACCGTTCGATCACCCCGTCATCGACCAGTCGTTCCACCCGGTTGCGCACGGTCCCCTCGGATGTGTCCACCGCCTCGGCGATCTCGGTGTAGGGCCGACGAGCGTCTCGGCGCAGTATGGCCAGGATCTCCCGGTCCAGCTCGTCCATCGGGAATGCCGAGTTCGCCGTCGTTACACTTGACCGTTACGAATCTCGTAATCTCGCTTCGAAGCGAAGGTTTTTACCCGCCATTTCCATACGTATCTCGTAATGACGGACGCTTTTCTCGCGCTTGAGGATGGACGGATCCTCGAGGCGCGCGCCCGGTCGCCGGGGAACACGAGAGGAGAGCTGGTCTTCACCACAGCCTACACGGGGTATGAAGAAAGCCTCACTGATCCGTCCTACGAGGAGCAAGTGCTCACGTTTGCATACCCACTCATCGGGAACTACGGCGTCCGACCGGAACGGTTCGAGTCCGAGCGCGTGCACCCGCGAGGTGTCATCGCCCTCGAGTTGACAGACGATGTTGCCGAATGGCTGGTTGCAGAGGACGTGCCGGCGATCGATCACCTGGACACACGCGATCTTGTGACGGAAATCCGGGATCGAGGCGCGATGCGGTGCGGGATCTCGGCCGGTGAAGATGCCACCCCTGCGGCCGCCGAGGAAGAACTGGAAGCGTCCCGGCATATGAGCGAGCATACCGACATCGGGCGCCGGGTAAGCGTCGCCTCGTCCCAGGTGTTCGAGGGAGGGGGACGTTGCAAGATCTCGCTGGTCGATTGTGGCGCGAAAGGGTCCATCATCGAATCCCTCCGCGATCGTGGCGCCGATGTCCACGTCTTCCCGTATGACGCCGACCGACACGAGGTCATGGGTGCCAATCCCGACCTCTTGTTCATCTCGAACGGTCCGGGCGATCCGGCGAACTTCGAGGCTGCCGAGGGAATCGTCGACGACCTCAGCGGCGAGCTACCGATTGCGGGCATCTGTCTCGGTCAGCAGATCGTGGCCCGTTCCTTGGGGGGTGAGACGACCAAGATGTCGTTCGGTCACCGGGGGGTCAACCAGCCCGTCCGTGACCTCCGAACCGACCGCGTCGTCATGACGACCCAGAATCACGGCTACACGGTGGACGATCCGGGTGAACTCCGTGTCACGCAGGTGAACGTCAACGACGACACACCCGAGGGTCTGGAGAGCGATGAGCTTGACATCATCACACGCCAGTACCATCCCGAGGCGAACCCGGGCCCTCACGACACCATGGATTTCTTCGATGATGTGATCGCCCTGGCGACTGGGAACTGAAATGCACTACGCAGACTGCCACGTTCTTTGACGCCCCACCGTCACCTGATGGACTAGGTAGGGACCAGCAACCGTTACTTCGTGTCGTCTCTGGGCTGTCCCCAGTACTCTTGACGGCGAGGGCGCGCCTGCAGCGGTTCCACGTTCAAGGAGTCGCCGACTGCATCGAGCGAATCGAGCGCGGCCCGTGCGCTCGGGGCCGTCGAAAAGTATGTCACGTTCTCTTCGACTGCCACCTCGAGCGCGTCGCGGCGACGGGACACGATGAGATCAATCTCCCCCGCCCGAATGGCGTCGATCAACGTCTGCTCGTCGTCGTACTCGAGCAGCTCGTAGTGGGAATCGAACGCCTCCCGGAGCTCCTGGCCGTCGCTGGTTTCCGGGCCGGGAAATTCCCCGTTTCCGAAATCGAGGACGGCCGTCCCGTCGAGCGGGATCGGCTTTCTCACCGCCATCTGAGCCTTCTCGTATGCTTTGCCGACAGTTCCCGCCGTGCCCATTACCTCGCCGGTCGATTTCATCTCCGGGCCAAGCCGCGGATCCGATCCCGGAAGTCGGTCGAAGGGGAGTACCACCTCTTTGATGCTGTACTCGTTCGGGACCTGTTCTGTGACATCGATGTCGGCCAGTCGTTCCCCGGCCATCACCCGCGCGGCGATTTTCGCGATCGGGACGCCGGTCGCCTTGGAGACGAATGGCACGGTTCGAGAGGAACGTGGATTCGCCTCGAGCACGTACACTTCCTCGTCTCGGACTGCCAGCTGGACGTTGAGCAGGCCAACGGTCTCGAGCGCCGTCGCGATCTCCTCGGTGACCCGTCGAATTTCCCGGTTGACGCCCCGACCGAGCGTCTCTGGCGGGATCATACACGCTGAATCACCCGAATGAACGCCCGCCGATTCGATGTGTTCCATTATCCCCCCGATGAGGATGTCCTCCCCGTCGCTCACTGCATCGACATCCACCTCGACCGCGCCCTCCAGGAACTCGTCGATGAGGATCGGCTTGTCGGGGCTGACACGGACGGCCTCGTCAAGGAACGTCGTTAGCTCCTCGTCATCGGAGACGACCTGCATTGCGCGGCCCCCCAGCACGTAGCTGGGTCGGACGAGGACCGGATACCCGATGTCGTGCGCCAGGTCCAGCGCTTCCGCCTCGCTGGTCGCCGCGCCCCCTTCGGGTTGACTGATCCCCCGGTCGTCCAGTAGCGCATTGAAGCGATCGCGGTCCTCCGCCAGATCCATCGCATTCACGGTCGTGCCGAGGATCTCACAGTCGAGCCCGCGGCGATCCAACTCGTCCTGGAGGGGTCTGCCGACGTTCACCGACGTCTGTCCCCCAAACTGAACCATCACGCCGTCCGCCTCGGTCACTTCGATGACGTCAGCGATCTCTTCGGCAGTGAGGGGCTCGAAAAACAGCCCGTCGGACGTATCATAATCCGTCGATACCGTTTCCGGGTTGTTGTTGACAATGTAGGCGTCCATCCCCGCCTCCCGCAGGGCCGCGACGGCGTGGACCGTACAGTAGTCGAACTCGACACCCTGGCCGATTCTGATCGGTCCTGCTCCGACGATAACCACGCTTTCCCGGTCGTGGTCGACCTCGACCTCGTTACGCCCGAGCCGGTCTCCCCGGTCTCGGGCGGAGTAATAATACGGCGTCGCCGCCGCAAACTCTCCGGCGCACGTATCGACTAATTTGAAGGAGCGATCCGGCGTGGTGGCCGCGATCGCGTCGACCGATGACTGATCAGGCCTGCCGTCGTCGCTGGCCAGCTCGGCGATTCGACGATCCGTGAGCCCAAGCGCCGCCGCCTGACGACTAGTCCCGGATTCGGCAGCCTGCATGGCTTCGGCGACGTTGCCGTACCGCTCGATGTACCATTCGTGGATCCCGGTCAGGTCGACGATCTCCGAGGTATTGTATCCCCGTCTGAACGCCTCGAATATCGCATACGGTCGGTCCGGCGTCGGTCGCGAGAGATACCGCGATTCGAGCGTCTCATCATCGAGGCGCGAGAGATCGTCCGCTGGCTCGTACTCCGTCGATCGCAGCGCTTTGAGGAGACTCTCCTCGAAGGTCCGTCCGATGGCCATCGCTTCCCCCGTCGACTTCATGGCTGGGCCCAGGGCAAAATCGACGTCGGTGAACTTGTCCTTCGGCCATCGGGGGACTTTCGTCACCACATAGTCGATGGCCGGCTCGAAGGCAGCGGTTGTCTGGCCGGTGATCTCGTTTTCGATCTCGTGGAGTCGTTTCCCCAGCGCGACTTTGGCTGTCACGCGCGCGATTGGGTATCCGGTCGCCTTGGATGCGAGCGCGGACGACCGCGAGACGCGCGGATTCACCTCGACGACGCGATACTCCCCACCGGGGGTACCGTCGTCGCGCCAGGCAAACTGGATGTTGCATCCCCCATGAATGCCGAGATTCCGAATCACGCGAAGTGCAGCCGATCGCATTTCCTGATGTCCTTCGTCAGGAATCACCTGCGAGGGTGTCACGACGATGGATTCGCCCGTATGGATCCCCATCGGATCGATATTTTCCATATTGCAGATGATGACGCATGAATCGGCGGCGTCGCGCATCACCTCGTATTCCAGTTCGATCCACCCAGCGATCGACTCGGTTATCATCACCTCGTTGTTCCGTGAGAGCCGGAGACCGCGGCGGGTCGCCTCCCGCAATTCGGCCATATTACCAATGACGCCGGAGCCCGAACCGCCGAGCGTGTAGGTCGTGCGCATGATCACCGGCAAGCCCCCGACGGCTTCGACCGCAGCCTCGAGCTCGTCGATGTGGCCGATCGTGGTCGAGCGGGGTACCGGCTCGTCGAGCTCGATCATTCGCTGGCGAAACTGCTCTCGATCCTCCGTTGCATAGATGGTGTCCAGCGGCGTTCCCATGATCTCCACGTCGTACTGCTCGAGGACGCCCGCCTCGGCCAGTTCGGCCGTCACGTTGAGCCCGGTCTGGCCCCCGAGTCCGGCGATCACGCCATCAGGTTGTTCCTTTCGAATGATTTCGGCGATCACTTCCGCGGTGATCGGCTCGAGATAGACGGCATCAGCCATCTCGGGGTCGGTCATGATCGTTGCCGGGTTCGAATTGACGAGGACCACCCGGACACCCTCTTCCTGGAGCGCGCGGCAGGCCTGCGCGCCGGAGTAATCAAACTCTGCCGCCTGGCCGATCTGGATCGGACCGCTGCCGATCAACAGGATCGTCCGTGATTCCTCTGCCATGGGGTACTGGTCGAGTAGAGTTCGCTCATCGTAATAAGCACCCCGATATATTCCGAGATCCGCAATCGAAATACGAAATTCGCATCGCTCGAAAACCCACGTGGCTCTCGGTCACGCCGTTTAGACTGGACGATCGGCTGCTCCATCGAAATCGCGTTGGGCGCGGTAGGAATCCACGAACTCCGTCACGTCGAACGAGGACAGCTGTTCCCGAAAGGCCTCCCGGTCATCTTCCTCGCTCGCGTGACTCATCGCGTGATCCATGAGCTCGACCAGGAGCTCAACGATCACTTCGTGAAGCCGACGGGCGTCGAAAGCTGTCATCCACACGAGAACGCTGCCGAGGCTGTCGTTCTCACTGACGTCCAGCGCCGTTACCTTCTCCGGGTACTCCTCGAGCACCATCCCCATGACGTGGATGGTCGAGAACGTCCCGTACTCGTCGTCTGCGTCGATGGCGGCAACCAATATCGATTCTACGTCCTCCGGAACCCACCTGCTGATCGGATGGACATCCATCACCACGGCGTGGGACTCCCCGCAGGGACAGTCGTATTCGCGCATCCCGAGGTCCAGTGTCTCGACAGGCACGGGCTGGCCGCATGATAGCCGGGGTCGCTCGTTTCCGTCCGCCGGGACGTGTGGTTCACCCATGCGTTCTGGTGTGTGGGTTCACGGCCAGTCCTCGCGGACGTCCTCGTCGATCCATTCCTCCTCATCCTCGCCTTCAGCAAGCTCCCAACCAGCCGCATCTGCGGCGTCCGCCACTGCCAGGTACTCCCAGCCGACTGATTCCGCGAGGGATGCATCCTCCTCATTCGTCCCGACGAACACGTATCGTTCCGTGTTGAACTGGTCTTTCACGCTCTCCAGACTCTCCTCCACGCCACGCGGTCCGGAGAAGAAGTCCTGCCGGATCCGTTCTTGCCGGGTGTAGTTGGTAACCACGTAGGTGGGTTCTTCCGAGACGACCCCGATGTACGCGGTCCACTCGCGGGCGTCGGTGACGGCTGCATGCGGGTGCGCCAGCGCCTTCAGCGCAGTAAGCTCGAAGGCGAGTGTCATATCTGCGTTGCCCGCGTCCATACAAAGATTGCGCGCCGAGCGCTGCAAAACGCCTTCGGTCCTACCCTTCGATCGCGGGAGCGATGCTCTCTTCGTGCACTGATTCCGAGAGCAACTCCTCTTCGTGCCCGTCGACGATGGTTTCCTGGCGAATGAGGCGCTTGAGGGTGTTCTGTGGGGCCAGATCGCCGATCAAGACGCCACCCACGACGCGGCCGTCCCTGATCGCGATCCGGCGCCACTCGGTGTCACTGTACCGGCGTTCGATGTACCGGTCACCTTCGGTCGGATGGCCGAAACTGAGAAACGGGAAGTCAAAATGGGTGATCGAATAGGAGGTCACCCACCTAAACTCGGTCGTTGGCTCGGCGGCGGCCATGTTTTCGGCTGCAACCTGTCCTTGTGATTTCGCGCTGCCCCACGCCCCGTTCTGGGTATAATCGCCGAGAAGCACGTCGTAAAATCTCGTGATGTCACCCGCCGCGTAGACGTGTGGATTCGACGTCCGCATATACTCGTCGACCACGATCCCGTCGTCGAGTTCGATGTCCGCCTTTTGGAGGAATTCGGTGTTAAAATTGAGACCGATCGCGATCCCCACGAACTCGCTGTCGTAGCGATTTCCCTCGTCGTCTATCGTCGCGACGACCTGTCCGTTGTCGTCAACCTCGAAGCGTTCGGTGTTGCAACCGAATACGGGGGTCACGTCCAATTCTCGCATTGCGTTGTGGATGATCTCCGCGCCATCCGGACTCATCGCGTATCGCCACCAGCACTCCCCCCGCATGAGATAGTGGGCGGAAACCTCGTGTGCACCACAAATCGCCGCAAGGTCAATACCGAGGAGGCCGGCGCCGATGATTACGCCAGTATCTGCCTGTTCGGCACGCTGTCGGATGCCCCGTGCGTCTTGGAACGTCCAGAAGTGATAGATACCGTCCGCATCGCTGTTCTCCACGGGCAGTTGCCCGGGAGTCCCGCCGGTCGCGACGAGTAGGTCGTCGTACGGGATTTCCTCGCCCTCGTGAGTCAACACCACGCGATCTTCCACGTCGACAGCCGTCACATGCGTGTTGAGGGAAAGCTCGATGTCACGTTCCTCGTACCAGTCCTCTTCGTGGATTGCGATGGGTGCCTCGGGTAGTTTTCCCTTGGCAAATTCCTTGATCAGAATCCGGTTGTAGAGGGGTTCACCTTCATCGGTGAGGACGCGGATATCGGCGTCAGGATCCTGCTCTCGCAGGGTCTCAGCTGCGGAGCTTCCCGCGATTCCATCACCAATAACAACGTAGGAACTCCCCATGTACAAACTCTTCTCGCGCTGCACTAAAGTTCGTTGCTATCCCTGCGGCACCGGCCGATTTTCACCCCCGAACGGAAGGTTTAGGCGTTCGGGTCGCCGACGATCATCATGGCGGCAGACGAGGACGAGCACGTGTTAGCTGTCGAGGAAGAACAGCTATCACCGGTCATCATCGTCGCAACCATCGTACTCATTCTCCTGTTCGTCTTGGCGGTCCTCTATCGGATCGGGATCTCGGTGCTGTGAACACGAAGCCCCCTTCGGAGCTTTTTTCTCCGCGCTGGGGAATCCCAGATCATGGTCACCGTTCGAGTGCCAGCAACCAGCGCGAACCTGGGGAGCGGGTTCGACGTCTTCGGTGCGGCGCTCGAGACGCCCGCGGACATCGTCACGCTTAGCGAGGCGGACGAGACGTCGATAGAAATGCACGGCGTCGGGAGCGAGTACATTCCGGAGGATCCGGCGAAGAACACCGCCGGGGTCGTCGCCAAGGCGCTCGATGCTCCCGCCCATATCAAGATCGACAAAGGTGTTCGACCCGCATCGGGGCTCGGATCGTCCGCAGCGAGCGCTGCGGCGACTGCAGTAGGGTTGAACGAGCTGTACGATTTGGGTCTCAGTCGGCGTGATCTCATTCCGTATGCGGCCGAAGGGGAGGCGCTCGTCTCGGGGGAGGCCCACCTGGATAATGTGGCGCCGGCCATTCTTGGGGGATTTACGATCGCGACGGACGAAACCGTGACACGAATCAGCGCCTCGCTCGCCCTCGTTGCCTGTCTCCCTGATATCGTGGTGTCCACTCGCGATGCCCGCGAGGTCGTCCCCGATACGGCCACACTCGACGACGTCGTCGACACGGTCGGACGGGCTGCGACGCTGGCCGTCGGTATGATGCGCGACGACCCAGTCCTCGTCGGGCAGGGGATGGAGGACAATATCGTCACCCCGCGACGTGCGTCGTTGATCGACGGGTACCATCGCGTCCGGGAGCGTGCCCTCCGCGAAGGCGCCACGGGGGTGACGGTCAGCGGCGCCGGGCCGACAGTCTTGGCGATGTGTCGGGAGCGAGATCAGCGAGCGGTCGCGATGTCGATGGTCGAGGCGTTCGCGACGGTGAACGTCGACGCGCGGGCCTACCAGACGCGCATCGGCCCGGGTGCGTCGGTCTTTTAAGTCCGGTGACGTATCGCTTTTATCCCGTGCGCCTGTTCGTGGATGCGTGAGCGACTCGACGCTTTCCCCAGAGGCCCTGCGGCGGAATACTCAATTCTACGACCGGTGGCGGCGGGCCTACGACTTGTTTACGCGCCGTTTGCTGACGTTATCGGGACCACGGAGCGCGGCGGCCCGTGCACTCGCCATTGAGGATGGGGCCAGCGTGGTCGAATTCGGGTGTGGAACCGGACCGAACCTCCCGTTCGTGTTGCCCGCTGTTACCGCTCACCCGAACAGTCAGTACGTCGGTGTTGACGTCGCCGGTGACGCACTTTCGCTCGCGGCCGACCGGACCCGATCAAACCGATGGAGTGGCGCTTCTTTCGTGCGCGGAGACGCGACTGATCCACCGGTACGAGGGGCGATCGATGCCATCCTGAGCAGCTTTGCGATCACCATTTTCCCCGACCCGGCGGCAGTGCTCGATCGGTGGCTCGCACTGCTTGCCGATGGCGGCCGTCTGGTGTTGCTCAATGCCCACCCCTCGCGAGGCCCGTATCGCCACGCCCTCAACCCGTGGTTCAACCTGTTTCTCCTGGTAGCGAACCCAATCGACCGGCGTACTGTCGTCCATGAGCCCCCGTGGGATCAGCTAACCGAGCGAATCGAAGAGATCCACCGCGTCCTTTCGGCTCGGACGAGCCGGATGCGTCGCGAACAGTTTTTTGGCGGTCTGGTCAGCTTGACCGTCGCCGAGCGGTAACGCCAGCACAACAGGTTTATTCTCGTTCCACGCGTTCTTTCGTTCAGTATGGAACGCCGGACGCTGTTCGGGATCGGTATCGGTGTGCTCGTTCTCCTTGCACTCCCGTCGTTTCTCGATCACGTCCGCTGGTTCATCCTGGGTCAGGCGAACTACATGGTGATCGAGGGCCGGTGGGATCTCGTCGCGATCAATATTGCGGTGTTTCTGGTCTTTTTGCTGCCGCTTGTGATCGGCTTCCGCCAGCGCATTCGCTGGAAGTCCAGCTCGATGGGCATCTACGCGGCGTTTATCGTGTCGATGTTTGTCGAGATGTATGGGGTGCCACTGACCGTGTATCTGACTTCCGCGGCGATTTTCGCAGACATGGGCGTGGCCCACCAGGAGCCGCTCCTCACCTTTACCCTCCTCGATCAAACGTTCGCGATGACGTTCTGGAAGCTCGTCGGTGCGGCGATTAGCATCGTCGGGATGGTCATCGTCGCGGTCGGCTGGCACACGCTCTATCGGACCGAGCAGGAGCTCGTGACGTCTGGGATTTATGCCTACTCGAGACATCCGCAATATCTCGGCCTGAATCTGATCGTCTTCGGTTGGTTCGTCCACTGGCCCTCATTACTGACGCTGGCGATGTTCCCGGTCCTTGCATATTTCTACTACAAGCTGAGTCTCGCCGAGGAGCGAGAGGTCATGGAAACGCTTGAGGACCCCGATACGTATAGCCAGTACCGCCAGTCGGTTCCGCGCTTTATCTGACGTCGCGGCCCCGATTACCGGCTTCGATGGGCCCGTACCCATAACTGTCCCAGACGGGAGAGTCGTGTGCGATGGGACTTGCCGGCTTCCTCCTGTTCGATATACCCCGTGCCGCCGGGGCCGAGACGGTCGACGTTGTAAATAACCTTCGAGCGAAAGCTTTCGGTGAACGGTTCGTCGAGTTCGTCGGCAAGCGCCTCCGCGAGTTCGCTGACGCTGGCAAACTCGCCGGACTCGCCCAGCTTGAACAGAATTAGTTCCTCGAAGGGTTTGACGCTCGAAAACGAGGCCACCGGAAATTCCACGATGTGTCTCCCGTTGATTTCTTTGGCGCCGATCGTCGTCCCCCGCTCGTCGAACTCCGAGAGGAGATCGCGAATATTCTCGAGACGTTCGGTGATCTCGTCCGGATCAGTCTCACCTGCAAGCACCCGTTCCAGTACCCCCTCCTCGCGACGGAGCTCCTCAGCCAGTTCGGTCTCCAGATATTTTTCGGGGGCAGTGTAGTAGGTGTGAATCCGGGATCGCTCGGTTTCACGCTCGATCATCACCGAGTGCGCCGCCGTCGCCACCGCGAAGCTGACAGTACGGGGCATGGCACTCACGTTAGCCCATACCTCCCGATCCGCGTCCAGTTCCTCTTGAATGAGCCGGTATGCTTGCTCGAACGCCGCATCGTAATCGTACACATCCTCGACAATCCGGCGTTCCGTCTCCGCGCCCAAGAGGTTTCGAAAGTCCGTCTCGAGTTTATCGGTAAGGCGACGGGAGTATTCCACGTTCGCCTCGCTCCCCACAGCTCCCTGGAGCAGGATGACTCGATCCACCTCCAGCCGGTCGCGAACGAGCGGGGCGATCAGCCGGTCGTAATCGAAGCCGACCGGGACGATGTGGCTCTGCATAGTGTCCGTTTCTGGAGCCAGGGTATCAAGGCTTGCCGACGCGGCGAACGTCACTTATATCGACGTGGCACCGAAATCGTTCCATACTTCCCAACAAGGGACTGATCGACATGACCGACGACCGCGACAAATATCTGATAACGGCTCGCGTGACTGCAAACGGGGTCATCGAGCGTAGCGACGTCGTCGGTGCCATTTTCGGACAGACCGAAGGGCTCCTCAGCGACAGGTTGGACCTACGATCACTCCAGGACGCCGAGCGAGTCGGCCGGTTGGACGTCGACGTAAGCAGCGCTGACGGACGTTCCACGGGATCGGTCACCATCGCCACCAGCCTCGACCGGGTAGAGACGGCCATTATTGCGGCCGCACTCGAGACGATCGAACAGATCGGCCCCTGTCGGGCGACGGTCCACATCGAACGAATCGAGGACGTTCGAGCCGCCAAGCGCCAGGAAGTCGTCGATCGGGCCCGTGAGCTGCTTGCGATCGGGTTCGAGGATAGCGGCCTGACTAGCCGCGAAGTGATCGAACGCGTTCGTCGGGACGCGAGTATCAGTGACATCGAGGAGTATGCGGGCTATCCGGCTGGTCCCGAGGTCGAAACGGCCGATCATGTCATTTTGGTGGAAGGTCGAGCGGACGTGCGTCGACTCCTCCAGTTCGGCATCAAGAATGCGATCGGGGTGGAGGGGACCGACGTCCCGCCGGAGATCGTTGCGTTGACCGCCGAACGGACAGTAACGGCGTTCTTCGATGGTGATCGTGGGGGTGACCTCCTCTTGCTCGAACTCGCCCAGGTCGGCGACGTCGACTATGTTACCTTCGCCCCACCGGGACGCTCGGTAGAGGACCTTTCACACGCGGAAGTCCACAGCGCGCTGCAGGAACGGGTCCCCTACGAGGGGGCGAGGGTGGAAGAGGAAGAGGAGAATGTGGGAGATCCGCCCACCGAGCAGACGGAGCCGGCGGCTTCCGACGTGGAACCAGACGCTCCTGACAGTATTCACGATCACGTCGAAGAAGTGATTGGTGGGGCCACCGGGGAAGTGCGGGCCATCAGTCGGGCGTTCGAACGCATCGAAGGCGGCCCTGCTTCGGCGGTCGAGTCGCTGCTCTTGGACGCTTCGACGATTCCCTATGCGATCATCCTCGACGACCAGCTGGACCAGTCGACGGTCGATATCGCGACCCGCTTCGGCGTCGAGCACATCGTCGCCAGGTCACTCGGCGAATTCACGAAACGGCCCGTAGATGTTCGGGTGCACGAAGCCGAGGCGGTCGTCGATGATCTCGAGTTACCGGTTGCCTAGAGGAGCAGCAGAAGCACAACCGTCACCAGGATCGTGACCAGCATGACCGTGAGCCCGATGCTCGCGCGGAGCGGGATCGTACTTCGGTCGCCCTCGCTCGTGAGCGCCTCGTGATGAGGCGCCGGCGTGATCAGCCCAATCCGGGTGACAGCCCGCATCGGATGTCCGCCGATCCAGTAGGCAGTGACTACCACGGATACGATCACGCGATCGACCGCAGCGTATGTGCCGGTCAGCCCGCGCATCGCAGAGCGGCCAGTATAGAACACCAGGGGATTGAGCCACCGCTCGATATCCCGAACGTGGCCGACTCCACTCAGTGGCTTTTTGATGACGGCAAAGCCCACGACGCTTATCGCGATGAGGACGGCCGCGTCGGTCAGGTGGCCAACGCTGTACGGGTGTGCCTGGCCCTCCGCGATCAACAGCTCGCCCGCGGGTAGCAAAGATACGAGCCCCTCCCACCAGACACCGAACAGGAGACACACCGCCCCGATGGAGAGCATGCCGACAGTTTGCCCCGTGGTGGCATCGGTTGGACTCACGGTTGCCTCTCCGTGGAGGAAGGCGTAGTACCCCAGCTTGATGAACGAGAGAAACGTACCGATGGCGCCGATCCACAGGAGCCAGTAAAGCGGCTGGTATTCTGGAGCACCGAAATATGCGGGGTCGGCTGCGTCCAGCACCATGCCCTTGCTGATGAACCCGTTGGTCCCGGGGACAGCTGTAATCGAGAGGGCCCCCAGGGCAAACGCGAGCGCGGTGATCGGCATCTCCCGCCACAGTCCACCGAGCTTGTAGAGATCGTGCTCGTTGGTCCGCAGAATGATGACGCCGACGGCCATGAACAGTAGCGCTTTGTACATCACGTTGTTGAAGAGGTGGCCCATCGCCCCGGCCACGCCGACGGCCGTTCCGATCCCGATCCCGGCGACCATGTACCCCACCTGTGCCTGGATATGATAGGAGAGCAGTGCGCGCATGTCGTGTTGTAAGAGCGCGAACACCACACCATACACCGCCATGAACCCACCCATGTACGCGACGAGCAGGCTCGCGTCCACCTGCCCCAGCACTGCCCAATCGACGGGCAACGCGCGATAGAGCACGTACGCACTGGATTTGGTCGTGAACACCGAGAGAAAGACGCTCGCGGCGACGTGGGGACGCGGATAGGTGTCCGGGATCCAGGTGTGCAGGCCAATGAATGCACAGTTAACGCCGATCCCCAGAATCGCCAGGATGGCTGGGCCGCCAGCGGCAATCCCTGGGGAATCGAGATCGAACGCGAACGTGCCCACGAGTGCGTAGTGCCACGCGACGGCGAACAGCACGAGGCTGCCACCGATACCGTGTGCAATGGCGTAGCGATAGCCCGCCCGCACTGCCTGGCCACCGTATGCCCAGACCAGAAGGGTGCTGGTAACGGCCATTAGCTCCCAGAAGAACACGAGCGAAAGCCAGTCTCCCGCGAAAACCACGCCCATGGTAGCGGCCATGTACGTCACTGCAAACCCGGCCGTCAGGCGCGGGAGGCCTGATGCGTAGGCATACCACACTGCTGCAGTTCCGAGAATGCCGAATCCGATACCGAGCAGGCGTGTGAACTCATCCACCAGGAAGAAGGTCGCGTCGAAGCCGAGGAACCCGACCGATAGATGGCTGCCTACGGGTGCAAACACCGAAATCGGAACGATCGCCGCCATCGCCACCCCTGCGATCGCAAAGCCAATCCTTCGCGGCACCCTCGTCACCAGTAGCCCCGCGAGGAGGATCGGTAGCCACGGCGGGATTGTTGTCAGCAACTCGCTGGCCATCAGATGCTCACCCCCGTTACCTCGAGAACGACGAATCGGGCTAGCTCAAGGAACACCGCTTGATCGGGAATGACGCCCAGTGTCAGTGCGCCAACCGCCAGCAGGCCGATCGGCGCGATCATCAACCAAGTGCTTTCCTCGATCGGCGAGCGCCGCTCCCATCCCGCGGGTGGCGCCCCACCGTGGTGGTGTTCGTCCTCACCGAGGGCGTGGCCGCCATCGGTCAGCGCCCCGGTGGCGGAGCGACGCTCGCCACCCAGTGGAAACTCGAGAAGCGGCTTGGCGTCGTGGACGTCCTCTGATTCGAAAAAGGCGGTGTAGACGATCGGCCAGAAGTACGCGATGTTCAGAATTCCCGAGAGGATCAACGCGCCCGCGAACACGACGCCCATCGTGGTGCTCATGACCGGCTCGCCGACACCCAGTCCGTCGACCCCACCGGCGCCGAAGCTACCGATCAGCAGATAGAATTTGCTCACGAAGCCAGCAACCAGCGGAATCCCGGCCATGCCCGCGGCGCCGACCGTGAAGGCAGTCATCGTCAGGGGCATGCGTTTGCCGATGCCGGCCATCTCGCTCACGTTGTCCGTATGTGTTTCCACGTGGATCGCGCCGGCACAGAAAAACAGGGTCAATTTCCCGAACGCGTGGGCCGGGATATGGAGAAGCGCACCCACCAACGCAATAGGATGAAGCAATGA
>SKQO01000024.1 GCA_007118975.1 Halobacteriales archaeon | reverse complement strand
CTCACCGCCGATGGCAAACAGATGATCGAGAACTTCTGTCGGACCTGCCGCTCATGACCACCTTCGCCCACGTGGGGGGGCGGCTGGTACCGGCGGCGGAGGCGTCGGTTAACGTACGAGATCGCGGATTTCGATACGGCGACGCCGCCTTCGAGACCCTTCGAGCCTATAACGGGACGATCCTTCGATGGCATCATCACTGGCGACGACTGGAGCGGACGTGCGAGGGGATGCGGCTGCCCACCGGGGTACACAGAACGGCCGCCCGAGCCAGAATACGCGAAACTATGGCTGCAAACGGACTTGCGGACGCTTACATCAGGCTCTCGATCTCCCGCGGGGTGCAGACCGGCAGGTTGGCACCCCAACAGCACGGCGACCCCACCGTAGTCATCATCGTCGAGCCCCTCCCCAGAGGTGGGACTACCGGTCAACGGACCTGGGACGGCCCGGCGACGTGTGCAATTCCCCGGACACGACATATTCCCGATGAATCGCTTCCAGCACATCTAAAGACCCACAACTATCTGGTCGGGATCCTCGCGAAGGCCGAAGCGATGGACCGGGGGGCTGACGAAGCCGTGCTCCTCGACACGCACGGTCGCCTCACCGAAGGAACAGTATCGAACGTTTTCTTCGTCCGGGACGGTGAGCTGTGTACCCCCTCGACCGCGACCCAACCGGTGCTCCCCGGGATTACACGCGAGATCGTCTTAGAAATAGCCGAAGATGCAGGCATTCCCACGCTCCGTGATTCTTTCGCTCCCGAGGCTTTGTTCGACGCCGACGAAGCATTTCTGACCAATCGAACGTGGGAGCTTCGGCCTATCGGACGAGTCGACGAAACTGAACTGTCGGTGGGACGGGTGACATCGCGGTTGCAAGCGGCCTATGACGAACTGGTAGAGCGCACCTGCTATTGAGCGGTGTTATCGGGAGTTATCGCCAAGGGATCCTAGTGGATGAGGAGTCATTGGGCTATTTAGCCGGGAGACATTCACTAGGCGGCAGGGACAAGAGTCCGCAAAATGTTCAGGAGACCATAACGCTATTTGCCGACGGGTCGGTAGCGTGAACAATGAAGGCCATCGTCCTGGCTGGCGGGTACGCGACCCGTCTATGGCCGATCACCCGACACCGCCCGAAGATGTTCCTCCCGATCGGTGAGGAAACGGTGATCGACAGGATTTTTCGGGAACTGGAGGCCGAAAAGCGAATATCAGAGGTGTTCGTGAGCACGAACGAACGCTTCGCGGATGATTTTCGCGACCATCTCGCCGCCAGCCCGTACGAGAAATTGCACCTTTCCGTGGAAGGGACACGCGAGGAAGACGAGAAGTTCGGGGTAATCGGGGCCCTGGGCGAGCTCATCGAGCGGGAAGGAATCGACGATGATGTCCTCGTCATCGCCGGGGACAACCTCATCAGCTTCGAGGTTGGTGAATTCATCGATTTCTACGAAACGAATGCGGCACCGTGCATCGCGGCGTACGACGTCGGCTCGATCGATCGAGCGCAATCGTACGGGGTCGTCGAGCTGGACGGCGAACGGCTCGTGGGGTTCGAAGAGAAACCGGAGCGCCCGTCGTCGACACTTGTGTCGATTGCCTGCTATGCCTTCCCGCAAGCGTCGCTCTCGCGGCTTCCGGCGTATCTTGCTGCAGGTGAAAATCCGGACGAGCCGGGCTGGTTTATCAAGTGGCTCTATCGACAGACCGACGTCTACGCGTTTTCGTTCGACCAAGCCTGGTTCGATATTGGAACCCCGGAGAGCTACCTCGATGCCGTTCGCTGGTGTCTCGACGGCGAAGCGATCGTTCATCCGGACGCGACGGTTGAACGAACGACAGTGGGTGAGAACGTCCACGTTATGGAGGGAGCCACCGTCACCGATTGTAACCTCGAATCCTCGGTGATCTTCGGCGGCTCGACGCTCCGCAACTGCGACATTCGGCGGTGCATTATCGACCGGGACACCGAGATCGACGGGATCGATCTCAACGGGGCGCTCATCGGCGCCCACACGCAGATCAGCAACGGATCGTGAGCAAGCCACTGCCGGAGGCGTCCGTCGGGGCGAGCCTGGCGTCGACGATCGATAGCTGCCCCCGCGTGCCATCCCAGGATCGCGTCGCTTCTACCGCGATGGATCGCATCTCTGGGCCGTTTAGAACGAGCGTCTCGAATTCTCCGCCTTCCCCCAGCGGATGCACACCATAGCTCGCTTGCAGCTCCACCAACTCGTCGATAGCCTCCATGTCATATCGTCGACCGAGCCACGAACGATCGAGGCCTGCTGCGCCCACCCCGACGATACGGATGTCGAACCCGGTAGAGATCATGCGTCTGGCCGCCGGGATCGGATCGGCCTGCCACAGCGGCGCGAAGTGATCCAGGTCGTATGTCGAACACATTCGTGAAAGTCGCCGGTGCTGGTAGTCACTTTCGACTGCCCCCGAGACAATCCCGGCAACTTCTCGGTCGATGTCGTTCCGAATTGATTCAAGCGCGCGTTCGAGTGAAGCGAGTTCCCGATCGCCGCGCGCACCAATGTCCTCCGGCGGCTCCGTGGGCGATTCGAGGTGCTCGACGTGGATCGAAATGCCATGGCTCGCTGCAAAGACATCCGCCCACTCGATCCCCGGGACGTGGAACATGTAGGACTCTCCGGAGGGAACGATCGAGACCAATCGACGCACGTCGAGACCGCGTTGGCGAGCCTGATGCAGTGCCCACGAAGAATCCTTCCCCCCGGAATAAAGGGCGACCCAGGCGCCCTCCTCAGCTTCGGTCGATTGTCGGTTTATACGGCTCATTCCGCCAACTCCAGGTCGTGAGTCTCCAAGTCGCCAAAGTACGTCGACACGCGGACCCCGATCAGGCTTACCAAGACGCCCAAGAGAACGAAGCCCGCCAGCCGTTGGCCAGCGGTGAGTTCGAAGGCAGCGACCGAGATCGGACCGAACTCGAGGGTAGGGAGCTCGATCGCACCCAACCAGCCGCCAGTCTGAAGGAAATACGCAGAGAACCCCCGGATGACGACGCCCAGGGCGACTACGCCGAACGGGATGTTCAGATACGATGCGGGAACATGGCCGTTCTGTATCGCATCGTCGATGAGGCGGCCGAGCGTGGCCGCGACGCCCGCCATTGCCAACCACGGGATGCTGTCGAAGACGAATTTCATGACCAGAATCACCGTGGTGTCCTCCGGACCGGCCAAGTGTGACGCGCCGAGAAGGCCGGCAAACACGCCGATGAGCGCGAGTCCGCCGGCGACTACATAGGTGACAATCGAGACGCGTCCCGAGTACAACGACCGTTTCGTCCAGCCCGGCAGCCGTCCGACGTATCCGTCGAGCCCCAATCCCTTGTAGATCAGAAAAATCCCGATAATCGCCGTGATGATCGCACCAGCCACCTCGGGACTGGTCTGGGTGACCAATACCGGAAATGCAACCAGGGCAACGCCGATCGGGACGAGCGTCGTCTGGCGAAGCTCCTCGTCCGCGAGGAACTGTTTGAGGAGGTAATACGTCGATTCAATATCACGGGCTTGGCGAACGACCACGCGATCTACGGCGTCGACCGCCACGCGACTCTCGATTATCGGAATCAGCCGCTCTTCGTCGACGCTATCCACGATCACCACCGCACTGGTCGGTTGCAGCTCCTCGATGAGTTCATCGACCTGATGGGCCACTGCCCGATCGGCTCGCACCGCCGAATCGTCGGCACCGGAAATGACAGCGACCGTTGCCGATTCGCCACTCTCTTCGATCTCATCGGCCACACGGAGCGTTTTCAGTAACGAATTGACACTCGTATCCTCCGGATCCGTAATCCCGACTTCCAGGATGAGGGATCGCAATGCGTCCGCTCCGACCACCGGGGATTCCCGCGCGGTCATCCGGCCGATCGAATCCGATCGGTCCACACAGAGGACCAGTGTCGTCACGTGTCGGGTGCCTCTTTACCGCTCGCTTGCAAAACTCTCGTGGTTTGACGCGTGCATACACACGCGAGGAGAGTTATGACGTGTCTCCCAGTTTGACCTTCCGCGTCAGAGCAGCCCAGTTTTCTGAAGTTTCATCAAGTCCTCGGTGTCCAAGGTCTCTCCCTCTTTGAACTTCTCGTAAATCTCTTCGGCCTCCTCACGCGCAGCCTCACGTTTCCGCTCGCGATCGGAGCGACGTTCCTCCTCTTCTTTCTTGTCGAGTTGTCGGAGTCGCTTTTGGACCCTAACGAAATCCTCGTGGTGCCGGTCCGCGAGTTCCTGGACCTCAACGAACTTCTCGTGCATTTCGTCGGCCTCGTCCCTGATGTCGTCGGCCTCGCGGTAGGCCTCGATCATTTTGTTGTGAAACTCTTGGGCCTCCTCGGCCAACGTCGTGACTTCTTGGTGGTGTGATGAGGCTTCCGCCCGGACGGTTTCTGCCTCCTCTACCAGGTCGTCGAGTTCGTCGTTCTGTTCGAGCTTTTCCTGTTTATCCCGGTACTGGTTCCGCTTTTCCTCGATCCGTTCGATCAGATCCCGTTCGTCCTCCGAGCTCAGCACTTCGGTCTGCTGTTTGAACTCGAGCTCCTCGATTTCCTCTTTGAGCTGTTCGAGGCTCTTGCCCTCATCCAGTTCCATTTCGGCCTTGAGCTGCTCTACCTCGTCGAACAGCTCGTTCGCCTTCGCATTCAGCTCGTTACGTTGTTCTTTGTGTTCCTGGACCTGCTCGTTCAGCTCGTCCCGCTTCTCGCGATACTCCTGTGCCTCGTTGACCTTCTCTCGCGTTTTGGCGTTCAATTCATCCCGTTTGGAGGCACGTTTTGACGCCAGTTGATTCAGTTCGTTTCGCCGATCTCGCAGTTTGCCGGCCAGTTTGATCAGTTCGCCTTTCGAGTCCGATTCGAGCGTCTCTTCGGTGACGCTCACGTTGTTCGATTCGTCTACCATGGATGGTTGTGTAGCGATGCCATACGCGCCGAAGACGTCCAGCGCAGCCGCTCCCGACCGTTGATATCCACCGCGTGATAAGGTTGCTCCGTCATTGATGGTCGTCGGGCGATGCGCCGGAACGCCTCCAGCGTTCTGGTAAAAGAACATATCGGTCCTGGCACTTTAACGGTTCCGGTCCTTCGAGCGACATGTTTGCGAGTTCAACACTCGGATCCGTCTAGTACCGGCACTCTACCATCACTCTGTGAGGCCGCCTCATGAAAAGACATGCAAAGTGGCTTTATCGCTCACGTGAAAGTTCATCCAATGCTTGTTGGTGCACACGTTTCGGTTGCCGGTGGAGTCGACAACGCCATTGATCGCCAGCGAGAGATCGGTGGTAACTGTGGACAGATCTTTACCCATTCCCCGCAGGTGTGGGATACGCCATCCATCTCCGAGGAGCAAACAACGTCGTTTCGGGACCAGACCGATGCCGAACTCAAGGGGCCGTGGGTGATCCACTCCTCTTACCTTGTCAATCTCGCTACCCCAAAGGAAGACCTACGCGCGCGATCTATCGAGAACCTGCAGGCCGAGCTCGACGCGGCGGCACAGCTCGAGATCCCTTACCTGAATATTCACCTGGGTGCCCACACGGGTGCTGGCGAGGAACAAGGCCTCGAAAACGCCGCCACGGCGCTCGACGAACTCGCGGTACCGACGGGTGTTCAGGTGCTGATCGAATCGGATGCCGGAAGCGGCACCAAGCTAGGCGGGGAGTTCGAGCACCTGGCGACAGTTCTCGATCGGAGCGACCAGGACCTCGGTATCTGTCTCGACACTGCGCATTCGTTTGTCGCGGGATATGACCTCTCGGACGCCCCAGGAGTGGAGGACACCCTCGCCACGTTCGAGGATGTGGTGGGTCTCGAACAGCTGAAGTGCATCCATTTGAATGATTCTGCGCACGAACGCGGTTC
The DNA here is from genome assembly GCA_007118975.1 of Halobacteriales archaeon. Classification (GTDB taxonomy): domain Archaea; phylum Halobacteriota; class Halobacteria; order Halobacteriales; family SKNY01; genus SKNY01. The sequence goes on along the minus strand of SKQO01000024.1, from coordinate 40,988 downwards.
TCACTCGGATGAACATGCCCACCTCGGGGAAGGAGAAATCGGAGCGGAGGGAATCAAAGCGGTCATCAACAACGATGATCTCAGAGACCTCCCGTTCATCCTTGAAACACCAAACGAGGAGGAGAAGGGTTTTGCCGAGAATATCGAGGTTGCCAAATCGATGCGCGCCTAACGCGGCACGCTCCCCGTCTACACGACATCGCCTCGGACCGTTCGGCCATCGCTTCCGTCTCGCCACGTACTAAGCACATTCGATGCTTCTGCGGCCTCCTCGCTAGGCATGCCGAGCATTTCCAAGGCCTCCTCCAAGGTCGGAAACACATACTCACCTTCACGAAGTTTGTCTGGCGCGGCCACACTTCGCGTGCCCTCCTTCCAGAGGCACACCCCGCGGGGGTCCAGCAACTGTTCGTAGCGTTGCCGTTCGACCGCGACTCGGAGGCGTTGCGTTACGTTCTCCTCGAAACCCGCGTTACACACCTCCAGGTGGATCGGTTCCGTGGAATCGACAAGGTGGGCTGCGAGACATCGCTCCGGTGCGGCGTGACCGTGGTCGTTTGCCCGGAGATGGCCCGGAAACTGTTCGGCCCATCGAGCGCTTACGGACTTTCCAACCCCTCGAACGCCGGTCTCGGCGTGAAAATCCTCCGACCGTTCTGGATCGTACCCCGCTGCATCCGAATCGGCGGCGAACAGCAGATCCTTGCGGAGGTACATATCGATCCGGCTCACTGGGTCGAGCCCCAGTGCAACATCACCCAGCACCCAGATCTCCCGCACCGGGACGGGCAATGGATCCGACTCAATCGTGCTCACCACGTCGAGAATTCGATCGACTGCAGCCCGGCGTTCCATCAGTATTCGATTGCTGGTGCTGACAGAAAAATACGCACATCCGGATCAGCGGACGCGAAACCGTCATGGTGCTTGCAAGGATAGGGTAACTCGATGCGGTGTGACCGGTGTAGTACCGAGGCAGTTCGTTTTGCCCCGTATTCCGGGGCGCACCTCTGTGCGGACCATTTCTGTCGGTCAGTCGAAAAGCGGGTTCGCCACCGGGTTCGCGAGGACAACCTGATCCCGACCGATGCGAGCCCCGAAGCTCCCGTCACGTGGGTAATTGGACTTTCCGGAGGTAAGGACAGCGCCGTTCTTACACACATCCTCCACGAGACGTTCGAGCGAGATCCCCGGATCGATCTGTTTGCGCTGACAATCCACGAAGGGATCGAGGGATACCGGGATGAAAGCCTCGAAGCGTGTAAACGCCTGGCGGGAGAACGAGACATCCGTCACGAGATCGCCTCGTATGACGAGGAATTCTCGATCGCCATGGACGACGTCGTCGAGCAGGATCGCTCCATGGCCGCCTGCGCATACTGTGGAGTGTTTCGCCGGGATGTGTTGGAGCGTCGGGCGAGTGATCTGGGTGCGGATCTACTGCTGACCGGTCACAATCTGGATGACGAGGCACAAACGGCGTTGATGAACTTCCTGTCGGGCGACCTCACCCAGATCGCGAAACACCACGAAGCCAGCCTCGGTGGCTTACACGAACGCGCCACTAACTCCCCGTTTACACCACGGGCAAAGCCGCTTCGCGATGTTCCCGAAAAAGAGGTGGCCTTATATGCACGACTCCGCGAGTTGCCGGCGCACATCACCGAGTGCCCCCACGCATCGGGGGCATATCGCGGCGAGATCCAGGAGCTGCTGCTGGCACTCGAGGACAACCATCCGGGGACCAGACACTCGATTATGTCGGGTTACGAAGAGCTAGCTGCCCGCCTTGCCGCCGAAAAGACACCCACAACACAAGACGAACTGACCGAATGTGACAGTTGCGAGGCACTAACTGTCCATGACGTCTGTCGGTCGTGCCAGCTGCTAACTGAATTACAAATGTCGGGCTGACTGTATTTCGAACCAACAGCTCTACCTCTGGTCCCCGCTGTCACAGCAGCCAGTGATTCTCGATGAGTAGGGTAGGTAAAACAGCCGCCGTCAGCGCGTGAACACCGGGAATACTGACGCTTTCCCGCCGAAAAGGAGGGCCGAATTAGTTAGCGAATGACGTCCAATCCGCGGTGTTGTTCGACTTCATCCCGACCGCCATCGCTCTCTGCTGCACCGTGGGTGCCGGCGAGATCCGAAGCGTCGAACGTCCCGAGATCCTCACCTTCGAGGCTCGCACGAGATCGGTTTGCCTGCTTTTGCGTGGAGGGACCAAGGACTTGCGCACTCTGGACGCCCGTCATGATTGCCATCACACGAACGCGACCCTTGTACTCCTCGTGAATTCGGGCCCCCCAGATCACATTCGCGCTGGCCTCGAGACGCTCCGTGATGTTGTCCGCGATACCTTCCGCCTCCTTGAGTGTGAGGTCCGGACCACCTGTGATGTGAACCAACCCGCCGGAGGCTCCACGATAATCAACGTCCAGGAGCGGGTGATTCATCGCATCACGCACGACTTCCTCGGTTTTGTTCTTGTCCTGGGTCTCGCCAACGAGCATAACGGCGACGCCACCCTGGTTCATAATCGCCGTCATGTCCGCGTAATCGAGGTTGATGAGCGACGGCTGAGTGATCGTCTCGCTGATCCCCTTGACCGTCTCGGCGATGATCTGATCGATCACGGAGAACGCTTTGCCGATAGGCAAGTTCGGGACGTAATCGAGCAACCGGTTGTTGTCGAGAACGATGATCGAGTCGGCTTCACCGCGCAACTTTTCTAGGCCTTCCTCAGCCTTGACGGTCCGCGCACGTTCGACGTTGAACGGCGTGGATACCATCCCGACGACAATCGCACCGAGATCTTTCGCAATCTTTGAAACGACGGGGGCCGCACCGGTTCCGGTACCTCCGCCCATCCCTGCAGTCACGAAAACGAGATCCGCCTCACCGAGGACGTCCTTGATGGTCCCCTGTGCCATTTCAGTGGCGCGTTCACCCATCGAAGGGTCGCCGCCCGCACCAAGCCCATTTGTTAGCGATTTGCCAACCAAGATCTTGGTGTCCGCTTCGGTCATCTGGAGGTGCTGTTTGTCAGTGTTGATTGCGACGGTGTCCGCGCCCTCGACACCGATGTTATACAATCGGTTGATAGTGTTATTACCGGCACCACCACATCCGACGATCACGATCCGTGGATCGCCGAACTCCTCACCTTCCACGTCCGGAGCGCTCCGCTGCTCCCGCTCTTCGTTTGTCATCGCATCTTCTACGATACCTTGCATTGGTCCTACGCCTTCGCCCAGGGTGAACGCTGCCGGCCCTGGTGCCGGTTTGGTTCTGATTCAAACTCCTCGTTGACGAGATCGCGAACCGCACACCGGATGGCTTCGCTTCGGTTCGGGTACTGTCCCGTCTCGACGAGTTGTTCGACCGCTTCGATCTGCTGTCTTGGAATCCGCAGTGTCACACGATCCATGTTCCTCATCCCCATGTAAGACAGCCGTACTTCATCGAATCCGCCTCCCCCGGCCGTCGTCGGCTTGTTGGCGGACCTCCGTAAACGCTCTGTCTTACGTACCTCGACCCATGAGGTGCCCCTATATTAAACTTTATGCAGAAGTCCTACAAAATGTACAACAACAATCACATCGACATTATCTGAAATACGAATTGAGATAAAATCAGTTCTGCTCATCGTATGAATTCTTTCTCTACAGACCCCACAGGTAGTAAATTGAATTTTGCTTGCAATGACATCCAATTTCATTAGCTATTCATCAGTAGTGGACATAGTCGAATTCCGTATTACAACCCAACCGTCACTGGCGAAAGGAGACCGACTGTTGATGTGAAGTACAAGATCGCCACCCTCCTCCAGGTGAACGGGGAAACCCGGGTGCTGGAGATGTCAGAATGGCCGTTCCATCGAGCGTCCAAACGGTGAGGATCGGGGGGATAGTGGTGGGCTACGCGGGTGGGACTGCTGGGAGTGCAAAGCCCCCGGTCTCCTATCCGCACCATCGCCGACTCTCGCGGTTGTTTTGCCCGACGAGAGTCGAATCAGCGTCAACGGACCCGGCGTTACGGTGAGTCGTGCTTACAGCAGGCAACGCCACTCGTACGCGGTGAGCGTACGACGGTCATCGACTGGTTCCGATTATTGCTTGGTTGTTTTGGGCGGGCAGGCCGCCATCGGAGGACTGACGGGAATCGGTCCGTTCCCAGCCTGATTCCTCCTGCTACGGAAGGACCGTGTGCGATTTGAACGTATAGACGAGCCACCTCGGCGTCGCAGGCAGACGAGGCTCGCATCCGTGTAGTCGGACTCACCCTACGGCAGAAGCCACTAGTTTTCTCCTCGATTCTGTATAACAAATCTTAAATCGGTATCGGGCGCTAACCATGAGTACCGCCCTTAGCTCAGCCTGGCAGAGCAGCCGACTGTAGATCGGCTTGTCCCCCGTTCAAATCGGGGAGGGCGGACTGGGTTGACCTGCTTTTCGGATTAACAAGATGGCGAGAGGAGTTGTCCATCATTCGCGCTGAATCCGCCTCAGGGTTGACTTGGCCACCAAGTGTGTCTCTCCACCAGCTGCTGGTTCAGTAGATCCCAACCATCTGCGGGAGATGCATGTGACGGCTGCGCTCGCCGAGGAAACCGAGGACCGTTCCGACCGCACTGTCGGTGACTCCTTCGCCTCGGATTCGAAGACGGGGATCCAGTTCTCCGGCTGACCCAGGAGGTACCGGGGAAGATCTGTGCAGGTATGATTAAGACAGGCCAGTCTCTCGGGGCGAACGTGTCCGAATCGCTGACCACGCTTCTCTCCCACACGCTCTTCGCAAGTCCACCTCAAGACGCCGAGGCTATCCAACACGAAATTGCACGTCAGGTTCCCAAAACCGATCTCACGGTCGCTCGAACCCCAGTGGATTCCCGTCGCTTGATACCGACCGCGGACATCCTCGTGACAGCGAGCCTTTCGGTCGATCTTCTCGATCGCGCTGACGCCCTCCAATGGGTACAGGCGGTCAGCTCCGGTGTCGACGCATATCCACTCGAACGACTCCGGGAGGCGGGGATCGTGCTCACCAACGGGGCAGGCATCCATGGCGAGCCGATCGCCGAGCAGATACTGGGCTACCTGCTCACGTTCGAACGCCGGCTTCACACCGCCCGAGATCAACAGTCACGACGAACGTGGCAGCGCTATCAGGTTGGTGAACTCCACGGGAAAACACTCGGCGTGATTGGCGTTGGTGCGGTCGGGACCCGCCTTGCCGAAGTTCTAGAACCATTCAGCATGGATGTGATCGGCGTGCGGCGACAGCGCAAGCGGGTGCCACCAGGATTCGATGACGTCGTGAGCTCGGACGAGCTCTTTGACGTTCTCCCGCGCGTCGATTACCTCGTCCTCGCGTGCCCCCTGACGGAGGAAACTCGGGGTATGATCGGTCACGAGGAGCTCGGAGTAATGGACTCCGCCGCCGTCCTCATCAATATCGCTCGTGGTTCGGTTGTAGATCAAGACGAATTGGTCAGACAGCTTCAGAGCCGCGGACTCCGGGGTGCGGCGCTTGACGTGTTCGAAGACGAACCGCTCCCACCGGACTCCACGCTCTGGCAGCTGCCAAATGTCCTCGTGACGCCACACATGGCGGGCAGCTCACCACGTGAGGCACCGAGGATTGCGGAGCTCTTCGCTGAAAATTTTGCGGCCTTTACTCATGACGACGCCGACGGCATGCCATCTCGCGTCTTCTGAATCGTTTGATGTTTCTGTCGCCGACGTTCTCCCTACGTATCGGCACAATCGGGGTTGCGGAACTTGCGGCGAGGTACCTCGATCGATATGAGGACACTCTTCGCTGCACGCCCCCGATTGGATGAGTCAACAAATCACATCGGACGGGTCCAGCAGGTATTCCCTCCTGGGCTCGTCCTAGTTCGTATATTCGTCGTGTGCTAGAGCTGTGGGGAATGGGAGCCCGAGCAGGATATCATCGAGCGACCGGAAGCGGCCGTCGCTGTCTGCCCTCACTGCGGAAACGAGCAGCCCTTTCGCGATCTCCCGTTGTTGGTCGGGACTGGAGCGAACGGTGCGGGGAAATCGTCTGCTGGGCCGTCACCGGTCATGCAACAATCACTGACTCCATCGTCCCGCTTGAATCAGACGCACTCCGGGCAGTTGGAGCGGACAGGGAAATGCACGTATAAACGGGCCTCTGACAGCGCTTCTGTGTGGGGATCCACCGGCCGGGACGCCCAGTCTTGCTCGTCGGGGCGGGGTAAACCCCGAGAACCTGGAACCGACTGACTACCGAGGTTACTTCCCAACGATCCACTACCTGGCGGCCGTTGCCGATGATGCCGTGCTTGCCGCCCGGCTCAAAGCTCGTCCTAACCGACGCGGATCAAGTTCTCCGGACTCACTTCGCGAATACCTGGATGATAAGCGTACCCGGCAATCGAGGGAGTGCCCCCCGCTTGCGTCCTGGTCGAGACCCTTGATACGACCAATCGGTCGCTCGGAGCATCGGTATCCGCCACGTTCGATTGGATCCAGAGCGTCCTCAGCGACTATCCCATTGACCGAGGTCGTGTTCCATTCTTCACCCACCGACGATTTTTCGCAGGTGTGGAGCGTTCGGACGGAACAGCTAACTCGGAACTTTTCGATCCGGCATGTGGGTCGGTTGTCGTTCCCGCCTTTAGCTCAGCCTGATAGCGGGGCCGACCGTGTATAGGCTAGTCCCCCATCCACATCGGGGGGCGGACCGATATTCACGCCGATTTGGGAGGTCCCGCAACGACCGAGTGCCGATATTTGGAGGATCGACAGCACCCGTTCCACATCCCAGACCTCTCGGAACGATCGCTGATCGACGAATATCAACCTCGTGGTAGCTTCGATCAGTTACTGCTATCACTGATTGGTCCATCCTCGCAAATGATTGTCCGTTCTGTGGTAAAACGGGCTATCTTTCTTCGAGGAGAGAATCCGGCCGTTCACGGCGGGCGTGAATCCGATAACGACTCCACAATCCTCGTTCAGCAGCAATACGGATATTTAAGCGTCGTCAACTCGGAGCATTATGTACACCGAGGCGGTCACACCGCCCACCCAAATGCACAATATCGGGACTCCGAGGCCCAGAACGTTCGAGAGACTCTCTCGATCCACTGTGGTGTCACGGTCAAGATAACTCCGAGTCCCCTACCGGGATAGGAGTAACGACGGTGTGGCCCCGCCATCGGCTCGTCATGCCGATGAGTCGTAAACCAGCAAATATCCCAACCCAGCGGTGCGGTGCCGTGGGAAGCATCGCCATTCACGGCGAGGAGGAGGTCACTCCTACTCGGAGCCGTCACTTAGTCAGTTGACAGTACTATCTCTTCGGTATCGGACAACCCGTTTGCGTTCGTTACTCGAAGTTTCACCGGAAACTCCCCGCAAGCAGTGATCTTCACCTCGAGCGTCGAACCCGCATCATCGAACGAACCTTCATTGCTAACATCCCACTCGTACGTCTCAATCTCGGTTGACCCTGGAGCCGAGTCGGACGCGTCGAGCTCAACAGTTTGCTCCAACTCTAGCGTGGTCTCATCCGCATTCTCGGGATCCGTTTGTATTCGGGCCGTCGGAGGCTCTTCGTCTTCCGGTTTATCGTCCTCGTCATCGTCATCATCTGGCTCAGTATCACTGAGATCCTGGTCGTCCACATCGTCGAGGTCTACGACGCTCTCATCCACGGCCCACCAGTCTGTGGTCAGCTGTTGGACGACGACTGATTGCCACTGGATCCTGGTTTCGAGTTCGATGTCCGTCCGCAGAGTCTCCACGAGGAATGCCATCGCATCGGTCTCTCGGCTCACCTTGTGAACGAGGAGCCCTTCCGGACTCGATTCAGGTCCGGTAAATCCACCTTCCATGAATTCGAGTTCGGGGTCTTCGATGTAGTGATCGTTTACGTGGTCGATCGCCCGCTCGGCAGCCGCTGATGCCTCGGACTCGCCAGAGTGAAAGATCGCTTGACCGACTCCGTCAACGGGATCGCCGGCGTAAATGCCGGTCGATTCGTGGAGGTCGATCAGTACGTCAGGCTCGTACATCTCCACAACCTCCCATATTGCCTGGGCAAGCTCCGTTTGCGGATCCTCGTTCGTTGGAAACTGCCGATTCAAATCTTTTCCATCGGCACCGCGTCGGGTCCCAGCTTCGATCGCCGTTGGGTTTGATTCAGGGATCCCGACGAGGGTTCCCGCCCCAATGTCCCAGTGGACAATCCGATTCGCCGCCTTCCAGCCTGCCGGTTCGTTGCCGTGGATCCCGCCCACAAGCATGACGGTCGGACCAGCTTCCTCCGCTAACGTCACGTATCCTGTGGTTTCGTGCTCCGTTCCTTCGAGGAGCGTAAACGTATCAGTTGAACCTTCGTCCGGTTCATTCTCCTCCTCGCTGTCAGTGAATTGAACCAGGCCGGCGCTTCCGAGGGTGACGCTCGTAGCGATTGCAACGACGCTTCGACGCTTCAATTTCTTCGGCTGCACCATAGTCGAATCGGGGAGGCGCATCCTATCATTATAGATTTGGTAAACATTCGAAACAGTCATACAGCGAAACTGTTGCGTCAACTTCGTACTCCATCGCCGCCACCATGTGGGTCGAGGATGGTTCTTCCCTCCTCATCGCCTGAATGCGGAAATCGTCGCCCGAGCGTGAAATGCTTCTCGTTACTGTGCTCCGGCATCCTGTTGGAGGCCTTCAGGTTGGCGAATCGCTTCTGCTCCATGTCGTTCGATTCAGTGCGCGCTTCCGCTGATCTCCCACTCGCACCTGCGTTGACTCTTCCAGGCGAGAAGGATTCGAGTTCGTTTGTCGTGGTGGCCTCGACTGGGGTTGTTCGTATCGGTGCGGCGGGTATGCAACCAAACAGTGTCGAGAGCTCTTCGGCGATCCCAAGTTATATCAAATAGGATCGCTGGATTTCAGTGCGTTTGAAATGGCAGAATCTGACCGCTTTGCTTGCGTAGATCGAAAATGGTGAATTGTGGATGGGCGGCAAGGGGTCCGAACGCTACCTTGTGGCCGAGACATCACGTCGCAACGCGGAACCGAGCGAGTATTCCACCACACCAACCATCTGATAGATTAGAGTGTTCTCCCGGGATCCAGCCTAACCACGAGGAATTTCCCGAGGAATGTCGACCCAAGAGGGTACAGACATTCATCATCGGAGCCGTCTCACGGGTGTTAAGGGTGGGAACGTCACTTGGCCGTGGGCAACATTCGTAGTGATGTGTTCGGTCGGTGGTGTGTAGATACCGTAATGTGTATGTGGAGTTCCTGATGTGTTCTAGGCGATATGAGCGGCCAATTGAACGGCAAATTGACATTGACCGGATTCGCCGATGAAATCGCCGAACCCCTCGACGAGCAGTTAGCGGTTCTCGAAGAGCTGGGATTGACACATCTAGATCTTCGCCAAGTGGACGGGAGGACGATTCATGAGTTCTCAGACGCGGAACTGGCGGATATAAAGCAGACCCTTGACGAGCGAGGATTTCAGGTCTCGTCAATCGGGTCTCCGATCGGAAAAATCCATATTACGGATCCGTTTGGCCCTCATCTGGAGAAGTTCGAACGCGTCGTCGAGGTTGCCGAACACTTCGACACGGAGTATATCCGATTATTCTCGTATTACATTCCCGAAGAGGATGATCCATCGGAGCATCGCGAAGAGGTACTCGAACGCATGGCACGCAAAACAGAAATTGCAGAGCAGGCTGGAGTCAAGTTGATTCACGAGAATGAAAAACGCATTTACGGCGACGTGCCGTCGCGGTGTCGGGATATTCTTACGAACGTGGATTCACCGGCGTTGACTGCGGCATTCGATCCGGCAAACTTCTTGGAGGTGGGCGTTCGGCCGTATCCGGACGCACTGATCAATCACGTCGAGCACGTCGGGTACCTCCACATCAAGGATGCGATATTCGGAGAGGAAGGCGAAATTCGGCCCGCAGGGGAAGGGGACGGGCGAATCAAAGACATCGTTACGGCCATGGATGGCCGCGGATTCACCGGATTTGCATCCCTCGAACCGCATCTGTTGTTCGCAGGAAAGAAAGAAGGGTTCAGCGGACCTGAGGGCTTCCGCATGGCAACTGAGGCGTTCGTGGATATCCTCGAGGAGGCAGGGATCGCTTACGAGTGAACGTAATACGGTGTTTGAGTAGAATTCGAACCGAGATTTTTTATCGAGATCACAGCCCGAGCCTCGTGGAATCTCACGCCGGTTTCCTGGTTCGAAAGACGCCCCTTTGTAGCCCCTTAAAGCAATCATCCAGTTACATGGTGAACGGGTCGTTCCGAACGAACTACCGCTTCCCGTCCAAGGACGGTATGAGTGTCCTCCGGACGGACTTGTTAGAAAGAATTTAGCTACAAAGGTGATCCCAAAACTCGCTGATAACCCAGGTTGTCGCATCCCAACCGGTCCGGGAGGGCGGTGTATGCCACGCAGTTGCCAATCTCCCTGTCCCGAGTGCAACAATACTGTATCTCATGGGAAGATTCGACATCTGGCATAGACGTGAGGGAGCAATCAAAATGGGTAACGACGCATCCGGACGGGAGGATGAGGAAGCGAATAATGGTAACGAGACGGCGGCGGAATCGTCCAATCCATCACAAGTTGAGGACAACTCCAAACAACGGCAACTGGACGAGGTTCGAGAGAACGCAGAAGGCGAGCGACTGACAACAGACCACGGCGTACCGATCGAAGATACCGACGATTCGCTCAAAGGAGGTGAACGAGGGCCGACGCTCATGGACGACTTCCACTTCCGGGAAAAAATGACCCAATTCGATCATGAACGGATGCCGGAACGGGTCGTCCACGCGCGAGGAACCGGAGCACATGGATATTTTCAACCCTACGAGGACCCCGATCTCGGCCAGTATTCGGATATTTCTGAACTCACCAAGGCGGGGTTCCTCCAGGATCCGAACCAGCAAACACCGGTCTTCGTTCGATTTTCCACTGTCGTCGGATTTCGAGGATCAGCGGACACTGTTCGCGACGTTCGGGGATTTGCCACGAAGTTCTATACCGAAGAAGGCAACTTCGATTTGGTCGGAAACAATATGCCGGTGTTTTTCATCCAGGACGCGATCAAATTCCCCGATCTGGTGCACGCAATCAAACCCGAGCCAGACGACCACATCCCACAGGCGTCGGCCGCTCACGATACGTTCTGGGACTTCGCTTCCCTCACTCCGGAATCGACGCACATGCTCCTGTGGGTCCTATCCGACCGAGCACTCCCACGGGCGTATCGGATGATGGAAGGTTTCGGGGTCCATTCGTTTCGCTTCGTTAACGACGAGGGTACATCTCGCTTCGTGAAATTTCATTGGAAACCGCGATTCGGTCTCCAGCAACTCGTGTGGGATGAAACACAGAAAATCGCGGGAAAGAACCCTGATTTCAACCGGGAATCACTGTATGAGACGATTGAAAATGGAGTCTATCCTGAATGGGAACTCGGTGTCCAAGTCGTCGAGGAAGACGAGGCTGAGCGGTTCGATTTCGATATCCTCGATCCGACGAAGATCATCCCCGAGGAGAACGTTCCGGTCCGCCGGCTCGGGAAGATGGTCCTCAACGAAACGCCGGACAATTTCTTTGCCGAGGTCGAACAAGCGGCATTTCATCCGGGGAATCTCGTGCCAGGTATCGATGTCTCCAATGACCCGCTACTCCAGGGACGCATGTTTTCTTATCAGGACACCCAACTCAACCGATTCGGTAGTGCAAACTGGGCCGAAGTGCCGATTAATCGATCGCTCGCAGAGCGACATAACAACCAGCGTGACGGATTCATGCGACACGAAATTAACGAGGGAAGGACAGCGTATTCCCCGAATTCGTTGGAAGACGATTACCCACGCGAGACTCCCGAAGCGGAAGGTGGATACGTCCATTACCCCGAGCAGATCGAAGGACGGAAAATACGTGAACGTCCGGACGCGTTTGACGATCACTTTTCGCAGGCACGGCTGTTCTGGAACAGTTTGAGCGACGCAGAACAGGATCACATTGTTAGTGCCACCCACTTCGAACTCGGAAAGCTGGAGCATCAAGAAGTCAAAGAGCGAGTCGTCTACGAACTCCTCAACAACGTGGACCACGACCTCGCAGTCCGTGCCGCCGAAGGTATTGGCATCACGCCACCGGTGGATCCTGGCAACCACCTCCCAGATCACGATGACGAATCACCGGCCCTGAGTATGGAACACGCACAACTGGAGACGATCGAGAGCCGTAAAGTCGCCATCCTCGCGGCGGATGGTGTGGATGTCAACCACCTTAATTCAGTAGTGGAGGCCCTCGATGCTCGTGACGCGAGTTTCGAAATCGTGAGCGGGTCACTCGGGACACTCACTGGAGACGATGGTTCGGAAGTGGCAGTCGATGCAAATCACCCCATCACGGGGTCGATCATGTACGATGCGGTGTTCGTCCCAGGTGGTGAAGAATCTGTGGCTGCGCTGAAAGGCACGGGTGAGCCAACACACTTCCTTGCGGAGGCGGTCAAACACAAGAAACCGGTCGGGGCGACCGGGGCGGGAACCGAGCTATTCGGAACAATCGACCTCCCTGAAGCGTATGTATCAGAAGACAAACTCAGCTCCAACGCTGGCATCGTCTCTGCGCCATCGCCAGATACGCTGGACGAATTCGTGAGCGAATTTATCGAGGCGATCGAACAACATCGCCATTGGGAGCGGGATGTGGAAGACGTTCCCGCGTAGGATACGCCACCCTTTCTTGGGGTGCTCTCGCCGACGTTGTTGGAGTGTAGCCAGTTAGTGCGATCTATCGAGCGGGTGGCGTCGTGTACAATTGGACGCGATCACACGAGTACGGTTACCCCCCCCCCGAAAACGCACCCACCCCTGGCGAAGGTACAAATCACTCAAAAGACCGTAACATGTACTGAACCCACCTCAATCCGGACAAGGGAGTTCTCTTCAAGCCAGGCGTCCGGCTCGGCCCCGTATTTACGGTTCAACTCGCGGTTTCGCGCTTTTGTGAGTTCATCGTCGTCGATGACGTTGGCCGTCCCCTGGATGCAAACCATCCACTCGGGGTGGCCCGCGTCGTCCTTTTGAATGGACACACTCACGCGAGGGTTTTCCCTGATATTTGCCAGCTTTGTACCTGTGGTCATGACCTCTATGTCTTCTCCATGGAGTTGGAACCAGAGTGGAGCCACATGCGGCCGATCGTTGGTCGCAGTGGCCAGGTGGGCGACGAGTGGGTTAGTGAGCAAGTCATCGGCTACCTGCTCTGGGAGTTCTTCGAGCACGAAGGTACCAGGTCGGCAATTGACTTGAGCGCTGGGTCAAGTGTCGTTCGTCGGTCCTCATTGAGCCTGTCTTGTGGTCCCCACCCCTCTCAGTAAAGCGAGCGGTGAAAATCCCGAACCGACGTTTCCAACGACCACGTTATCACCGGCCAAAGAGCGGATTCGTTCGGATCGCACATGAGATCGGAAAAGGACGTCTCAGGGTTTTTCGCGCTGCTTCACGTACAGTGTGATCATGGCACTGGAAACGACCTCGAAAGTCACTGCGGACGAACGGATGCGAGAGTGTATTGAAAACTGTATGGAAGCGGCTGCAGTGTGTCAACAACCTCGGGGCTCGACCCCACGGCTTGTCAGTGGACTCCCGTTCTACCCGAGTAATTCGGCAGGCGTGTAGTCGCCGTTCACGTTCAACGTCCCTGACTTGAGGGCCAGTTGACTGGTGGCCCATCCACCGCAAGACTTCTGCCCGCGATGAATATACCCGCAGTATCGGGTGGCGATGTTCTTCGCTGCGCTGTAATCCGCGTTCACCGCATACCCACAATCCACGCACCGGAACTGCTTGTCATCGTGGTTGTCCTCGTGGGTAAACCCGCAATGGGAACACCGCTGCGATGTGTACGCCGGATTCACCGTGTCCACAAATAGCTCCGTGGATTCAACATTGTATTCCACGAGTTCCACGAACTTCGCGTACGCCCACTGCTGGAATTTCGACCCATTCGCAATGGTCTCGCGGATGTGGTCGAGGTTCTCGAAGATGATCCCGTCCACAGCTGCCTCGTGGGCTTCCGCGGTGAGGTCGTTCGCTCTGTTGTGGAGCCAGTCCAGCGACCAATCGCTGAACGAGCTACCGATGGACTGGATGGTGAGGTGGGCCGACCGCGGGCCCGTCTGTTGCAGGCGTCCACGACGACGTTCGTACTTGTTGCGTTTGTTGGTGAGGTAGGCTGCACTGCCAATGAACGCTCCCGTTGAGGTGACGGTGAACGCGCCAATCACGTTCAAGTCAACGCCGAGAACCACTCCGTTTCCGGTACCTTCACTACGTGACTCACATTCTTGGCGTTCCGTTCCGTCAACCTCGTAGTCGGGATTCTTCAGCGTGACGTGCAGGTAGAACGTGTCTTCCTGTTCGTCGTGCTGGAGCGTGGCACTTGATGCATCCCAGTCCTCGCTCTCGTAGTACGTATCGAACGGCGTGTCCTCTCGCTCCTCTTTGGGCGGGAGGACGTATTCGGCGGTGACTCTGCCGTTCGGTGTCGAGAGCGTGGCGTGGTCGACATAGAACGTTGCGGAGCGTTTGTCGTAGACGACGCTCCACGAGTCGAACGCTGGTTGACTCGTCTTCTCCTCTTTCTTCAACTTCTCGACGCCAGTATCAACGGCTTCGATGGCACGTCGGATGCCTTTCTGGACGAGGTTCGCGGTGCGGTCGGTTCCTCGCACAACTCGCCGTACAGGGCGTTTTCGGCGTTGCTCTTGCTGGTGATGCAGCGTTCGTCGTAGCGCCACGCCCATTCGCTGGTGCTGTTGGCACAATGCAGGAACTCGTCTTTGGGTTGATGGAAGTCGCCACGACGCTCGTCGAGTACGGCGAGTTTGATGGGTACGGTGCGTCGTGGCGCGTCGTCCATCCACAATGCACATTTGTAGCTCTTGTCTGATTAAGAATTACGTCTAACGTGGGGAGTCAGTCTTGCCATTGTGCGCCGTTTGCGTCATCGAGTGTCGGCTTCCTCCACGGAGTCAAGCCCCGTGGCGTCCGCCTCGATTATTCTGTGAATGGTGTGTCGATACGCGTATCGCGATGGGGGCCCCCCAGATGACGCGATGTAGTCGACTTTGCCGAGACGTGGCCGACGTTGCGAGCCTCCACGCCCGGTTCATGGCTCGCGGATCACAATGGAAGTCCGAACTCGCCGACGTCCGTGCCAGCTTGGGCACTGCATGCGCTGACGAGTGCGAAACCCAAGATCATGACCACAGTCAGGCATGTGTTGGTGTCTTTCGAACGTGTGCACAATCATTTTCCGAAATTGCCGAGCATTGACCAACATACCGGATATTAAACACCAAATATTTTCTCGCTTGCCCACTTGATTTCCCTCGCACCATGAAAGACACTTTTCAGATAATCGAACTAGTAGTCAATCTGTACATTCGTGGGAAGACGCAGCGAAATTCGCACTCGAAAACGCCCAAGAAAGTTTCGAAAACGTCAGTGGAATCGAAATAGAATCACAAACGGCCGACGTGGACAACGGACAGATAAAACAGTACAAGACGACAATTGGCGTCGCTCACACACATTCCATCAGCTGACAACGTAACACAATCACGAGCGTCACAGAACCACGACTGTGGCCGAGAAACAATCGGTCAGGTGAGACCCGGAGATGAGTTACCGGATAAGCTAGAATAACGACTAAATCACAATTATCAAATAATTGTTTCATCTCTATTTCGAGACGAAAATGATCTACAGACAGCGCGAATTATATCCTGATACGTCGATAATCCGCCACAAACTTCATTAGCTTCGATCCCCGCAAGCGGACGATGAGTAATACACGATTTGAAACGGGCGACATCGTGGCCAGCCCGGACGGACGTGGCGTTGTCGCGGCAGTCCTCACCACCGACTTTCAATTTCCCCAGCCTGGCGGCGAAGATCAGTACGCAGATGTGTCCGCGAGGAACGATCGGCCGGCGTATGTCGTCGGGCTGGAAGGTAGTGGCTCGGCTGTTTATCGCGCTTCGACACTCGAAACGTCTTCATTCGACGAGGATTCGCCGGGTACCTCGACAGGTGAATCGGAGACGAAGATCGTGACCGAGGATGTCTCCGGCCTCGACGACCTGCCGGAAGGCTGGGATCACGAGAGTGTCCTCGAATACTGGTCAACGATCGGCGGCTCATGGGAGGAGTGTATCGCCGACACGCCCGACGATTGGAGCGACGAGCAACGGAAACAGCATTGTGCAGCGTTGAAAGATACAGTCCTCCAAACGAGCCGGTGGCGAAACAGATTTTGACCGAGCGGGCTACCGTCGACCACGTTTTCTGCCTTTCACATTTCGTTTCCTCGATTGGCCCGCCGGGAGACTGCGATTTGATTTGTTTACTACCCGATTGGCCCGGCACATGGAGAAGATTCGACGCATCAAGTAGGAAGCGAACTGCTTTTCTGTGCTGTCGTTGTCGGCGTATACGAATCAATCGCCTTCTTCGATCGATAGTTCGTCCGCTGTTACGTCGCCATCGAGATAACGCTCACCAAATTCCGAGATTCGGTAGCCGACGTCCCGGTCTCCAGCACGCTCGATCCGCTCCAGAAGCCCATTGAGGGCAAGTTGTCGGCAACGATCCGCGATATATTCCTCACTTCGATTCAGTTCATGGGCGAGCGTTGAGGGCGGTTTTTCCTGTCCGTCCGCGAGCAGCTCGAGTACACGTTCATCAGTGTGTGTCAGCCACTCGACCTGCAATCGGAGCTTTTGCGGGCGAAAAAACGACCGGAACACCCGAGAGACGGCACCCTTGATCATGTGTGAAACCATATTCGACAGGCTCCGATAAAACTGTTAATCTGGACGGTCGGGGCTGTTCGACGATCATTGGGAACACGACGAAACGCCTAATAAACCGGGTCGTATACACAGCACTGAGCCGAGGTAGCCTAGCCTGGCCAAGGCGGCAGATTCGAAATCTGCTGTCCGCAAGGACACAGGAGTTCAAATCTCCTCCTCGGCGTCATCGTCACGGTGGGATTGTTCTAGATCGGTTCTCTGGTTCACTCGAGGGAGCCGCACACCTAATCTTAACTAGCATTGGCCGAACGTGCCCGACATGGGGAACCCATGTGCCTTGACGTCGTCACCAGGTCACCACTTTTTCGGCTACTACGAGAAGTCACCATGGAACGGTGACGAGTCGATGATGCTCGGCCACCGTACGACCTTTCAGGATCGACGACCCACCGTCACGGACGCGGCTGACATCTGCTTGGTCTCCACCGGCGGCGGGGTGACACGCATTGCGAGTACACGTGCGTGGGACTTCCAGCAAGGTGCCATGTTACAATGGATCGGGCCGAGGTTCGATCGATTCATCTACAACGACCGTGCTGCGGGGAGATTCGTCAGTCGGATTCACGATCAAACAGGAGAAAAGCGTCGAACGATCCGGGAGCCGGTCTATGCGGTATCACCAGTCGGGGAGACTGCGTTTACGCTCGATTTCGGACGCCTCGACATCACACGTCCGGGATACGGATACGCATCCGAACACACCAGCGACGACATTCAGGCCTGTCCCGTCGACGATGGCGTGTTTCGGCTTGACCTTGAGACGGGGTCACGGACATTGCTCGTTTCGTTGGCGGAACTTTCCGAGATCGAGCCGACCGGAACGATGGATTGCGGATTACACTGGGTAAACCACATCCAGTGCTCACCAACTGGAGAGCGGATCGCGTTCATTCATCGTTCGGAAACACCCGACGACCGTCGTTGGCTCGATCGACTCTACGTAACCACGGAACGGGGGACCGATCTGCAGTTGCTCCATTCAGGGCTTGTGAGCCATTACGACTGGCGGACGGATGACTCGCTTTTGGTGTGGACGGATCACGAGAAGACAGGGTTTCACGACTACTCGCTCGAGGGCGAAGTCCGATCCGTTGGCCACGATATCTTACCGCCCGACGGGCACTGCTCGTTCTCGCCAAACGGTGAATGGCTCCTCCTCGACAGTTCACCCGACGATAACGATCAACGAGGATTGTTCCTGTACGAGTGGGAGCGTGATCGCTTACATGAACTCACCCACGTTTATTCGCCACCCGTTACTGATGCATCGTTACGTTGCGATCTCCATCCCAGATGGGATCGATCCGGGCGAGTGATCTGCTTCGATTCCACACACGAGGGAACGCGGCAGATGTATACGCTTGATGTATCAGCGTACACTGCATGATAGCGGCTGTCCATCGATTTCGCGAAGATCGTCGAAAGCGTCGGTGGCACAGACAAGCGCTATGACTCCCTTGCTTGTGTTTTCCACAATTGTTGATCCCAAACCCGTCCTCGTCCACCGCCTCGGTGACAAGTGCCGAGGTACCGGGCCTGCACTCTCTGGAGACATGTAAAGTGCCGAGAGCAGGGTACCAATACCGGTGGAGGAGTGAGCCAATTCAGCCGGCTGAAACACACGACTGTGATCGTCTCGGCGACTGCTCATTCGCTAAATGACCGTCACGCGTCCGTACAACACGTAAACGCCCACGTGATCAATCGTACTTCCCGGGAGTTATTGGGGTCTGCAACATGTGGCCCCGTCATGGATGAACCGAGCCATCGCGGATGGATCATGAAACATCGTCCGGAGGGCAAGCCGGAGAGGGGTGATTTCGAACTCGTTCGACGGCCGCGACCGTCGCCGGGACCTGGTGAAACACTGGTCCGCGTGTTGTACCACTCCGTGGATCCATATATGCGGAGCCGAATGGGCGATACCTCGAACTACGCCGAGGGCTGGCCGCAAGGGAAACTGCTGAGGGCCGGTGGCGTCGGCGAGATAGTCGAATCGCGTCACCCGGACCGCCAGGTCGGAGACTTGATTCGCGGACCGCTCCGGTGGGCCGAGTATGCAACCGTTTCCGGCGACCAGGTAACGACTGTTGATCCCCAACCTGCCCCGATTTCGACGGCACTCGGGGTTCTTGGCATGCCCGGTCGGACGGCGTACTTCGGGATGCTCGAGGTCGCAGAGCCCAAAGCCGGCGAGACGGTTATGGTCTCAGGGGCCGCCGGTGCTGTCGGTTCCGTGGCGGCCCAAATCGCGAAAATGCACGACTGTCGAGTGATCGGAACCGCGGGATCGGATCAAAAGTGCACATGGCTCGGAAACACAGCCGGGATCGACGCGGCCATTAACTATCGAACAGCCGAATCACTCGGTAGTGCGCTGGATGCTGCTGCGCCCGATGGGATCGACGTCTATTTCGACAATGTTGGAGGTGAGATCACAGACGCCGTCTTTCCTCGGTTGAATACGTGGTCACGCGTCGCAGTCTGTGGGCAAATTGCATTATACAACGTCGAGGGGCGACCGACCGGCCCCCGAAAGCTGCGCGGAATGATCGGGCGACGAACCACTGTCCAGGGGTTTTTGGTGGGTGACTTCTCGCATCGAGCGTCCACAGCGGAGGACAGACTCGCGGATTGGATGGAGCAGGGGGTGCTCAGCTACGAGGAGACCGTTACGGAGGGTATCGAGGGCTCAGTGGACGCGTTCGTTGGCCTGTTCGACGGGGAAAACCTCGGAAAACAGGTAGTTCGTGTCGCGGATCGATGTTGACCGTTTGGCCCTGAACTCAGTAATCCGTCACGAGGGCTCGGGTACATGTCGACGGCCCCGACGTTGGGCGAGAGATCGACCCCCGGCGAGCAGAATCAATCGTCGGCGAGCAACATTCTGTCCGCCCCGAGAGCGGCAAACAGCCGATCGATGGCTTCGACCATCGCTTCTACGCTTGCTCGGGTGATATCCGCATCGCTAGAGCTCACCGTCACGGTCTCGTCCTCGAGCGTCATCGTTACTTCGACGGTGACGACGGCGTCCGTGCCGCCTGTAATCGCGTCGACTCGATACGCATCGAGCTGTGCGTCAGCTGCCTCCCGGATGGCCTGTCGCACGGCCGAGACCGCTGCATCAACCGGACCACTCCCGACGCCACTCGCGACGCGTTCTTCGTCATCGACGGCGATCCGAACGCTGGCCGTCGGCGTTGCGCCCCCACTCAGTGCCGTCAAGTCGAGGAGCTCAACCCGACGCTCGTGAGATTTTCCGCGGACGTCCTCTGCAATAGCCAGCAGATCCGCATCGGTCACACGTTTGCCCCGGTCGGCGATCGCCTTTACTCGTTTGACGACCTCTGCGAGCTCTTCGTCCGAGACGGTCACCCCATGTTCGGCCAGTGCGGCTCGAGCGCCAGCCCGTCCGGTGTGCTTGCCTATGACGAGACGTCGCTCCCTTCCGACCCGGGAGGGTGGGTAGGGTTCATACATCCGCTCATCCTTGAGCGTGCCGTCCGTGTGAATGCCGCTTTCGTGGGCGAAAGCGTTCTGACCGATCACGGCTTTGTTCGGGGGCAACGGTACACCGGTTGCCCGCGATACAATGCGGGCCAGGTCGTAAAGCGCCGTGAGATCCACTGTCTCGATTTCATAACAGTGATCGAGTGCAATGGCCACCTCTTCAAGGGCCACGTTGCCGGCCCGTTCCCCGATACCGTTCACGGTTGCATGAACGAGGTCAGCACCCGCCACGAGACTCGCAAGGACGTTCGTCATCCCCAATCCGAGGTCATCATGCGTGTGCGTACTCGTCGGACCGAGATCCGCGAGTCGCTGAACGGCCTCGAAGGTTCGTTCGGGACCTGCCCAGCCCACGGTATCACAGTAACACACCCGGTCGGCGCCGGCATCGAGCGCCGCCCCCATGAGGTGCTCAAGGTAGTCGAGATCGGCGCGTGAACCGTCCTCCCCAAGCACCTCGACCCACAGGCCGTGTTCCCGGGCGTACTCGACGAGCGAGATCGTGGTTTCGATCACATCTTCACGTGTCGATCCCACCTTATCCTCGATATGGCGGTCGCTCGCGGGGACGACAAGATTGACCCCATCGACGTCACAGTCCATGGCGAGGTCGATGTCGCTCTGAACTCCACGAGCGAAGCTCGTGACGGTCGCATCGAGGTCAAGAGCCGTCACCTGTTGGATTGTTCGTCGCTCGCCCGTACCGGTGCAGGCGCTCCCTGCTTCGATCACGTCCACGTTCGCTCCGTCCAAGGCAACGGCTATCTCCGCCTTCTCCTCGGGTGTCAGGGAAATACCTGGTGCCTGTTCACCGTCGCGCAACGTGGTATCGAGAAGCTGTACTGAACGATCGGTTGAGAGATTAGTATCGGGGACGAGCCCCAATAAATCGATCACTGGTCATGCCAACCACGACCGAAGGATCGCTCACCACTCACTTAAACGTATCAGTTCCGGGAGCCGAGCCGCTACGTATAGGCCATGCGGACGAAGTCCCCGACTGTAACGCCGTCAGCCCCGCCCACTGGAAGCTCGATCACGAAATCCGCCCGCGCACCAGCGCTGAGCGTCCACGGCGTAAGGGTAGAAACTCGCTCAACAACCTCCTCTGCCACCCAAACCACGTCGATCGAATCACGAACGAATAACGTATGAACGTCCCGATGGCTTACCGAGTCGAACGGAAACACCATCGCTTCACCAGTTCTGAGCGGGCGTCGGAACATGAGTCCGGTCCGTTTTTGCAAGGGGCCGTCCGCCCGGTAGACATCATCAGCTAGCGTCCTGATCGTATCCCCCTCCTCGTGGATGACTCGCACACGTTGGAGTTGGCGATCGGCGCGGATAAATTCACCTTCACCACGGGGGCTATCCTGATACTCATCCGGGGATGAACTCGTAACGATGGAGCGAGCGAAGGGGGGCACGCCGGTCGGTATCGACGATCCGTGGGCGTACGTCGATCGCTGTGATTATCTCACCGACGATGGCCGATGTCGGGCCGCCATCACTGGGGAGATGGGCGATGGACTGACGTTGGCGACACTCCGTCGCCAAGGGTACGCCTGCCCGGTCATCGACGACGACTGGGGGTATGCCGACTGCTGTACGTTTCGATGTACGACGGATAGCGATACGTGCGAGCGGTGCGGACTCGCAGAACGCCGCGATGGCATATCCGGCGATCGTCGCCCACTTATCGAAGAGCATCACCTCGCATACGCAGATGCCGGTCCCACATCTCACGAAATTACCGTCGCGCTCTGTCGATGGTGTCACGCCAAAGTACACCAGTCCTGGGGCCGGATTGATGACGATGTTTCACCTGACCCCGCGGCCATCGCCGAGCGCGAACAACGACGATCGCGAGAACACGCCGAACTGGGATTTACGACGGCGATGGAACGACGGGAAGAACCGTGAGAGGGCCGTTGATTCGGGTTGTTTTTCCCCGGAGACCCCGTATCCCGATTCATGACCCGGATCGCGGTGATCGACAACCGCGGACAATTTACCCATCTGGAACAACGGACGCTCCGAGACCTCGACGTGGAAGCAGTCGTTCTCTCCAACGACACGGGCCCGGAAGAGCTGGATGCCGACGGGCTCGTGCTGTCTGGCGGGCCGGATATCGACGATAGCGGTCGGTGTAGCGACTATCTGGACCTTGGTGTTCCGGTCTTGGGCATCTGTCTTGGGATGCAGATCATCGCGGCGGAACTCGATGGTGAGGTCGGGCCGGGGGAATACGGGGGGTACGCGGACGTCACCGTGGACATACATGACGCGGAGGATCCCCTCGTTGGTTCCCTGTACCCCCAGACGACAGTCTGGGCGAGCCATGCGGACGAAGTAAAATCGATCCCGACTGGATTCTCGATTACGGCCAGTAGCGAGGTTTGCGATATCGAGGCGATGAGTGATGCCGAGCGCGACATTTACGGGGTCCAGTGGCACCCGGAGGTCGCCCACACGGAACATGGCGAGGAGGTATTCGAGAACTTCCTCGCGCGGTGTCGATGAACAGCAACTAGGTATCGCTCTTCGCGACGAAATCGTCGGCCGCGAGGCCAGCCGCCCGGGCGGCATCTTGGGCGACCCGCTGAATTTCCGCATCGGTCGCATCGACGGAATCTCGGAGATCGAGATACACGTCCACACTTACCTCGTGGTCGACGTATCTAACCGTCACGTCATAATCAATGATGTCGCCGGTGTCGTATCGTGAAAAAATCACCCGCTCTGCGGCCGCTGCCGCGGTCGAGACGATTTCTTCCTCTTCTACCATCTGGCTTCAGGCGCCGCCAGCGCCGCCGACGCCACCACCGAGTTTTTGCTGGAGTTCCTGCTGGAGCTCCTCGAACTGTGATTCGACCCGGTTTTCCTGCTTCTCAAGGGTGTCCACGCGGATTTGGAGGTTACTGATCCGATTTTTGAGCTCCTCCTCGGCGTCCGCGTAGTTCGTTTCTATCAGTAGATCCCCGACCTCCTGGTACATGGTCGCTTCTGCGTCTACCTCTTCGAGCGTTTCACTGGCGTTTTCCGCCTCCCGGAGTGCTCGTTCCGCCTCGGTTTTCTGAACTGCAACCTGTTGGGCCTGCTCCTGAAGCGACTGGAGTTCCTGGAGCGTCTCCTGGGCCTCCGGCGGAATATTTCCCTGCATGTCAGTGTCGTCGTGCTATGGCCTGAAAAATCCAGTCATTGGTGACGCCGGCCGGACTGACACGATAGCACCCGCTCTGCGGTACGGAGCAGGCTGCTCCAGGTATTCTGGGCGGCCCGCAGGGTGACCAGGTCGGCTGCCTCGATCTCGATAACGATCGTATTGTCACGCCTGGTGAGGTGGGTCCTCGACCGGCCGCCCCTGAGGGCACTCACTTCGGGTTGCAAACTACGAAAGACAATGTCCCCGTGGTTTTCCTGAGAGAAAGACGCCGTCAGTGTGATTGCGTGATGCACCGGCCTTCGGTGCCGTCAGTCGACTTCGATCTCTTTGATGTCACGCGAGCGTTCTTTCAGGAGCACCCGGTGACCGCAGTAGGGGCACCGAACGCCGCCGTATTCGTCGAGTTGAACGTCGCGTTTGCACCGGGAGCACTTGTAGCTCATTCGTCTTCGGCGAGTGCCGCGCGGATGGATCGCTCGACGGTTCGCCCAGCCGGGGTATCGGGGCGATAACTGCCGCCCGCGAACTTGTGGCCGCATGCGTCGCACTCCCAGATACCGGTCCCTGCCCGGCTTACCCGATCCTCTTCACACTCGGGACAACCGTGGTCACTGTGCATCGTCCGTTCGATGTCGGCGACACGCTTTCGGGCGACACGACCATATCTTGTACCGTACCGCCCGGCGCTACCGACCTTGCCCTTCCGATCCGGTGCCATTCTTGGCGTAATTCGCCGCTCGCGACGGATAAAGCTATTGAGTCGCGACATCCCGGCGTGCTATCCCAGCGGTCCGTCCGGTTTGAGATATTCCCGAAGCACGACCGTTGCATACGAACCACTCGGAAGTCCAAAACGCAATCGGAAGGGAGTTTGATCGATCGAGAGATCCGTATTGACGTGGATCGCGCGACGTGTGCCACGAGAGGCGTACGGTTCCGGAAGATCGAACTGTGCTCGATCCACCGACGCCCACTGGAGTACGGTCCGTTCGATGTCACCCGGTTCCCCCGCCGCGAACGTAGTCTCGCTGCCGACCAGTGGGGCTGTCACACACGCCCGGCCGCGTGCAACGTGGCGCTCGATCGTTCTCCGTCTCGCCTCCGTAACTCGTTGTGTACGGTCGATCGCCGGC
This sequence comes from Halobacteriales archaeon, assembly GCA_007118975.1. Classification (GTDB taxonomy): domain Archaea; phylum Halobacteriota; class Halobacteria; order Halobacteriales; family SKNY01; genus SKNY01. The sequence continues at coordinate 16,243 of SKQO01000024.1, read as the reverse complement.
ACCGACCCGAGTTCCGGATGGCGTTCGGTGAAACAGACGACATCGCCTGCTACCGCCTCCACAATGGAAAGTCCGCGTTCGATTCGTTCGCTGATGATTTGATTGAACAGATACGATTGTGCCGCGTTTACGAACAATCCCTGTAACGTCTGCGGTAGGCGGTCGAGCGCGTCACGATAATCCCCTTCAATGAGCCCGTGGAGGAGGGTTCGTTCGAATCCGAGTCCGCCCGGGCATCGATCCAATGCAGCCTGCCAGTCGCGTGTTTCGCCCACGTACGACCTGAACGTGCGCGTGTCGCACGGTTCGTCCGGATGGGTGCTGGCGAGATACGTCATCACAGCATCTTCCCAGTCCCGTCGAAGGATCGCGAGCCCGACCTCGTGGGTGATCGGTCGCATGGAGCCGAACCGCTGGTGTCCGAAGTAGTTCGGCACCGTCACCCGGCCGTCTCCGAGCTGTCGCAGTTCCCGGGTGATTCGTTCGTGGTTCGTGGGAGTGGTTGCATCTCGAACCCGTATATCGAATCGATTCCCGGCCAGATCACCAAACGTCAGCGATCGCCCGAGCCGACCCACGGGGGAGAGTTCGGCTCTCGACACCGAGGGTAGCGATTCCGGATCCACCGATCGGATGGAGAACAGCTGATCCGTCACGGCGTGTTTATCCTTCGTCCCCGCCCAGGAAACCCGACGGCGACTGATCCCGAGTTCCCCCGAGAGCCGGTCGACGAAATCGTGAGTATCCCAGCCGCGGAGCCGCGCCCGAACGAGGAGGTGCGGATAATCGTCCTCATCCGCCGTGAGTGGCTCTGGATCGACGGTAGAAAGTTCGGTGACGCGAAAGTCGTCGTGTTTGCGTTTGATGACGCCGCCGGTACCATCGCCCCGACTGGCGTAGAAATTCATGCCGACGACACAGTCTCGATCAGGTGCCGGCCGCCAGTTCGATTCGTGGTCGTTCATGTGGCGGTTTTGTGAGTTATCGCGATGGTATGCATCGGTCAGTACAGTGAAAGATGACCGGTCACCGTATCGATTGCATCCGCAGCGGCAGGACCGACACCGACGCACGTCACCGTTCCAGGTTCTAATTCAGTCCTCCCCGCGTCACGGACGACGTAGTGGGGGAGCCCCGCAGTGCCGGCTCGCGCCGCTACCTCTAGGACGGCCGACTCGTCGTCGACGCCGAGGACGACCTTCGTTTGACCGGTCGAGCGCCAGGTCGACCGGTGATCATCCGATGCCCGCTCGCAGGCCGCAACCGCAGCGTGGGCCACCTGGGCAGCCAGCTTACCAGCACCCATTTCGAGGTCCCGTCGGGCGACGATGACCTGTTTCATCGGCGAGGGTAGATCCCCGCCGTCCTAACCGGTTGCGTTCTCGCCTCGCAAACGACTGGACCGACTGGTTTTATGCCGAGCGTGCTGTGGTATTTCCATATGATTCTCTCGGACGGAGATATCCGTCGGCGCCTGAACGACGGGGATCTCGTCATCGAGCCCCTAGACGATCCGGAGCTCCAGATTCAACCCGCGAGTGTGGATCTCCGGCTGGGCCGGGAGTTCCTGAAATTTCGCCGCTCGAACATCTCCTGCATCCATCCCGAACGTGGCGACGAAGTCGGCCAGTACGTCGAGAAATCGACGATTCCGAGCGAGAGTCGGGAGTTCAAACGACTCAACGAGTTCGAGAACAACGCCGACGAGCTCGAACCACAGGACGAGGTCTTCCGGCTGCATCCGGGGGATTTCGTCCTCGCGACAACCAAGGAACGCGTCGAGATCCCGCCCGATCTGATCGCCCACGTCGAGGGGCGCTCGTCACTGGGTCGGCTCGCGATCGTCGTTCATGCGACTGCGGGAATTGTCGACCCGGGATACCACGGTCAAATTACCCTGGAACTGTCGAATCTCGGGACCGCACCCGTGGCGCTGAAACCCGACATGCGCATCTCCCAGCTGACGTTCACGAAGCTGTTGAGCCCGGCAGAACGGCCGTACGGCGAAGAGCGAGGCTCGAAGTATCAGGGCCAGACAGGTCCTAAGGCCTCGAAGATCCAAGTCGACGAGGAATTCGTCGAATCGAGACGGTCGCGTGAGAACGAATCGCAATGAAATACATCGAGGAGATCGTGGTCGAGTCGTTCATTCCGACCGTCCGTTCGATGCTCGCCGAACGGCTCCACGAAAAGTCCCTCACCCAACGGCAGATCGCCGATGCGATCGGTGTCAGCCAGAGTTCCGTTTCGAAGTACAGCCACGGCGAGGTTGCCCGGGATTCTCGCGTCGTCGAACACGAAGCGGTTCGTACCAGGGTAGAACGCACGGCCGATGGACTCGCCGAGGGCACACTGGAACCAGTCGGTGCCTTGATCGAGCTCGAAGTACTGATTCGTGAGCTCGAGACGCCTGGCGAGCTGCTCGCGACGATGCACGAGGAGGCAGTCCCGGAGCTGCGCTCGTACGACGCCACGTTTCGGATACACGATCCGCAAAGCGAGGTTCGAGCGCGCGATCGCGTTAAGCGCTCGATGCGGCGCGCGCTCGGTAGACTAGAGCGTTCACCAGCTTTCCTCGAGGAGATTCCCCAGGTCGGATCCAACGTCGTAGAATGTCTACCCACTGCGACTCAGATCGAAGAAGTCGCCGGCGTCCCGGGGCGTCTACTGCGCGTGGGTGGTCGTCTCGCCATCCCTGGAGATCCGGCATTCGGCGAATCCCAACATGTCGCGGAGGTCCTTTTGGCGGCTCGTGACGGAGGTAGCCAGACTCGCGCCGCGATCAACATCAGATACGCGGATCGGACACTCGAACAGCTGGCCGCGAGTGGCCTAACACACGTTGAGATACCCGGTGACCGAGATCTTTCGGAAGCGGTGCGCTCGAACATCGAAGCGGCGCCACATGCTACCGTTATCGCCCAAACCGGGGCGTTCGGGATCGAACCCATCATCTATGTACTGGGCGAAGACGCTGTAAGGGTCTGTGAACTGGTGCTTTCTGCCATCGAAGCTGAGTGAGAAGTGTACCGCTGGTGTCGGCCTGTCAAGGACAGGCAACATACTCGAGTGCGTTGGCGATGTCTCGACGCGGGTGCGGTGCAAACCGATCGCCACCAGGCGATATCATGATCCCAGAAAACGATGAACGTAGCGTGTAAGTCTCGACGTTCCGGAATTATTCACAGCTACGAATCCGAGATACGGCCGAGGAAGGATCGGCTGTTTTCCCGCCAGGCGGTGATCAGCCCGTCATCGTTTTCCATATCCCATGCGTCGATCCCGCGATTTGCCTGAATCCATTCAATCGTGCGTTCAACCGCTTTCCGGAAGGGGATCATATGTTCGAATCCGAGATCACGGCGAGCGTTGACGTTGTCGAAAACCGTGCTGTATTGAAAGTGGGCATCGAGCATATCCGTACGGTCGGGTACGGCCTTCAGAAGAAAGCTCGGTCGGTATGTGAACGAATTCGGGTTCTGGCGCGTCGAGCACGTCTGCAACGATCCGATGATACTGATCCCAGGCCATCACCTCCTCGCTCGTTACGTGATACGCGTTCCCGTAGGCAGACTCGTTTCCAACGGCACCGACGAACGCCGCCGCCACATCATCCCGATGGCAGGGACCCCAAAGCGAGCTTCCATCACCGTGGACAATGATCGGTTTTCCCGTGCGGATCCGATCGAGATAATACGTACTGCTCCCGAACGTGGGCAATACTGACCCACCCTCCCCGTAGGTACTCCACGGTCGGATGATGGTCACATTGAACCCCTCGACTGAGTCCCGACGTTCGTCCGCCCGGAACAACGCGTTTTCCGCTGCACCTTTGTCTGACCCATACTTGCTCACTGGTGGGAGATCGAGATCGACGGTACGGGGAGCACCCTGGGTAACCGGGTTTCGTCGCACCGGACGATGGTAGACATCGACCGTCGAACAGAACACGTATTGTTCGACGTTTCCGGCAAACGCATCGATCGTTGCACGCTTCTGCGCTGGAGTAAAACAGACCATGTCGATTACGCACTCGAATCTTTGCGCCTGCGCCGCTTCCGCAAGGACACTATCATCGTTTCGATCACCAGTGATGAATTTGACGGCATCAGGCAGATTAGCCGACGTTTCACCCCGGGTAAGACAGGTGACGTCGTGACCCGACGCGACCAGTTGCCGGATAATCCCGGTGCTTATCAGGCCGGTCCCACCAATTTCGAGCACATCTACACCCTCGAGTCGACAAGGCCACCCATAAAACAGGAGGCGAAGAGCCCTCGTTACCTCACTTAGCCTTCTTCATTCCTACCGTATATGTTCCGGTGCTCGGCGCAGAACGCCGGTGCTTCGAGGTGAGAGCGGATGAGTTCTGCATGTCGGTGCGGGTTCGAGAGCCGGCACTCCTCCGCGGCGCAAAAACCTTCACCGGTTGCGACCAGGTGATACGCCGCCAGCACGTAGCCCTTCATCGCCTCGGTGGTCCGCGGGTCGTCCTCCACCAACATATCGAGCTCGAGTTCGCTTTCGAGCACTTCTCGTGGCGGTGTGTCGCCGGTCACCAGGGCATGTCGCTGCTGTTCCTGGTAGTACGCCTCGGGTTTGGCAGGCGCTTCATACAGACCGGGGATCGACAGCAGGGTCGGTTGCCCGAGGACCGCGATTCGTTTGTGCCACCGTCCGTCGTGATCGCCCCACGTCGCCAAGACGCGATCCAAGACCGGGATGTGCAGGTGAGAAAGGGATCGCTCCTCCTTGGGAAGCGCTCGATTAAACGCACGTTGGATCTGGAATCCGTCGTAGAGTACCCCGCCGCCCCGATCGGGCTCGGCCAGTACCCGCTCCTCGTACCGTTTGATCCCCAGCATCTCCGATCCCGTCTCGCGGTCGTAGGGTGAAATCACTCGCGCACGTGCAAACGATCCCGCCAGGGCCTCGGAATCCCCGTATTCGGACACAAAGCGGTCCCGTACCTGGACGGACGGGTCGATCCGGTCGGCCAGCCACTCGGCCAAAGCGTCGACATCACAGACGGTCGTCGGGGCTCGGTACAGCGTTACCGTCGCCGGCGTCATCGATGTTCAGTCGTCCGCGGGGGCTGTTCTGCTCGTGAGTTCGACGGGGCTGGCGTCAACACCCAGCTCGTCCATCGCTTGCTGAGCGGCCCGTTTACCCGAGAGTAGCATCGCGCCGAAGGTCGGTCCCATGCGCGGAAGGCCGTACGTCGTCGCCACGGCCATACCGGTGACGATCACGCCGTCGTGAGCCGGACCGGTGTGCTCGACAACGGCATCCTCCGATTTGCCCACCCACATCGAATCGTGGCCCGGCGAATCGTGACCCGGAGCGCCGTATTCCCCGTCCGTCGTGGTGTCCATCCCTGCCGAACGAGAAGTCGCATCGCCGATTCCTGGCGCGTCGAGCACGCCACGTTCGTGGAGCTTCTTTACGACCATCGCGTCGTGTCCCGTCGCGTCAATGACCAGATCCGCTTCCACGGCAATGGGGTCGACACACGTCAACTCCCGGGGCAGCGAGTGGACCGGCGTCCAGTTCATGACGATCCCGGAGACGCGGTGATCTTCACGGATCACGATGTCCGTAAATTCCGTCATGTTCTGGATCTTGGCACCCGCATCACACGCTGCCTTGATCAACCCGGAGCAGGCGTGTGGCCCGTTGGCGACGTACAGCCCGTCGGCGTTCCCCGCCTCCTGATAATCGACGTCGAGATCGTCGAGGACAGCTTGTGATGGGGCGCGGACGGTGACCTTGTTCATGAGGAACCCGCCGAGCCAGAACCCCCCACCCAAGTAATTGTTCTTCTCGACGACCATCGTCTTGACTCCCCGTTCGGCCAGCTCCGTCGCGGCCATCAGTCCCGAGGGGCCACCACCCACTACGATGACGTCGCTGTTGGAGAAGTCCATAAACTCCTCGGTCCACTCCTGGCCGATTGCCCGGGTGACATCGGCTTCACCGACCTCGCTGAACGCCTCGAATTCACTCATGCCACCTGGTGGTAATCCCCGGTGATACTTAACGGGTGTCTCTCACGAAAGCAGTATCCCTACTCTGACAGAACAGATCGCTGTGGCAGACCCGACACCGAAACATGCCCGGTTTGCACCCGTATCCGACGAGCTCACGAGTTCGAACGTTATCCGACGACCGGAGACTGCCCACCAGGAACGAATCCCCCGGTGTGAGACTGTCGGCGAGGACATGTGTCCCCAGTGAAAGCGTGTTGGCGAGGCATGCAACGAAGACATACCGAACGTGTGGAAGGCCGATCAGGACGGCAAAGAGGCCAACCGAGCCAGCAACGAGCAGATTGCCTGTGACAACGAACGAGAGAGTGTGAGTCACTCCACGGTGGCGAATCGGTGCGAACTCGTCGAAATCAGGGACAGTCGCCATTCCCAGGCCAATCACGATTCCGGAAATGGCAAGCCCGATCTCATCCTGTAAAATCATCCACGCTGCCATCGGGGTCCAACCCCCCGACCGCTATCCCCACGTAACCGAGTGCCTGAACGCCCGTAGTGACGAACAACCACACAACGTTACCCAGCGCGTATAGTCCGGGCCGGTATCGAAACGCCTTCACCGGATCGGGAGAATCAACACGGTCATCCTCCGACGTGGATTCGGACCGACGCCATTCCCACCACCGGCTCGGTCGTAAACCACCTACGTTTCTTCGCGGTCGACCCCGTCGCGAATCGCCCGTTCTGCCTGGTCGAGGACTTGCTGGGGATCGAACTCGTCGATGAGTGCGCTAAGCCTCCGATCGTCCGTTCCCGCAAGGTCCTTGGCGTGCTCGGTGAGATTCGGTATCGCTCGCACAACGTTATCGACAATCGGGACATGAGCCGCCCGGGGCGAGCGCGAGAGTGGATTGAGATCGATGACGATTTCACGTTTGTCCATCGACCGGAGCGCTTGTGCTCGGTCCCCGTCCTCCAACGGAACCACGACCACGTCCGCCTTGTAGATGCCCTCCCGGTCCACTCTCGCTCGATCGTGGGACAATCCCGGGATCCGTGCGTTCCCCTCCAGCCCCAGCACCTCGGTCGCACCGTGGTCCTCGAGGTGAGCAACGATGCGCTGTATCCGTTCTTCACTCCGATGGAAGAGGTTGACCTCGATTGCCGCGCCGACAGTTTCCGCGAGCTCGACGGTCTCCGCTGGAACGAGCGCCGCCACGTTACCGTTGACGGAGACAACCGGATGATCCGCGCGTAGTAGCTCAGCAGCCGCCACGCGTGTTGCTGTATCCGCACTTGGAATCGTTTGCTCCCCGAGGAGATAATCGAAGGCGCTGGCGCGCCCCTCCGCATGCATCCCCTGCAGATGGGTGATCCCGCGTTCGATTCCCTGTTCGATCCGGTAGCGCGTTACCAGATCCGTATATCGCGGATGATCTGCCGGAATCTCGTCCTCGCTGTCCACGCTCGCGGGGGCGTCCTGCTCGCTCACACGGTGTAGTTCACGGTCAAGGCGCATTAACGCGGCGACATTCAGTCAACGTAGTGCACACCGGCCGGACTAACGCGACTCTCCCGGGCGTCGATTCCTTCGGCCGATAAGGCATTATCGAGGCCGAACACCGTCCGTCCGAGCATTGCCATGGACACAGGGCGATCTACGCGGTCGATGATGGCCGCAATCTCGTCGTCGAGGAGTCCCGATTCACGGGCAAACGTCGCCGATTCTGTCATAAACGTGTCTACCGTCGGACGATCCTGTACCCGTTCCATCGCCGCCCTTCCGGCCGTGTTAATCCGTGCCAGATCACCCTTGAGCACATCGGCCGTCGACAGTTCCCCCATCGTCGTGTACTCGACGGTCGGCTGGGCCGGGATGCCATCCATCTTACCGTATCCGGGTGCCCCCGGTTCCAGGCGGAGTGGCACACCACCTCTGGCCTGGGCGACGACGTCTCCAAGGCCTGTCCCCGCCTCCACGTCGGCGCGATGAGCGAGTTTCACGAGCTCGTTCTCGGTCATCATAGCATCTACGATGTCGTTCACGGCATGGGCGACCCCGAGCGCAGCTGCTCCTGATACACCGAACCCGGCGCCCAGAGGGACCTGTGCGTCGATCTCGACATGCAGATCGACGTCGAACGCCTCCAGCACGAGTGCGGGTGCTCGCATCGAGGTCGGGTCCCCGTCGAGAAACAACCCGCTCGTTTTCGTCGAATCGACTGTGACCACTACCCCATCTTCGAGCGCGAGACCCGCCCCGATAGAGCCGGCTTCGAGGGGATCAGTAGCCGGATACGCAGCAAATAGCCCGGTGATATGAGCCGGCGCCGCGACCGTCACTTCCTCATCGGACATGGGCGGGCGGGAGAATCTCCTTACGGCGAGAGTCGCTGACGGTCTCTGGGGAACAGTACCGCTTCCCTGATGTTTTCGAGCCCGAGCATGGTTGTCAACAACCGTTCTGCGCCGTAGGCCCAGCCGGCGTGCGGTGGCATGCCGAATCGGAACATCTCGGTGTAATACTCGAATGCGGTCGGGTCGAGCCCTTGTGCCTCGAACCCGGCAATCAGCTCGTCGTGACGGTGTTCGCGCTGTCCGCCCGAGACCAATTCCATCCGCGGATGCATCAGATCGAACCCCTTCGACAGGGACGGATCATCGTCGTAGGATTGGATGTAGAACGGTTTGATTTCGCTCGGCCAGTCCACGATGAAGTAGTGTTGGCCGATCTCCTCCCCGAGGACCCGCTCGGCCTCGGTCGACAAATCGTCCCCCCAGACGAGCGGTTCATCGAGGTCACCGGTCGCGTTGACACGTTCGATCGCTTCATCGTAGCCGAGACGCTGAAGTTCCCCGTCGGGAACCGAGAAGTCATCGGCGAGTCCGAGGATCGCCAATTCGTCGGCACATTCGGTCGCCACGCGCTCGTACGCCGCCCCCAGCAGCGACTCGCAAACATCCATCGCCCCATGGTGGTCGAGGAAGGCCCCTTCGAAGTCGATCGAGGTCGCTTCGTTCAGGTGCCTCGGCGTGTTGTGTTCTTCGGCCCGGAAGATGGGGCCGATCTCGAAGACCCGCTCCAGCGAGGATCCGACCATCAGCTGTTTGAACAACTGCGGCGATTGGTTCATGAACGCCTCGCGGCCGAAGTACGTGATCGGGAAGAGATCCGTCCCACCCTCCGTCCCCGTGGCCACGATCTTCGGCGTCGTAATTTCAGTACATCCATGCTCGCGGAACTCGTCTCTTACGCCGGCAAGCAACGCCGATCTGATCCGGAAAATTGCTTTGCCCCGCTCGCTTCGGACATCGAGGGTCCGGTTATCCAAGCGCGTCGAGAGCTCGGCGTCAACCTTGCCGCTCGGATCCAGCGGTAACTCAGGATCGGCCGGGGCGAGCACGTCGATCGATTCAGGAACGATTTCGACCCCCGTTGGGGCTCGGGGTTCTTTTTCTGCGGCGCCGGTCACGGTAATGGCGCTCTCGCGAGCGGCGCCCAGCCCGGTGTCGACCAGTGCGTCAGGTTGTTCGTCCTTTTCAAATTTGATCTGAATCCGCCCCGTGCGGTCGCGGAGAATCACGAACGCAATCCCGCCAAGATCGCGGATTTCGTGAACCCAGCCGGCCACGGTAACCGTGTGGCCCGGCTCCACGTCCGCGCAGTGGACCCTGTCCTGCATGGGTGCGGATTCTGGCGAGACGGACTTAAATAGCCCCATTCACGGAGTGCGGGCGTCGCGATACGCTGACGTCACGAGCCTGCGTGTAGCCCCGGTCAGGCCTCGGCCTGCCACTGACGGATCCGGTTCTCGCTTATCCCGTCCACTTCCGCCGCGACAGACTCCGGTTCCGCCGCTAATAGGTCCGCGATGGAGTCGATTCCCGCATCGGCCAATTTCTCCGCCGTCTTGGCCCCGACCCCCTCAAGGTTTTCTAGCTCACCCTCGCCGTTCTGTTCTGAGAGGTACTCCTGGTAATTGCAGATCGGGCAGCCGAGCTCCCAGGGTTCGTCCCCCGAGTGCACGGTCAGTTCCGGCAACCCGTGTTCCTCGCAGCGACGATCCTCGACCGCAATCTCGCCTCGGCGAGGCAGTGGAAGCGAATATTCACAGTCGGGATATCGCGTGCAGCCGACCAGCCGAGACCCACTTCGCAACCGCTTGATCGCAAGTTCACCGCCAGTTTCGTCGCCACACTCCGGACACGCCCCGATAAGGACATCTTCTTCATCCTCCGCATCTTCCGCACGGCACTGGGGGCAGCCATGGACGAATGTGTTCCGCCCCGCAAGCATCTTCACTTCACGGAGGTCGTGATCTTCACACACGTCCTCCAGGAGCAAGGGTTCCCCGCCGTTCGGGAGCGGGAGGGTATACTCGCAATCGGGGTAACCATCGCACCCAATAAAGCGGGACCCACGGCGACTCCGCCGTAAAAGCAGATCTTCGCCGCAGTCCGGGCACGGGCCGACGGTACGGTCCGCACGAAGGGATTCGCGAATGAGTTCGCCGATGTCGTCGGTCGAGTCCATCAGATCCTGAAAGACTCGCTCGAGAATCTGGCGGGATTCCTCGGTGACGTCCGCAAGCTCCGCTTCCCCGGTCGCGATGGCAGTCATGTCAGCTTCGAGCTGGGCAGTCATCTCCTCGCTGGTTACCAACTCGGCAAACTCCTCACCCGCTTCGACGACCGCCCGCGCCAGTTGTGTCGGACGCGGTGGATCGTCCTCGATGTACCCTCGGTCGTAGAGTTTCTCGATCGTGTGATGGCGAGTCGAGTTGTGGACGATGACGCCGTCGGCCACCGCAAAGTTCGGTGCCGCCTCCTCGACCGTGAGATCGAATACCGGGCCATCGTACGATCGGCGTTCGACCGATTCGATCGTGGCGTTCGATGGTCGACCGACGTCGGATTTCGGGGTCGCGACGAGTCGCGAGTCGGTGGTCACCGCCCTGGCCGGAAGGACCGCGAACCCACCATCACGTGCGACGTATAGTGGGTGATCGCCCGTAACGGAGAACGTTCCCCGATCGGTTTCGATCCGGTAGACATCCTCGTCCGGCCGGAGCTCACGACGGCTCATAAGCGGAGAGGAGCGTGAACCGATCCGACCACTGGTCTCATCGAGCGAGAGCACCTCGACCGGCGTGGGCTGGAGCGCGATGTCTGTATCCCCATCCGCCAGAACCGTATATCGATCCTCGTAGAGACTGGCGACCGGTCGGCGCTGCAATCCATTCGAGCCGCGTACGAGTACGTCAGTATCTCCAGTGAGACACTTGGTCCCGACACCGAGCGATTCCATCTTCTCGATCAGCCGGGACTGGCCGTACCGCCGTGGTGGCTGGGTCTCTTTTGCATCCCTGTCGACGGCATCGATTGCGAGGCGTGCATCCTCCTCGAGCGGCGGCAAGACGTTCTCGTCCGTGCTGAAATACGGGTAAAATCGGTGATACCCTTCCTGTACGAGTCGTCGACCGTTCGCTTTCACGCGATGGTCTCCAACGATCGCGACCACTTTGAGATGTTTCCAGATCGCCGGCTCCGCCAGCGTCGCATAGAACCGTCGCACAACCAGCTCGTAGATATCCCACTCCGCGTTCGAGAGGTCGCTTCGATCCGGAAACTCGGCAGTCGGGTGGATCGGCGGGTGGTCCGTGGTCTCTTCATCTCCCCTCGTCGGGGTGAGATCGTCGGATTCCAACAGTTCCGTTGCGTCTTCACCAACGCCCGGCGCCCCCCGAAGGGCCTCGACGAGCTCCCGGGGATCCAGGTCGGTCGGGTAAACGGTGTTGTCGGTTCGCGGATAGGTGATGTACCCCGCAGTATAGAGGTCCTCCGCGATGCTCATCGCCCGCTGGGCCCCGTATCCGATCGCACCAGCAGCACGGATGAATTGAGTAGTGTTGAACGGCGCCGGCGGCCGATCGGTTCGGGTGCGTTCGTCGACTGAAGCAACGAGTGCTGCGTCTGTACGTTGGAGATCCGCAAAGACGACGTCTGCCGTCTCCTCGTCCCAGATTCGTTCCGCCTCGTTGTCGTCCTCGTCGAGGTAAAAGTACTGAGCCTCGAATGAATTCCCGTTCGTTCGAAGGGCGGTAGTGATCTCCCAGTATGGATCCGGTTCGAACGCGTCGATCTCCCGCTCCCGATCGACGATCAGTTTCAATGTCGGGCTCTGGACCCGTCCGACGCTGATGAAATCGTCACCGAGACGTCCAGCCGACAGGGAAAGAAACCGGGTCAGGGCGGCGCCCCATACCAAGTCGATGATCTGTCGCGCCTCCCCAGCGGCGGCGAGGTCGAAGTCGATCTCGTCCCGTTCGTCGAACGCATCCCGGACTTCACGATCGGTGATCGACGAGAACCGTACCCGATCGACCGGGACCGCATCGTCGACGTCCCTGACGATCTCGTAGGCTTCCTTGCCGATCAGTTCGCCTTCCCGGTCGTAGTCAGTCGCGATGACGACCCGATCCGCATCACGCACGAGCCCTTTCAGCGTCGAGACGATGTCCGGTCGTGTGACTCGCTTTTGGACCGGCGCCTCGATCAGCTCTACTGGTTCGACATCGCGCCAGTCGTTGTACTCCTCCGGGAAATCCACGGCGACGACGTGACCCGACAGCCCGATACATCGGGAATCGTCCCACTCGTAGACGGCAACGTCGTAATCGCTGACGGTCACCGCCTCGCCGTCGCTCAGGATGTCCGCGATGCGTCGCGCCGCGTTGTTCTTTTCGGTTATGGTAAGCTCCACGTATCTCCACCGACCGAACCGAACCGGTCTTCTCGTACTGGCTACGACGATACGCCGCCTAAAGGTTTCGTCAGGTCTCGTCTCGATCCGGCAATCGGGCCCGGAGTAACTCGTTTACGGTTCCAGGATCTGCCTGGCCACGCGTCCGTTGCATGACCTGCCCGACCAGAAAGTGGATCGCGTCCGATTCCCCTGCGGTGTAATCGTCGACGGCATCCGGATTGTCCGCGATGGTCGCGTCGACTGCCGTCTCGACGACGTTCTCGTCGGTTTTCCCCAAGGATTCTGCCTCGATGATCGTTTCTGGGTCCTTACCCTCGTCAAGCATTCGACGCAACACCACCTCCTCGGCGTTCTTTACGGTGATCTCGTCCTGATCTACGAGTTCGATCAATCGCTCAAACTCATCGAGTCGATCGAGGACGTCTTCGATCCCCATATCGCGGTAGTTCAGCTCCCCGAGGAGGTTGTCTGCCACCCACGTGGCCGCCAGATCGGGATCGTATTGAGCTGCCACGGCTTCGAAGAAGTCCGCGACAGCCCGACTCGACGTCAGTTTGCTGGCAGCTTCGGCGTTGAGCCCGTACTCGGTCTGGAATCGCTGGCGACGGGCTCGCGGCAGTTCCGGAATCTCGACGGTCGATGCCCGCTCGCGGACCCGCAGCACCGGGAGATCGCCCTCCGGAAAGTACCGGTAATCCGCCTCGGCTTCCTTTGCCCGCATGCTCACCGTGACGCCGCGGGATTCGTCCCAGTGGCGAGTCTCCTGGGTTACGTCGCCACCACGGCGTAGCAAGTTCTTCTGTCGTGTTACCTCATAGGCGAGGGCCTGTTCTGCGCCGCGGTGGCTCGAGATATTCTTTACCTCGGTCCGATCCGCCGACGCAAGGACGTCCCCCGGGATGGGTTCGTCCTTCCCGTACTCCCCGGGCACGAGCGAGATGTTCGCATCGACGCGAAGACTGCCGTCGCGGCTGCTATCGAAAATGCCGAGATATTCCAGAATTTCTTCGAGTGTTGCCAGAAATGCCCTGGTTTCTGCCGGCGTTCGGAAATCGGGGGCGGTGACGATCTCCATGAGGGGGATGCCGGCGCGGTTGTAATCGACCAGGGTATACGCCGCTCGGGTTATCGATCCTCCTTCGTGTTCGAGGCTGCCCGGGTCCTCCTCGAGGTGGGCGCGTTCGATCCGGATCTCTCGCTGTTCGTCCTCCACCTTGATGGTTACCGTCCCGCCCTCGCAGATCGGCGCGTCGTACTGGCTGATCTGGAAATTTTTGGGGAGGTCGGGGTAGAAGTAGTTCTTCCGATCGAACCAGGTACGTTCCGGGACTGACCCGTCGATCGCCTTCGCCAGCTTGAGCGCACCGTCGACTGCCGCCTCGTTTAGCACCGGGAGTGCTCCCGGCAGGCCGAGGCAGACCGGACAGGTGTGCGTGTTGGGTCCCGCGTCGGCGAAATCCGTCGAGCAGCCACAGAAGATCTTCGTTGCAGTCTCGAGCTGTACGTGTACCTCCAGCCCGATGACGACGGTGCGGGCATCGGCCTCTGCGGCCTGCGCGGTCATTGTCTCCGGTTCCCCGTGCCCGGAGTAAAGCCTAACGCCACGCCCGCCCGATCGGGACATTTACGCTCCCGTCGACAAATCACTCGGCGAATGTACGCTCGCAGGTGGACCGCATGAGCGACGAGTGGCTCCCCAAGGAGCTTACGAAGGAGCTCGACGTCCGTATCGGGTTTAACGACGAAAAGATCCACTTCCGGTTCGAATGGGTCCAACCGGATCCAGGCGGGTGGATCCACGACATGCTGGTGTACCTAGACGGCGAATGGCGGCAGTTCGCCGACCCATCTCCCTGGGCAGGGAGTGGAGAACACCCCGAACACACGGGATATTACGAGGATCGTGTGAGTTTTCTTCTCGATGACGGGTCCGTCCGCGGCTTCGAGGAATTCGGTGGCTGGCTCACAGCGCACGCGGGGATGCGGAGCCTCCCTGACGCGGTCGACGAGGAGACGGTCCGGGCCCACGATCACTTCGGGGACGACGGACTCGGGAAGACCGACATCCGGAAATACCTCCCCCAGGCCTGCGAGGGGCCATGGTGGGAAAATGACTGGCAACGCATGCGCCGCCCGGAGGAAATCGCCGCCCTGAAGGCCGAGGGTGTGTTCGTTGACCTCCCGATGTGGCGAGCCCACCGCAGCGATCCCACCGGTTACGGCACCGACCACCACGTGCTGGATTACCGTCACTCCGATCAGGGACAGAACACCTACGGCACACAAGCGTGGGACCCGGAACAGGGGCCGGAGCTGATGTGGAACCCGTCAGTCGTGGATGCGGGCGCTCTTGATTACCACGCCATCAGGGAGGGCGATATTCCGACACAGGGTGAGGATGTCTACACGCTACACGAGGACGATGCAGTCCCGTTTGATCCGGCAGTCGCCGAATGGGACGGAGCGATGATACCCCGGCGACCACTCCGCGACCCCTATGGTAGCGCAGCCGACTGGCTCGCGAGTGGCACATGGGAAGATGGTCGATGGGTAGTCGAGATGTCCCGGGCGCTGTCGACTGATCATCCAGCGGACACCACGCAGCTCGCGCCGGGGAACGCGTACACGTGGACACCGGCCGTTCACCACGGTGCAGGGAAACGGTGGCACTGGGCCGGGTTCCCGTATAAACTGGGCCTCGGCGTCGAACCGAAGTACCCGTCGAACGACACGGCATCGGACACCGGCGTTCTCGTCGCGGACCGCTTTTCGGGTGATTCGCCTGAGTGGTCGAACGTCACCGAACACGCGATCCCGCTCGTGTTTCCGGGTGTCCTGAGCTGGTCGGATCTCGTCGACGATTCGTATCCGGACGCAGCCGCGGTCCGGGAGTGCGACGTCACGATGTGGGATCTGTTCCCGAATGATCCTCGCGCGTTTCTCAAATGAAGCTCCAGGACTGGGAGACGATCCGGAACCACGCACCTATATTCGAACCATCAATCGGTGTAACGGGATGACGATAACGATCGGCCTCATCGGAGCCGGTGGCATCGCCCGAACGCAAGCCACACATCTCCATCGTCACGACGATGCCACGATCGTCGGGGTGTGCGATATCGATCGCCATCGAACCGAAACGCTTGCGAAGCAGGTGGAGGCCGCTGCTCTGTCGTCCGTCAAAGAACTGTTCGAAAGACGAGATATCGACGCCGTCTATATTTGCACGCCGTCGACTGTGAGAACGGAACCGTTCCGAGAAGCGGCGAGAGCCGGTGTCGACATCTTTTGTGAGGCCACTGGCGGTGTCACGTGACGTGGCACGAACGCTCCGAACCATCGTCGAAAAGGCAGGAATTCAGTGCATGATCAGTACTTCACAATGCGTGACGGCTTCAGGTGTAATCGTCGGTCCGGTTGGATCTCCTCGGTGCGATCCGAGCAAACTGAGGTAATCGCAACGAGCTAAACGAGACCATGTCCAGCCTTT
>SKQO01000125.1 GCA_007118975.1 Halobacteriales archaeon | reverse complement strand
CATCATTTCTTGCGTTTGGCATCGGTGCCGTCTTCGGGATTCTTCAGGCGCTGCACCGGACGGACGTTCTACGTATCATCGAATCGGACACCTACTACACCGTCTTGACCGGTCACGGCGTGTTCATGGTGATTACGTTCACCACCTTCTACCTCGTCGGGCTCTATCAGTGGGCCGTCACCACGAGCTTGCGTCGAGCGCCGGTCGACATGCGATTCACCTGGACTTGGTACGGGTTGATGTCAATCGGCACGGTGCTGACGGCGTTCGCAATTCTCGCGGGGTTTACCGACGTGACCGAGGTCAGCGCAGACGTCCTGTTTACGTTCTACGCACCACTCCAGGGCCATCCGACGTTCTACGTCGGGCTGGTGCTTTTCGTTCTCGGGACCTGGTTGGCGGGTGTCGATTGGTTCCGATCGTGGTGGCGGTGGCAGGGCGATCACCCCAACGAACGCATCCCGCTGCCGACGTTCATGGTTCTCACGACAATGATCATGTGGTATATCTCGTCGATCGGTGTCGCCATTGCGATCCTTGCATTTATTCTGCCCTGGTCGTTGGGGATCGTCGACTCGATCAACCCCACACTCACTCGAACGCTCTTTTGGTATTTCGGCCACGCGTTCGTTTACTTCTGGTTGCTTCCTGCCTACATGCTCTGGTACATTCTGCTGCCGAAGCTGTCCGGCGGCCGGTTATTCAGCGATCCGCTGGCGCGGCTGGTCTTCATCCTTTTTGTGCTCCTCTCGACGCCAACGGGGATCCATCACCAGTATCTCGACCCCGGAATCGCGGAGGGGTTCAAGTTTATCGTGATGACCAACACGATGTTTCTCCTCCTGCCGAGCTTGCTGACCGCATTCACCGTCGTGGCGAGCATGGAACACGGCGCCAGACAACGTGGGGGTGAGGGCTACTTCGGGTGGCTTCGGGCCCTCCCCTGGTCGAGCCCGGCCTTCACCGGCATGGCACTGGCGGGGATCGTCTTCGCCTTCGGCGGTTTCACCGGCATCGTCAACGCAGGCATGAACATCAACTACCTCGTCCACAACAATCTGTGGATCCCGGGTCATATACACACGCAGGTCGGCACTGCGGTCGCCCTGACGTTCATGGCCGGCGCCTACTGGCTCGTCCCCCAATTGACGGGGAACCGGCTCGTGTGGCGAGAGGGCGCCCTTTTGCAGGTCGTCCTCTGGTTCGTCGGGATCGTTTTCATGACGAACTCGATGTATCGCGGTGGCCTGACGGGCATGCCGCGACGGACTGCAGAGCCGGAATACGATGGCTTCGACTATGACGTCCCGCTTGGATCGGTGGCGGAACTGGACTTCCAGTTGGCCATCGGCGGGACGATTCTGTTCATCTCGGCCATGCTCTTCCTCGCGATCATGGTGGCGACGATGGCGAACCGCGACACCGAACCGCGTGATGACGGGACGATCCCCCGACCCCTTTCGGGACCGGAGGATGCCCCGCCCGTTCTCGACAACCTCAAACTCTGGGTGTCGATCGCGCTGGGGTTGATCATCCTGGCGTACCTGCTTCCGCTGGCGAGCATCATCGAGCGCGGTGGTCTTTTCGGCCCCAATATTGGTCCTTTTCCTATGGCCATCGAACTCGTCACCACCATACGTGACGGATTCAGCGGACCCTGATCCACCGTGCGGACGACACGGGCGAAACTCCTGCTCATGCTCGCGTTTCTGGTCGTCATACTCGTCGAACTCCGCACCGTACTGGCGTTTTTCGGTGTCGGTATCGGCCCTGGTGGGGTGATCGTCCTCGGGATCGTTTCGATTGGGGCCTTGTTTCTGTGGGCGTTCTTTCCGAGCACTGAAAGTGGTCAAAGCAGTTGATCTGTGTCCCCCATCACGCGTGCAGAAGACAGTCTCGGCCGCTCAAGTTCGGTGATATCCGCGACTTGCGTCTGCCATGCATACCCGCGTTGTATCTTACCCGACGTTTCTGGCAGCGACCCAAGTCACACGGAGAATGGATGGTTTCGTTTGCGACTCCCCCTTTTTGGTCGAGCACTGAGTCTCCGAACCTCCATCGGCGAGTCCAACTTCCGATCGAAGCCAGTACAGTTCCGCCGCGAGGAACGAACCGACGAGGCGCACCACCGGCCACGGTCCCGAAGCAACTGTTGAACGAATGAGACGCTTGCAATGTATGTTGATTTTCGCGTAGCTGGCTGCGCATCCAGGCGTCGAGTCGTGAGTCATCACCTGCGCTTCGCCAAGCCAGTGAGCGTTGACATTGGGTCAACTTTGGCGTTGCCGCCGTCCGGGAGTGTTTCGAAGGTCCGCGATCCCCACCCGTCCGGGCCGGCAAGTTGGCTGAAAAGGGCGTTTGTATGGGGACGGAGAACGCTCGCATATATCACGAAGGCACCTGATACCAGGACTCCCGACCCGACCACGAACGATTTCGTGTCCAATACCCGGTGTTAGGCCTCGAGGTGGCACGTAGCCACCTCCGTTGGCGGAGCGATCCGTTCGAGAGAATACACGGCTGGCGATGAGTCGACTGAGAAACGGGCCGAGCTGGTCTACAAGGCAGCCAAGCAGATGCTTACACTCCGCGGGCGATGATTGAAACCTGTGTGTTGAACCCGAAAGGTCGAATCTTTCGGCCTGAAATCCTATTGGGGGGATTCACGCGATGTATGGGGTTGGCCATAGTCTATCGCCCAACCTGTACTCCCCGCGATAGGTTTAATCCACCGCTCGGAAAACCACTCGTCCATGATCGTTCAAGTTTCGCCACTGGTCGAATCTGGGGCGGTTGATGCGTGTCTCGAGGCGGACGTCGATCACCTTGTGGTCCCCGTGGCTACCGATGATCGGCCAGGATCGGTGTCGGTCGATCGTGCGACCGATCTCCTTGCAACCGTCCCGGCCGGGCACACGGGCGTTGTCTCGACCACCGCGGACGACGTCGATGTGGTTCTCGAGAAGGCACGGAGCATCGAACCGGACGTCCTCTGCGTGGCGGCAGATCGTATGGAGCTCCCCCCGGCGGATCTGTTCGACGTCCGTGAAGGCCTGCCCGCGGGGACAGACCTCATGCGTTCGATCACCGTCGAAGGTCGCGGCGTGGTGTATCCGGCCATGGCGCTTCATTCACTCGTCGATTGGCTTGTCTTAGAGAGCAACCCGCCGGATGAAACGGAGGATCACGAATTCGACCGCCCGCATCCCTGGGAGGTGTGTGCCGATATCGTGGACGAACTGGCAACGCCATGTATTCTCGGCGGCGACGTGACGCCCGCGACCGTCAGCGAAGCAATCGAGACCGTCAGGCCGGCGGGGGTAGCGTTGTCCCTCGAACGCGGGGGTGCCGCGCCTGTGGAGGCCGAGACAATTGAGACATTCGTGGCGAATGCCCGCGAAACCGCACCGGCCGAGTAAATCACACCCAACGTGGGAATCGTGTTCGCCTGCTTCCCCTGTGGTGGTTCATGATGGTGGTGACGAGTTCATCGACATTCGGAGTCCCGTTACTGCCCTCGACAGGCTGGTAGTGTTTCCTGCTTTCTCGCTTTCCCATCTTGTCGTCCAGCCGCCAAGCGAACGAGTACGGCAAGCGGTTACGGCTCGCGTCACCGACGAGTGCCGGCAAACCGGGACCGACCTATTGGTAAAGGAGATCGTTCGGCGCCGATACGCTGTCCAGAGCAGCGCAAGTCCGCACACCATTTCAAGACAGCACCGATCAAACCTGATGTCCTGAGGTGAGACACCAGCCGAGCAAACTACCAGGGAACGAGTTCCCGAAGCGGTTTCAGGGCGAGGTACGGCCGCACGAGATACCAGGCGAGGACCAAACTTGCACCGAGGACGTTCGCGATTGCGTCAGTGATCAAAAACGGGGTCCGGTGGGGAAGAACGTGTTGGCCGGTTTCAATGGCAATGCCGTACAGAGCGGCGATGAGAATGACGAACGCCGCCTTTCGCCAACGATCGAGGTCCCAGTCGTCAGTGGCGTAGGCGAGGCTGCAGGCGAAGACAAAGTAGGCTACGAGATGACGCCAGTAGTGGAGCGGAACGAATTCAGGCTGAGCATCGTCGACCAGTGTTTCAGGCACCGTGACGAGCGATCCATAGAAGATGAGGGCAGCAATCGCGAGGACCCCGGCCCCCCGGATCGCTGTCGGGAGAAGCGGGAGTGGAACGCGTTCCATCTGGGATGAATGTCTTCGGTTCTCAGTCGTAATCGTTTCTTTTCGAGGATCCCATCGCCATTTCGTGTGCACACCCTTCGCGCCGTTACGCTCCAGAATTCGTAGTCTCCGACGTATTTCCTTTCAGCCGAAGTCGGTATCCGTTCGGTTCAAGAACGATGGTACGCCGCCCGTCCCCAGGGACATTGAACTCGGAACTGCGTTACTTGCCTATGTCGGCCGTGAGCCCGGCTCGCAGTCGATCATCAATTGAACGGAGCGGAGTGTCTTCGGCTCCGGCAATGACGTGCCACGGGCAGCTGGAAGGAAGAATACCGACCCATCCTCGGAACCGTGACTGCAGTACCGGTTCTGTCTCAGACGAATTCTTGCTCCCGCATTGAATCGCATCGAGCATGCTTCTGACCCTCCTCGACGATCAGCAGCGGGCGCAGTATCCCCGACGCTGCGTGTAACTAGGTCAACACGGTCCAGGGGGATCCCGGCCATATCGCTTCTCGCCAACGCAAGGTTATCTGGTCAACTCAGTGATGCGGCGTGGATCAAGCGTCACACTGCGCCGTGGCTTCTTTGGAACTGTGCGTATGTCGTCCCGCCACCGCTTATTGACCGCGTAGCAGGTGACGTCAGCGTGCGTCGAGAAACTCGTACGCCACGACACCGAGCAAAAGTAGCGACAAGACGATCATGAGTCCCTGAGACATCGTCGCCACCGACCAGTCTTGTCCGAATATGGCGGGGATCGCACGAAGCGAGCCAGTGATTCCGAGAATCGCCAACACACCGATGGCGGAGAGCGCGATCCGTCTGTAGTTATCGATGCGCGCCACCATGCCCAATCCGACGATCAATACTCCGAACACTGCCGGAATAAGGGCTGTAACACTGGCGAACTCGGTGATGGTGTAGGCTACCAACCCGAGAAGTACCATTACGCCACCGAGTGCAATACTCACGAGTTCGGTCGCGATGCCCGAGGATGCCATCTACCCGGTGGGACGAGGGGAACGGGATTAACCTTACGTTGTCGCCATCGACCCATCGTGGAGAACCTACGCCTTCATAGACTACAGGACCCGTCGATAGGCGCTGAAGCAGCGTCAAACGTCGACTTGGAGGCACGCACACAAACCCGCATTTTTTCTGTCAGCCGGGCTGGTTGCTGGACATCATCTCGCTCGAAACGGGGAATTGTACCCATCGCGATCGCCCAGCCTTCCCCCTCGGTGCATGGATACAATAGCTCTCTGTCCACCTGCAGGGGCAACTTGTTAGAATACTCCCATCGAGTAAACGTACAGGCCGCATTCGTACACGCTGATGCCCAACCGATCCCGTTCGATTACGAAGATTCCCTCATGTACAGGCAGCGAGATCGGCCTGCCTCGCGTCGAGTGACTTCTGAGGCTGAGGAGGAGGCGACGATCGATTCTCTCGGCATCGACTTGAGTGTCGTAACTCACTGCGACTGCGATCTTTTCACTGGATGATTATCACCAGTCAGTCCCCCAGAGTTGGCTCGAAGATGTCTTCGATCGCGCAGTCGTAATGCCGGGCGAGTTTGAATGCTAACTCGAGTGAGGGATCGTACCGCCCGCGTTCGATCGCATTGATGCTCTGTCGCGTGACATCGACCGCCGCCGCCAGATCGGCCTGGCTCTCGTCTTCTTGCTCGCGGCGTGCCCGGAGATCGTTCTTCATGCTCGAAATCGCAGGACTGTATAGATCACACCGAAAACGGTGAAGACGGCAACCAGGGTCCACATCGCACCGTCGAATGCCTCCGGTAGGGCGAGAACACCGCTCGCTTCCAACGTGATCCCGCCAGGTGCGCCGAGTACCAAAATGAAGGCGAAGACGCCCAGCGTATAGTCACTTGCTTTGCGTTCGATGGCGGTGTCGCGTTCGTCGTACAGCGTCACGGGACTGAATTGCCACACGCCGAGCATCCCGAAAAACCCGCTCCAGTAAATCAACACGCCGAGCAGGTACTGGTCGACGTATGTGCCGATCGTGAGTCCCGCGATGCCGACGATCAGACAGCCGAACATGAGGCGCTTGTGCCGTCGTCGCCGTGCGATCCTGTGCTGCACAGGGTGACTCGTTTCAGTCATGATTGGATGGAATGTCTACTTTACGTAAATCTTGCTTAACAGTAAAGGGTACTTTACACCCCTGTATAAATTTTTATTTTTTTTTTTAAGGTCCCGTGAATGTAATGCCCGCGAACGTTGATATTTCGCTCGGCTAGTCAATCGACGGCTTCTGCAGGCGATTCATTCGGTCCTCGTCTGCTAGCGCTGCGACCCTGGAGTCCCACTTCAGATCGTTTTCGAACGTCATCTGGTTGCACTCCTCAACCAAGGCCTGGTAGCGACGGCCGGCCTCACCCTCTGCAAGTAGGTGCCTGGCGGAGGTGACCGTCCCGAATCCGAACGTGTACTTGCATTTTCGAGGTCAACCGTGGCCGCCGTCACCGGTTGTCCATCCCCGTGACCGCGATATCGACCGACGCTATTCGGTCGGTCTCGATCCGTCATTCGGCCCGTGTCCCCCGGCTGTCCCCCATGGCTTTACAAGTAACAGATAAAATACAATATTATACTGGTTGGTAATGGTTCTTGATCGCGTCGGAATCAGTCTATGGGGAAATAATGCATCTCAGGGGTAGCTCCAGATCACGCCCGCCCGGTGTCGGGGTGAAAAGGACGCCGATCGGCGACACCCGGTCGTTTTGTACCGGAACAAGACACGTTCGGAACCAACCGGGTGTGGCCCCACCTCCCGAGAACGATGGGATTGGTTTTCTCTCGCTGTCGATCCCACTGAGGGGAGATGGGCGTCGGGCGAGAATGGACTCAGGTCGCCTTGTGCTGCTACGTAGTCTACCACTCACCCGAGCCGGAGTCTTCTATCCCACAGGCTCAATCGACGAAAATCGGCTGTAACCACGCCTGTAGCGGCACTGCACTGTCCGGGTGGGGCTTTCCGTCGCCCTCGACCTCGATCCGGACGTATCCTTCCTCACCGGTAGGTGCATACGATGCCGACGGACCTGCAACCTCCTCGAGCAGGCTGCCGCCGTCGCCGATGAATGTAATGCGCTTCGCGTCGACCGCTTCGATCCAAATCGTCTCGTTCCTGACGGAGATGTCGTCGACCTCGAGCCCGTTCGTTGCGTAGAACCGACCCGCCTCGAGGGCCTCGAACAGGGCATCCTGGGTGAGTTCGGACACCCAGACCACGTTCCAACCGTTCGTCGGGCGGGCGGTTCGGGTGAAATCGTACCGGTGGTTGTCCGAATTGGCCAGGCCCCAGTACCGTTCGCCGGCGGAAAGACAAGCATCCCACAGCGGGGTCGCCAGTCCTCGATCGATCGCGGTACACCGATTCCCATTATAGATCTCGATCCCGTCGATCCGGCGGAGGCTTTCGTCCTCGAGGACGTGTTCCGGCTCGTCGTTCCACTTGGCCGGATGATTGAGCACGACGAAGGCGCCGCGATCCTGGAGGTTCCGCACGTATCCGGCATCCCCCGGTTCCCCGTACACCGTGCCGTACCGGGTGCACGGCTCTTCTGCGACATCGAGGTAATGGACGCCCAGAATGTTCACGTGATCGTCCGGGAAGGACGCCTCGTACCCCGGAAGTAACAGCGTGTTATCGTATTCGTGTTCCCAGTGTTCGTCTTCCCAGGGCACAATCCCGTCCGTGATGTCCCGACTCGTGTGGATCCGTCGATCATGCTCCGTGATTGCGACGATGCTGATATCACAGAGACGAAACACGCTCATCGCAACTGCGGGTGTAGCCGTCGGCACACCGCCTTTGAAGGTGTGGTTGTGCAGGCCTGCACGGTGAGACTCGTACACGTTTAGGTCACGATACCCGGTTGTTAGGTCCATGATCGCCCCACGAAGACGGCAAATTGATCTGACCGTTCCATGCCGACGCGAGTCCCGATCGCTATGTTAAGGATTTCGTTGTGTGGTCTGATCACGTCTACTCATTCGAAACCGGATACTCGATTCGTACGAAGCGTCCGCCCCTGCCGTTCTACGTAAGGTGTCGAAGAGCTTACGAGCCGACGAGCACTTCAGTCGCGTCGACAGGACGATCGTATCGTCCCCGGTCACGTCGAGATCCTCGATTCCTGACTCCAACGACGAAGATCACACCGACCGAGAGCATTACATCTCGCTCAAGCACGTCCGTGCCAGCGACGTCCAGGAGATCTTCCCCTGCATGTACGCGATCACCGCCGACGAGGAAATCGATACCGGCTTCGCGAGTCTCGTCGTTGCTCGTGCCGCTCGCCTTGACGATCCACTCCAGGGTGTCGATCGGATCATCTCTCCTGATTTGGACGTCGAAGGTGTCATTTCAACTCGTGCACGCCCCACCAATGTAGAAGGGCGAAATCGTCTTGTTCGAGAATGCGGGCATACTCGCCCTCGAAGACTCCGAACTCCGGGACTGCTTCGGGGAATCACTAAATCACAAAGTCATTGGCAGCAGTCCCGGTAATCGAAAACCGAACGTATCTCTCGCCTCATGGGAGTCAGGCTCGGGATCGTCGTCCGTCGGTGGCTCCTCAGCTCCGACTACCTCGAACACCTTCCACCGATCGTCCTCGACCACCATCAATACCGGGAGGGCAGCGGCACGCCTTCGACCTTGACGTCGAATTCGACGAGGATTGCAGCGGCTTTTGCGTCCGATAACTCCTCAGTTTCCACGAGGGCAAGTCCGCCAAACTTCGGCCCTCGGCGGTCCCTCGACAATCTCGCCATCGACCGAACCGAAGGGAGCCGGTTCGGTGTCCGGTGAGTCCCGTGGATCCGATCGCAACCAGCTGTCGGCGTGGAGGTACTTGCCGTTATCGGCGGGGACGGCCTCGTATGTTTCTCGATTGTTTCACACCGCAAAGGCATCCGGTGCCTCTACAGCTGGCTCTTCGTTCGGAATGGTGAGATCCGACATCGCGGTGTCCATGCTCTCGAGCGAAGGGTTCTCATGATCATTGTCAGTCGTGGCGGGGGCATCCTCACAACCGTCGTCCACACTTGCGGCTTCTCCGTGTCCTCCGCCCAATCTGAAGCTCGATCACGAGTGACAGTTTGAATCCGCCGGACGTATTGTCTCAACAATTTGGGGCTGACATCCTGGTGGGGTCCCTTCAAAGAACCAGATTACGCCGGACCCGACCTGTTCCCGACGGTTTTGGACGTTAGGTGTTCGAGTGACAGGGAAGCTCACCAGCATTCCCGGGCGTGGTTGCCAGTTTTTGTTAGGATCGCACCATTCGCGTCACGAATCTCCTTTCGTTGATTCGTCTGCTGTGCATGGATCGATCTTGACCGTCTCGGCAGCTGAGACCATCGGACCGCTTCAAGTCCGTTTTCCAGCGGGTCATCGGGTCGGTACGTTACCACCGTTTGTGGCCTACTGAACTGCATTGAAGTACCGTGAGACCGGTCCACGCACCGAATTACCGCTTAGCATCAGTCTAACACAATTTATGACTGATGTAGTGGCGACGACGCCTTCGGTTCCTCGGGACGACCACGCCCGAAGCCGGCTGTGCTTCACTTGGCGCTCATTAATTAACTGGGGGCGTCTCCAACTTGGACCGTTGGTATGGCCACTCGAACTCGCGTCCGATTTATCCATAGCGTCATCGCGTGGCTACTGGGCACATCGTTACTCTTCGTCCTCCTCGATGCGTTGGCTTACGACCTGTTTTTCGCGACGTCGCTGATCGGGTTGCTGATCATCACGCACCTCACGTCCCCGGTCAACGCGTCGCCACACTGGCGGAGGCGTTTGCGGTGGCTGATCGCCGCCGGGCTCGTGGCGTTCGGGTATCTTGTCGTTCGTCGAATCCTCGAGGTGTTGCCGCCGGGGGTGATTTGAGATATGGATCGGTGGGATCGGTTCCTCGGGCGGGTGGAATGGCCTCGATTACTGCTTGTCGGGCTGTTGGTAGTGGTGGTCTCCGCTCTCGGCATCGGGGGTGCCATCACAATGGCGGTATTTCACCCGTTCAACCCGACGTGGGAGGGAACCTCGGAGTGGCGGGTCGGTATCGAAGACGATCCCCAACACGAAGTGACATTCCTGCAGTCCGAGGATGACTACGAGAGGTTGACGGCTAACGACACGGTCTACGTCTTTTCTCCCGAGGAGCGCTACGACGAGGAGGCCGTCCAGGCAATCGATGACTTCGTGGCCGCTGGCGGTACGTTGGTGGTCCTCGAAAATTTCGGCGAGAACGGCAATCAGCTACTAGCCGACCTGGGTGTCGAGATGCGGTTTGACGGGCTCGTGCTGCAAGACGAACAGCACTACGACCGGGATCCCAAGATGTTGATCGCGAATCAACCCGAGGAACATCCACTCACGGTGGAAGTGGCGGCCATTACGTTAAACCACGGCACCGCCGTCTCCGCACCGGAAGCGTCCGTCCTCCTCTCAACCAGTAACGTCACATATCTCGGAGAAGAGGACGCCGAAATCGGCGACGACGATCTAGCAACGTACCCGGTCGTCGCTGTCGAGGAGATCGGTGCAGGCCAGGTCATTGCTGTCGGTGATCCGAGCATCGCCATCAACGAGATGGTACATCTCAGCGACAACTGGCCCCTGTTGCACAACTTCGCGCGCGGAAGTGACCGGATCGCCATCGACCTCTCTCACACCGCTCCCATCCCGCCGATTCGCTTGGGGCTCCTGATGATTCGTGCGAACGCGTGGCTCGGCTCAATGCTGGGGATCCTCGCGATCGTCAGTGTCGCGGCAATCCAAGCCCGCGGGCGCGAGGAGACGCCGTTCGGTCGAACGACCAAGCGCACTGGGCAGGGAGGAAGTGAGAGTAGGTCCCCGGCGGCATCGACGCCCGTCGATGGGGCGGGACGGCTCGAATCCTCGAGAGTCGACGCCGCCGACGGCACGGGAAGATCGTACGATCGGAACGAGAGAAATCCATGAGTGAATCAGCAACGACGATCCCGGCGGAAGTGTACGAATCGGTCGCCGAAGCAAGCGATAGCGTCCTCGTTGGCCACGACGATGTACTCAAGCAACTCTGCATCGCTCTGTTCACCCGGGGTCACGTCCTGATGGAGGGCGTGCCCGGTGTCGCCAAGACGACCCTCGCAAACCTGTTCGCCCGGACATCGGGTCTCTCATTCACGCGTATCCAGATGACGCCCGACATGCTTCCCGCCGACATCACGGGAACGCAGGTGTATCGCGAGGATACCGGGGAGTTCCATCTGCATCGCGGTCCGGTGTTCTCCAGTGTTGTCGTCGCCGACGAGATCAATCGCGCCACACCGAAGACCCAGTCAGCGCTGCTCGAGGCGATGCAGGAAGGAAACGTCACGATCGAGGGTGAGACCCTGGATCTCCCCGATCCCTTCATGGTCATTGCCACGCAGAATCCCCTGGAGTTCGAAGGGGTCTACGAGCTGCCGGAGGCACAGCGCGACCGATTCCAACAGAAACTGCGGATGGGATTACCCGAGCGGCAGAACGAGCGTCGCTTACTCGAACGTTTCCACGAGAACCCGCTCCTGGGACCAGAAGACGTCGACTCGGTGATCGACTCGGAGCTCATTCAGCGCGCGCGTGCCGCCGTCGAAAACGTGCATGTCGCGGCGGAGATAACGGAATACCAACTCGACATCGTGGCGGCCTCGCGGGACCACCCGGACATCAAGCATGGCGTCTCCCCCCGGGCGACGTTGGCCTTACAAAACGTCTCGAAAGCAAACGCGGCAATCGCAGGCCGGGAGTACGTCATTCCAGACGACGTCAAAGGGCTCGCTGGATCGGTTCTCACCCATCGCCTCGTGATGACCACCGATGCGGACGTGAGTGGGGTTACTCCCGACGACGTAATCTCGGACATTCTGGCATCGATCGACCCCCCCGGGAGCGATCCGACGAAACTCGCGTCGAGTGGGGCGCCGCCGGGGTAAGCGACCCACGCTCTGGGTATCCCTCGATCACCAGGTGCACGTGATCAACCAATCCCGCCGGTCGTCTCCTTCGATAACATCGACTGTCAAGGGTTCCTCGAGGTAGTTCGCCAGCCCCGCAGCCAGGAACGATGGTACGGGATGATCGAATCGGTCGAGATCGCCGAAGGCCGATCCCACGATGCCGAACGAGGCCCGCCCACCGTTGGGGTCTATCTCACATTCCACCGCGTCGACCAGCTCGAACTGCTCGACCAGGATGTCGCCGAGTGTCTCTGCACGTGTTTGAAGAGAGCTGGCATCCCAGGAATTGTCCCTGCCGATGGTCTCCAGGAGAACACTTCCGGTTGCCTCGAGAACGATGCCACGGGTCTCCGGATCCGTGATCAGGGGGCCGGCGGTGAGATCGGGGAGCTCCTCGCTGTCGCCGTCCGGTACGAACAGGGACACCCGGTGTTCCCCGGGGACGTAGATCTCTTCTTCTCGTAACTCGAGGGCGTCTGCGAGCGCGGCGTGGTTGCCCGCCAACGCGCTGTATACACGTTCCCCGACGTCCGCCGTCACGAACGTCTCTGGAGTGAGATAGTACGTGAGGATGCCCGTGAAGACGCCGATTGCACCGAGTACGAACAGGATTTCCCGGACGCCCGAGAATGCTGCCCCGCCGATGATAGCGAGGACTCCCACGCCGATGAGGCCTGCACCACTTCGCCGGTATGCCGACCGTGTTCCATCACCGAATTCCGATCTCAGTCGTCGATTTTCCGCAGCCAGTTCTCCCAACCGTCGATTCGCGTGTTCGGCGTCACCGCTCGCTTCGCGACTCATCCCGTCTCCTCCTGTCGCCGGTGGTCGCGAGCGACCGATACTCGATGCGTGAGATACATTCCCGCCGCGAGGGCGACCAGCAACACGAGCGAAACGGCCCATAACGGCCACGATGGAATCGTACTCGCCACTACGAGTAGGAGGGCGGCCACCGCCACAATCGTCGCGAAGACGAACCGACCACGATCCGGTGTCCGATGGACGGCGGAGAGGACCAGCCCGAGGAAACCAATCTCGAGCACCACCAGCTCGGGTACTGCTAGGGCGTCCCCCACGACACCGGGAAGCATCGCGTGACCCCCCGCAATGGCATAGGGGGTACCGAGGAACGCCCAGAATCCGACGGTTACGATCCCGGCGATCAGGCCGATTTCACCTGCAAGGAGCGCAAACCCGCCCACCACGATTCCACATGCCAGGAGGCCGGGCAGATCGGGGCCATCGTGGTCGAGCAAGGTCGAGTCGGCCCGCACATTGCCGATCATCGGGCGGTCACCTCCTCGTAACGGGGGCGGCTTGCGGCCAGAATGCGGCCAAGGCGATCCCGCGGGCCCACCTCACGGACGTCAACCCCTGCCGCGCGGGCGAGCTCACGCCGGAGATTCTCGAATGCAACGTATCGTTCGTAGCTCCGATCCGTGCTTGTGGTCGGCGAGAAGAGCACATCCGGGGTCAGGTAACAGGCCACGCTATGATTCGCGTCGTGGAGCAATCGCACGGTACGACGTAGTTCACGCGGGCGGGAATCGTCCATTCCGAGGATCACCAGATGTCGACCGGTACTCGAACGTGCGATCTGACGAGCAACGTGGAGGATCGGGAACTCGTCCGGTGCGTCC
Organism: Halobacteriales archaeon; assembly: GCA_007118975.1. Lineage (GTDB taxonomy): Archaea > Halobacteriota > Halobacteria > Halobacteriales > SKNY01 > SKNY01. Next base: position 5,348 of record SKQO01000125.1, on the reverse strand, counting down.
TGGGTTCGGGGCCCACGTGAAAAAAACGGACGGAGTTTGGTAGCGTACGCAGTTTCGACGCCGCTCAGTTCCGTCAACCGGGGCCTGGCGGCACCGCGATCGATCCGACCTCGTTTTCCTCTCACGAGGATCGGATGACGGTCGCGATCGGGCTCGACAGTCGTCAGCAGGCGACGAAGCTGATTGTACGTCGCGGTTGTCGTCGACGGTGCGATGCGCTCGCTTTCCCCGTTCTCCCGGATCACGACCGCACCGATCGGGTCACGAAATGAATTGGCGTTTTCGACCAACGTTAACAACACAGCACGGAGCAAATCGAGCTTTTGCATGCCTGCTGGCCCGGCCCCCATAGCGGCTCGCGCGTCTATAACGAGCCACGTTTCTCGATCCGTTTCCACGTCGAACTCGCGAACGTGCGTTTCTCCCCTTCGTGCGGTCGCTTTCCAGTCGATGTGACTGACCGGATCTCCGGGCACTGCTCGCCTGATCGTTGCCGGTTCGATGCCCACGCCGGCTCGGTCGATTTTGTGTGCCCCGTAGTTGGTAGCCTGGCTCCGGCCACCCGTCCCGACATGTACGTCGACGAGGGATCCCGGGGCAACCGAGATTGTCGGTCGGTTCCCCGTCGAGAACGACGCGCGAAAGAGCCCGTCGTTCACCGTGACCTCCGGACGGTCGAAGGTATGATCACCCCCGATCGGCCAGCTCACCTCGACCGCCATGCTCGCTTCCCGGTCGCCAGGTTCGAGCATCGTCACGATCGGATCGTCTACCTTCGAGCTCGTGGGAAGCCCCGCCCGAACGCCGATGGAGGCCCTCGCCGGTTCCTCACAACCAACCTCGAGGCTGACACGCGTTGTCGCCCCCGGTCGAACCGTGTGGTCTTCGACCTGCTGTTCGACACGGAGGCGTGCTTGCAACGCGGAAACCCCATCGGCGAATACGACTTGTCGTCCGATAATCATGCCGCCGAGCAGGATGGCACCGAGCAGCGGAAGCGGATCTGCGAGTAGCATTGCCAGGGATAACAGCACTGGAACGAGGGCCATCGCGGTCAGACCTGATCGGGTCGGTCGCATGCAGCGTCGATCGTATCGAGAGACAGCTACTTAGTCGTACGGTCGCGGTAGTCGGGTTAAGAACTTCTTAGCAATAACCGGCTGGGTTCGCGGCCTACGAGTGTGAGTGTTCGTTGGAATCTGTGGGGAGCGCTAATCATTACGGTCAGTGTTATCTTCCTGGGAAGCGGGCTTCTGCTGGCGGTGGGGTCGGGGAGCGTGACTGCCGACTCGGATGTGGAAAATAAAACGAATGTGACACCTCCTCACGTCCATCCCGTTGAACTCGAACGCTCTGGGGATCTCGATGCCCTGCAGAAGTGGCTCGGGGGATTCATGGGCGAGCGCCTTGCGGAAAGCGCGTTCGAGCTCGAGGATGACGAGTTCCAGTTGGCAAAGGATCTGCTGGGGGATGAGTACGTCCAGCGATTGATCGACTATCGTGATGTAGACGATCTGACTGGGCTCGAAGGCGTAGGGGACGCCTTCGAGGATGCCCGAGAGTCCCAAGAACGCCTCGCGGATCAACTCCAGGCGTTCGAGGAGACGCACGACGCCTATCATGAGGCGGTCGGGGAGGGGGATGGTGAGGCCGCTCGCGCGCACGCAAGGGAGCTCCAGTCGCTGGCGGATGAGATCGACGAGTCAGCGGCAGACGTGCTGGCACAGTATGAGGAAATCGACGAAGATTATTTCGAGATGGGAGAAGCGATCGAAGCGATCGAGATTGTCAGAGACGAAGCCTTGGAAGATGCAGCGGCGGTTGAGGAGGCACAGTTTGTCGGGACGGAGTTGAGCGTCGAGGTAGCCGATAACCGGATCTCGTTTCACGCGCCGCTCGAGGCACGAGGTGAGATCACACGGGCCGATGGAACGCCCATCGAACGGACGGATGGGACGATCGATCTCGGTGAACGGAACATTTCGGTCCGATCGGACGACGAAGGGAGATTTGATTTCACGTATCGACCGGTGTGGGTGATTGCTGGCGAGATCGACCTCGACATGACCTTTGTCCCGGATCCGGCGACGCCATATCTGCAGAGCAACGAAACGGTGCCCGTGGAGATCGAACAGGTGGACGCGTCGCTCACCCTTACCGACGTTCCAGACACGGTTGCGTACGGTGACGAAGCACCCTTTGCGGGTACCATGGCCGCCGAAGGGGTTGGCATCGATGACGCGCCGGTAAGTGTTACGTTCGGCGGCAAGCCCCTCGGCAACGTAACGGTGGAAAACGGTGAATTCGGTGATTCGTTTCGTGTGCCCGCCGAAATCGAAGATGGCGATCGTACGATACGAGTGGCACCCCCGGGCGACAACCGGGCAGTTACTGCTCGACCGGCCGAACGGACCGTGGTTGTCACCCCTACCGCAACTGAACTTGGCGTGAACGTCGACCGCGAGGGCGATGTACTCACTCTATCGGGTTCGCTGCTGACTACCGACCGCGACCCGGTCGAGGGCCAGGAAGTAGATGTCACCATCGCAGGGGAGGACGCCGGCTCGATCGAGACCAACGAGGATGGGACGTTCGAGGCTGTACTGGCCGTTCCAGATACTGTCGAACCGGGGCTCGTCGAGGTGGCAGTGGGTTTCGATGGTACCGGGTTGAACCTCGACTCAACGGCTGCGGACGTGCTGATCTTTTTGCCGGAGAGTGCCCTGCGATCGGACGGTGGTGAGACGATCGCCGGCGTCGGGTCGGCCGCCGGGTTCCTCGATCAGTTAGATGCCTGGTTGCACGGCGTTCTCGGGCCGCCCCCCTGGGGGGATAGCTGGATCCAGCTGATCCTGATCGGCCTCGTGACTGGTCTGGGTGCGTTGATGGTCTTCCGGCTCTGGGTCTGGAAGGCAATCCGATCCCGCCTCCGAGTGGATTCGACGCAAGACAATGATGCAGGGCACGATCCCGAATGGCTCCGGCAGTTCGCCAACGCCTCGATGGAGGTGGATTCGACGGACGATCGAACGCTCGTACAGATCGCAAACGATCGACTCGAAAAGGGGAGCATCGACGACGCAGTGGTACTCGGATACGCAGCGATTCGCTCCGCGTGCGGAGACGGTTCCGATGGGAGCTTGACCCATGGCGAATTCTTAGAACGGCAGCGCATGCAAAACGGGGCATCCCCCACGGACGACCTGGCGTTCGTCACGGATTGTTTCGAACGTGTCGTCTTCGCCGATGCCGACCTTTCCGCGGAGGCGGCTGACGGGTACCTCCAGCGAGTCCGGGACGTTTGCGAGGAAACGCATGCGGACACCGTCGGGGCGACCGATCGATCACCCGACGGCCTGGAGTGAGACACGTTGGGTATGCTGGCCGATATCGACGATGTTTGGGACGTCATTCAAGGGGCTGCGAAACCGATCGCTCAGTGGTTTCCCGCCGACCTCGCGATGGTCACAGTGTTCCTGGCCCTGGTCAATCTCGCAGTCTTCGTGCCAGGGATCAGGGAGACGCCCCTTCGGATCCCGCTCGGAGTCGTGTTTTTTCTGTTCGTGCCCGGATACGCGCTGGTCGCCGCGTTATTTCCAGCCGCAGGGGGTGGAGAGACTCGTTCGGTGCGTGGACACGGTCCTGCCGCACGATTCCTCGCATCCTCACCGCGCATCGACGGGATCGAACGGATCACGCTATCAATCGGTCTGTCGATCGTGGTTGTTCCGTTCGTAGGACTCGTGGCCAACTTCTCGCCCTGGGGGCTGCGGCTGATTCCGGTCATGGTGGGGACGAGTGCGTTCGTTCTACTCATGCTTGTCACCGCAGCGATTCGGCGTCAGGCCATCCCTCGAGAAGAACGGTTCCAGCTCCCGTATCGCCACTGGGTGAGGGGGATACGGGAGGGGCTATTCGAGCCGGGTAACCGTCTCGACGTGGCGGTGACGATCATGCTGGGGGCATCCCTCGTCGCTGCCCTCCTCACGATCGGCGTTGTCGTCATGTCCCCACCGCCGGGGGAGGAGTTCACGAGATTCTACGTCCTTTCGGAGGCGGAAGACGATGCTCCGGTCGCCGCCGAGTATCCCACGGAGCTCGTGGTGGGACAGACCGAAGAACTGCTCATTGGCGTTGAAAATCGCGAGCACCGACCGGTAAATTACACCATCATCGTGAAGCTCCAAATCGTCGATATCGAAGCTGATCCGGACACCGACGCCACGGACGTGACACCGGTTCAATCCACGGAACTGGGGCGACTCGAACTCTCCCTCGGCCACAACGAGACCGTTCACCAGTCAGTCGAATTTCGCACCGATAACGAGACCTTCTCCGGTGACCAACGCCGGTTGGAACTGTTGCTCTATGCAGATCACGACCGCGAAGTGCCGGATCAGCCGAGTTCGAGGTCGGCGTATCGAGATTTGCATCTCTGGGTTGATGTCGCGCGCTAGTAGTTCTCGAATAAATTGTTCGGTCACACCGGTGACGTCGTGCCTCTCAAGTGACGTCAAGGTGGGCATGAGGATGCAACCGCGAAGGTAAGAGCGGTCCCGCTGTGCGTCCTTAGTTCGTGTCTGAGGGGTTCAGTGCCAAGGGGTCAGAGAAGTTCAAGGCTGCCATAACCCGTCAGTGGTGAGGGGAACCGTCTCGCCGCGTGGGTCGCATTATTTGGGGGACATCGGGGGGATGCTCATCGATTGCTCAGCCGGGGTCCTGTCAAAAATGCAATTAACATCAGAAATAAATCCGTGAATGTCACGAATTGGTTGGTCTGATAGCCGGGAATTGTATAGAATCAACCTATCGTGACGTTTGCGGCCGCTCTCGGTGTTTTACGACCAATTACCTTTGAGGCTTTTTCCGCAACGAGAGAGCACGCAGCATGCTACAATCCTGTCACTTGTCGAAGGAAGTCATACCTAGATCCGGCGACTACCGAAGTCAACACGTCCGGATTGCCCGATCGGGAATGACGTTGGTGTGGCCATGACGAGTGCCCAACCCCATGTATCCGATTCGAGCCCGCAGGTGGGCACGATATGCGTCGTCGGCCTGGGGTACGTTGGGTTGCCGATCGCGATGGCATTCGATGCCGCTGGTGTGGACGTTCGCGGGTACGACATCGACGAGCAAAAGATCGCGGCGTTGCGCGGTGGCTGGGACCCGATTCAGGAGGTTGGCGACGAGGTAGTATCCTCGAGTGACGCCGAGTTCACCACGGATCCCGCGGTGATCGCGGACGCAGACGTCGTCATCGTTGCCGTTCCGACGCCGCTTCGAGGAAACAACGAGCCAAATACGGAGTATGTCGAAAACGCCGCCGAAACGGTCGGGCGCTATTT